>CAYXSD010000141.1:3181-6555 GCA_964466335.1 uncultured Spirochaetales bacterium
CTTTATACAAGCTGTATACCGTGTGAATGTGTATGATATTGAATTATCGATTATTGAGAAAACTAAGCAATTTTTGGGCCTAAGCCTGTTAAAATCTCATTATTTGAAACTGAATGGTTTGACAATAAAAAGAACCGGGGTCTATACTTTTCACAGGAAAATTGATGGTATTTCCAAAGGGGAGTGCCTTCAGTCCAATACAAAATTCTATTTGATAAGGAGGTCTATAACATGGCCCTATCACACATTGTAAGACCAAAACTCAATTTTATGACAGATGAACAGTGCGAGAGGATCCACCACGCGGCGTTGGAAATTCTCCGTCACACAGGGGTGCAGGTATTTCATGAAGAGGCACTGAAACTCTTAAAAGATGCCGGATGTATCGTCAAAGAAGAAAACAAGGTATTCTATCCGCCCCAACTCGTCGAATGGGCACTAAAGCAGCCCCCTTCGGTAATCTCCCTCTGTTCACGGGGAAGCGGAGAGGAAGCGGCCCCCCTCTACGAGCGTAACGTAAACTTCGGTCCCGGTTCCGACTGTGTTACCTACATCGATCCAAAAAGTGGAGAACGGAGACTCTGTACCTTAGAGGACATAACAAAGGTATACAGACTGGTAGACTCTCTTCCCCAACTTGACTTTATCATGTCCTGCGGAATCCCCTCCGATTTTAAAGGGAACACCTACAGAAAGCAGTACGCGGAAATGATTAAGAACACGACGAAACCTGTTGTTTTTGTCTGCGATGACGGGGAAGACTGCGAGCGTATAATTTCCGCCGCGGCCTATGTGGCCGGAGGAGATAAAGAACTTGAAATGAATCCCACCCTCCTCCTCTACTGCGAACCCTCCACACCCCTGAAACAGAGCAGGACCGCCATGGAGAAGCTTCTTGTAATGGCCAAAACAGCAACCCCGGTGGTCCACTCTCCCGCGCCTATGATGGGAGGAACCGCCCCCACTACTATTGCCGGCGGTTTGGCTATCGGCACCGCCGAGGCCCTAAGCGGACTGGTAATTCACCAGCTCAAGCGGACCGGTGCCCCCTTCGCCTTCGGCAGCGGGTTGAACCACCTGGATATGAGGACTTCAGTGAGCGCCTACGGGGCCCCGGAGTTTCAGCTGGCCCGCCTTGGTATAGCCGATATGGGACGCTACTACAAGCTTCCCACCTGGGGTTATTCGGGGCACTCGGACACCTGTGTGTTCGATGAACAGGCAGCGGCCGACGCTGTTTTTTCCGTGTACAATGCCCTCCATTCCGGTACTAACCTCATCCACGATGTGGGATATATAGAAGCAGGGTTGACCCAGTCTCCGGAAATGATGGTGTACACAACTGAAATTATCAGTATGCTCCGCTATTTCTTCGAAGGTATTAAAGTTGATGATGAGACCCTGGCGGTGGATGTAATACACAACGTAGGTTCCAGCGGGGATTTCATGACCGAGGACCACACAATGAGGCATTTTAGGGATTTCTGGGAACCCTCCCTTGTTGCGAGACAGCGATATGAGGCATGGGAATCAGCGGGATCAAAAACCATGAAAACCCGGGTCAAAGAAAAGGCCGTAGCTTTAATGGACGAAGCCAAAGGAACTCCCTTAGAAGATTCGAAGGCGGAAGAAGTCGAGTACATCCTTGGATTAAAGGAACGATAAATAAAGAGGGCCGGACAATTTTTGTCCGGCCTTTTTCTTCGCTCAGCGAAGCAGGCAAACCCGGCCCGCACAATGGTGCGTTAAGACTCATAATAAACCGGTAAGGAGATGCATCTATATGGATATTGTAACCACCCGATTAGATAAGTTGTCCAAGAGGACAGAAGCACCGGTACACTTCTCCTACCCCCTATCTCAGGAGGAGAAACAAGAGATCCATGATGCAAGCATGAAGGTGCTCAAGAAAACAGGGTTCAAGTTTAATTGTAACGAAGCGCTGGAGATGTTTAAGCACCGCGGCTTTAAGGTGGAGGGAAAAACCGTTTTCTTTACCGAAGAGCAGGTCCTTAGTGCAATAGAATCCGCGACCAAGGAGTTTACCATCCTCGGTAGAAACCCGGAGCGGAACATCCGAATGGAGCCGGGAGTCCATACCTTCGGGACCGGTCGAGGAGCGGTGTTGATGGTACAACCCGACGGCTCCTATGAGCGGACCACCATGAATGACCTAATCCAGGTGACGAAACTCACCCATATGCTGGATGTCTACGAGCATTGGAACCCTCTGGCCTTTCCCAGCGACGGGGACATGAAGAATATTTACTTCGAGATACTCCGGGAAGCCCTGACCCTTACGGACAAGCCGCCACTCTATACTGGGGATGAAACCATAGATCTCATCGCTCTCTCCTACGGAGTTACCCGGGAGGATATGAAGGCCCGAAGCGATTTCAGCGTATCCTACGGAAGGACAACTGCAATTGTGACCTCTCCGTTGACCATGGTGGAGGAGGATTGTCTTAACCTCATGGAGTACGCCCGCTGCGGCATCGCTCTTCATATGGCCTCCATGCCGGTGGCCGCTACCACCGGTCCCTGTACCTTGGCTGGAATGGTGGTGCTTCAGAACTGCGAGAACCTGGCTCCCTTAGTCCTTACCCAGCTCATCCGCCCCGGTACCCCTGTCTATTACGGTGCCATCGGCGGCAGGGCGGACATGCAGACCCTCCGTCCCCGGTTCGGCGCCGCGGAAACCCGTTTAATTGAGCGCTCCGGTGTACAGATGGGACGTTTCTACGGGCTTCTCTGCCGGGGCGGGGCGGGGCTTACCGATTCCCCCATCTGTGATTTTCAAGGCGGGGCACAGGCCATGCTCAGCACCCTCTCGGTCCTTCAGGACGGTCCGAACTTCCTCCCCGCCTGCGGGCTGTTGGCCAGTTACGTAGGTGCTTCTCTGGCAAAAGTCATTTTGGACGCCGAAGTGATTGCCCAGGCAAAGCGGTTTCTAGAGCCGGTTACCATGAATGAGAACACCCTTGCCGTGGATGTTATCGGCTCCGTGGGGCCCGGGGGCTACTACATTGACCAGGAGCACACGTTGCTGAACTACCGGAGCGAGTTCATGACGGATGAAATCTTCAGGTCTCCCGATTACGAGGGATGGCGCTCAAGAGGCAAAAAAGAAGCGGTCCATGTGGCCCACGAGAAGGCCCTCCAGATTATAGAATCCTACGAAAAGCCCCCAATCGATCAAGGACTGGAAGAGGAGATTGAAGCCTATATAAAAGCCCACTGGAAATAACCGGGACCGGGACCGGCTCCTGGAGTACGTAACTGAGGGAAGGTCGACGGAAGGTATAGGCGGGAGAATATCCTCCCGCTTATTCCTATAACTGAGAGAGGGAAGCAAGGTCTTTGAGGACCTCTTC
>CAYXSD010000142.1:0-6526 GCA_964466335.1 uncultured Spirochaetales bacterium
GGCCCTTTGAAAAGTGGCTTACGCCTCAGGGGAAGTAATGCTTCGTAATCAGCTTTTTAAGAAGTACATGAACACGATTTCCGTCTATCTTCGTTATTTAGCTCATGAATTCTTAGGACCGGTTAACTACCTCATTGCCATTGGTATCGGACTGCTCATTTTAACACTGCAGGGCAGTTCGCCTTTTGCCTCCATTGTTCCTTACCTCGTTCCAATCTTCGTCCAGGCATTTTCCAAGTCCTATGTTAAATTTTCCAGTCGGCATAAGGAAATGCTTCTTTCTCTCCCCGCCCGCCGAAGGGACCCCGTCTTTCTCATGAATCCGGACGGTTCAATTCTGCTTTCCTCAGGCAAAACACACGAGAATTTCGAGGAGAGGGGGATACAGAGTATAGGCGACTTGCTGGATAAAGAGGGCAAGGCCAGGGTGATGCACTGTCTCGATGAGGGAAGCGAGGAGTGCGGCCCCGTGGAGTGTTACTCGCCACCCTTCAACAAGTGGTACAAGATAAAAACGGGAAAAAGCGAGCGGGGGCGTATCTTCCTCGTCTGGCTCGAGGATATTACCTCGAGGCTGCAATTGAACGAGAAACTTTCAAAAATCCGCGACTTCAGCGATGACTTGATAAGGGACCTCTCAGATCTTATAGAAGAAGACACCAGTTTTTCCAAACTCGCCGGTCTCATGATAGATCTCGGTTATGAAGGGGTCTTTATCGCCCGGATCTACGATTCGGGACTCGAAGGACTTGCGTACAGGCAAGGAAAGAGACCCGGATATAATGAATACATAGAACCGGATATATCTTCCGACGGTATTGCCGGGTCTATCGACATGGAGATATCCGCTCCGATAAAGATTTCAAAGGAGTCCAACGCGCCAATATGGCTTTCACGGCGGAAGGAACGCCTTTCCTACGATGAAGTCGGCGCGGGCGGTAGTTTCGGGAATATCTATACCCAAGAGGAGTTCCGCCGGGCCTATCATTTTGATGAGCGTGTAATACAGTTCATCGGATCGTCCATTCGCAATTTTATTAACTATCATGAGGGGGATATCTCCATCATTGCTTTCAATCTGAATCGGTCCATCGAATCAGAAGACCTCTTGGCAATGGAGGTCATCGTCAACAGCGCCAGGTCCGTGAGTACCCTTCTCTCTCTGGCAACGGAGAACGAACGTAAATTCCTCCAGTCGGTGACCGGCCTCTGTGCCGCCGCCGAATACAGCGACGAAATCACCGGTATGCACATCCTAAGGGTCAATGAGTACTCCCGCCTCCTCGCCGAGAAGCTCGGTATAGAGAAGAAGGGGCAAACCCATATAGGTCAGGTAGCGGCGATGCACGATATCGGGAAGGTAGCCATGCCCCATCTTATCAAGCTCAATCGGGCATTCACTCCGGAGGAACGCAGAGAAATGGAGATGCACACGATTTACGGCGCACAGATCATTGAGAGGATGATGAACTGCTGCGGCCAGTCGGAGCCGCGTCTCGCCATGGCATACGAGATCGCATTGAACCATCACCAGATGTGGAACGGAGCCGGCTATCCGCCGATTATTGACGCAACTGGACGCCGTTGTACTTTATCAAGCAAGACGAGGAGCGAGTATGATGCCTTACGTCCAGCGAAGGGCACGGAAATACCACTTACCGCGAGAATCGTTTCTCTAGCGGACACCTACGATGCCCTCAGATCGGCCCGGCAGTACAAGCCGGGGCTAAGCCATGAGAAGACGATGGATATTATCCGGCTCGACGATCGCAGCGGTCTAAGAGGGGAAGACCGTTTCGGGGCCGATGTTTTAGAAACATTTAACCTATATCAGCATACAATCGCGGAAATCTATGCGGACATGCGGGGCTAAGAGGCCCATCAAAATACAAAATTCATTATCGTACGACGCGGCTGTCCCCTTCTCGCTTTACCATGCCCTTCTCCTCCATCTTGTTCAAAAGGGGGATGATGTATTTTCTTGATAAACCCGTTTTATCTTTCGCTTCGGGAATAGAAAAAGTTGAACCTGAGGAAAGCCCCTCCATAACAGAACCTGCTAAGGCGTTAAAGTTCTCGGTGCTGAAATAGATGTCCCCCTCCAGGGCAACCACCTTCTCTATCCGGGCGAGGTTCCTAAGCTCCTTCTTCGCGCCGGGCTCCGGTATTTCTTTTAGTTGGAGTCCCTTGCTTTGGGATTCAGTCAGCCTATCGAGAAGTTTCTTCGCCAGGGGCGACAAGGAAGCTTCGCCGTCTAACTGTTCGGGATTAATCAGTATTTGGTCGTTCTGTACAACGGTATTTGTTTTCAAACCTTCTTCTAAAAGACGCTCTTTTATTACCCCGGGAAGGGCCAAGGACTGAAAAAACTCAGCCTTACTCACTCCTCCCGGCCGAGAGGCAAGTCTTTTCAAGGCATCCAATTCCTTAGCAAACCGCTTTACCAGTACAATTGAATCCTTTACTAAACGCGTTTTCAATTTCTCAGCTTTAGCGAACGCTTCAACCGCCTCTCTTTCAGAATCTGAGGTAAAAGCCAGCCATTCGTTCAGGAGAAATTGAAGCACCGATTCTTCTTGTATGGACTCAGGAACAGGATACTGCGTAAGAATCGAAGAGAGCCGTATTCTAAAATGCCGGTCCGTTTTCCCGGCCCGGATAAAACGGCCCTTTCCTAGGATCCTGTGTCCTCCCTGGCGGATGAGCAAAAAAGTCTCTAGCCAGGAAACCGCTATGGGTTCTTTCAGTACCATCCTCGCGAAGCCGGGGGTCCTGAGAAAATGTATGGTCCCGATAGTATGACCGGTACCGAAGGCACATTCCAGTTCCATATGGTTCTTAATGGACTTCCGGTCCTTGTCCGATTCTTCCCACTGAACAATGAACTCTTTCTCAGTCCAGAATTTCGCGGGAGCTGCGGCGGCTATACAGCCCCGGGAAATATCCTCCTTCTTTACCCCCTGTAGATTGCAGGCGACCCTGGAGACAGGGTAGGCAGTGGAAACAGCACTATAGTAGGACTGGATTCCTCGGATTTTTGTTGTAATACCTTTAGGCAGTATGGTGATTTCCTCTCCCTCGGAAAGCTTCCCGCCGGAAAGGGACCCTGTAATGACCGTCCCTGATCCCTTAATAGTAAAGACCCGATCGATGTGTACAAAGCCGGGTCCGTCGAACTTCTTATCCGGCAGTGATTGGACAATATCAAACAGAACGCTCCGGAGGATATCGATTCCCTCTCCCGTTGTTGAGGATACGGGAATACTATTAATCTCTTTATTAAATATCCTGGTGCAGTTCTCTTCGGCGATTTCAGTGACGTATTGGAGGATATCCTTTTCGATTGTATCGATCTTTGAAATAACACAGACAATCTCAGGAATCCCCATAGCCTCAAGAACCCGGGCATGGTCCTCCGTCTGCTGCATCCAGCCCTCGTCCCCGGCAATAACCAGTAGGGCGCAGGAGAGGCTCCAGGCACCTGCCACCATGTTCCGGATAAACCGTTCGTGGCCGGGCACATCGATTACTCCCACGGGATTACCGTCGGGGCCTTCGAAGTGGGCAAATCCGAGGTCGATGGTCATTCCGCGGGACTTCTCCTCAGGGAGTCTGTCCGCGTTAATTCCTGTAAGGGCTTCTATGAGGGCCGTCTTTCCGTGGTCCACATGCCCGGCTGTTCCAATAATGTGCAGCATACTATGCTCCCAAAACCTCTTCTAACTGTCTTCTTATATGGGGTATCTCATCCTCTTGGATGGTTGAAAGGTTTAGATGAACCCGGTCTTCGGATATGGTCCCGATTATCGGGGGGCTGGCAGCTCTTAAAGCCTTCAGGACCCTGTCCGCCGGTCCTTCGGTATCAATTCGGACAGAGAGGGAGTGAAAGTACTCATCTGGAGATGACCCGCCGCCGGTGGTAATGGCGGACTCTACAAGGGATACCATCTCCTTATTACATCCTTTTATAATCTTCCTTCCCCTGGATCTTAGTTCTTTCATGTCCATCGATATGATTCGGGAAACCTCGGTTTTTCCTCTGTTTAACCGTAGGACCAGGGTTCCCTCAAGTAAAGAGTAGACCGTTTTTCCGGGCCGAAACGCCCGCATAAGGGGATGCCTCCCCATTTCCGCTATTAGCTCCTTCTTTCCCACGATGATCCCGGCCTGAGGCCCGCCGAAGACCTTATCCCCCGAGAAACTCACCAAGTCCGCCCCGTATCGCAGATGGGAGCAAACGGAAACTTCCCCCGGGAGGGTCTCGTCCAAGACTCCCGAACCCTGGTCCACGCAGAGGAGCACCCCCCTCGGTTTGATCGCGGCGAGTTCCCGGACGGATGGGGAAGAGGCGAATCCGCGGAGCGCAAAGTTGGAGCGGTGCACCGAAAGGACCATGGCGGTACGCTCTGAAAAGGCATTTAGGTAGTCCTTTTCGGTAGTAATGTTAGTCGTGCCGATCTCAACAAGCTGGGCTCCGGATTGGGCAAGAATCTCCGGTATCCTGAACCCTCCGCCGATCTGCACCTGCTCTCCCCGGCTTACCATTACCTCCTTCCCCTCGGCAAAGGTGTGGAGCATTAACAGCACCGCGGCGGCGTTGTTGTTTACGATCAGGGCATCCTCGGCCCCCGCAATGGCAGCAAGAAGCGACGGAATAAGTCCCTTCCGCTTTCCCCGCTTCCCGGTTTTTAGATCGAACTCCAGGTTAGAGTAACCACAGTTTATCTCCTCCGCCTCCTTCCACACCTCCCGAAGGAGCGGGGCCCTTCCCATATTGGTATGAATGATGATCCCCGTGGCGTTAACAACTTTTTGCAGCTTTTCCCTTTCCGCGGATCGACAGGCTGCAATAACCTCTTCGATAATCTCAAAAACCGGAGGCACCTCCGCCGTCCCGCTTAAAACAGAATGTCGGATTTTTTCTACAGCGGTCCGGGCAATCTCAGTCACGATAGGTCTGCTTAGGGATTCGATAGCCTGTTTTACCCCGGAGTCCTTAAGGAGTGTTTCGATTTGCGGGAGTGCTGACAGCTGATTCTTTTCCATGATTTTTACGGAAGAGGGAGGAATCGAACCTCCCGACGCTTCTACGCGCCCAACGGTTTTGAAGACCGCGGAGACCACCAGATCCCATCAGCTTCCGAAGAAAGTGTAAATCTTTGCCGCTATGCTGTCAATCGAGGCAGATTTTCTTGACCCCGGGGGACACAAGACATTACTCTTGTACCAAGGAGACAATAATGGCAAGAGTAGAGTTGAATACAAAAGCACCGGATTTCACATTAGAGGATTTTACCGAAAAAGAGGTGAGTCTCTCCAATTATAAAGGGGAAAAACACGTTATCATCGTTTTTAACCGTGGCTTCATGTGACCTTTTTGCCGCAGGCACATGGCGCAGTTGCGCCAAGATTACCAAAAGTTCATACAAAGAGATACGGAAATCCTCGTTGTCGGTCCCGAAGACGCGGAGGCATTCAAGAAATACTGGGAAAAGGAAGACCTGGATTTCATCGGGCTGCCCGATCCTGAGCATCGGGTGCTTAAACTCTACGGGCAGGAAGTGAAACTATTCAAGTTAGGTAGAATGCCGGCACAATTGATAGTGGACAAGTCCGGTATGCTCCGCTTCGTTCACTACGGACACGCCATGTCCGACATACCATCCAACGAAGAACTCCTTAACGCGGTGGACTCGTTGAACCCTTGAGCAAATCTCAAAATGGATTACATTTGAAAGCGGCTGAACGCGACCCTTGACTTGATTTATTTTCCAAAGATAGTACAATGGTAATGAGAATAGGTATTATTCCTATTTTTACCGATTACGGTATACACTTCATCATGAGGAGGAAACCATGCCTGAAGCTTTCAAGCCGGGCTGCCAGAGACCAAAAGGTGGGCCCGTGGGCGGAGAATCCGCGGCGGCGGCCTCCGAAGAAAAATCAATCCCTAAGGAGGAAAAAAAGTCTATGATCCAAGTTGGACAAAAAGCACCAGATTTTTCATCACCTGCTTATCATCAAGGAAAATTTGTCGAAGTTAAACTCTCCGAGTATCTCGGCAAATGGGTGGTACTCTGTTTCTATCCCGGTGATTTCACCTTTGTCTGAGCTACTGAAATTTCGGCGGTCGCCGAAAAACACGAAGAATTTAAAAAACTGGGCGTAACAGTCCTTTCAGTAAGTGTTGACAGTATCTATGTTCACAAAATGTGGAATGACCATGAATTATCCAAGATGGTAGAGGGCGGCGTGCCCTTTCCCATGCTTTCAGACGGAGGCGGACTGCTCGGTACTGCCTACGGGGTCTACGATGCAGACGCCGGGGTTAATACCAGGGGAAGGTTCCTCATCGATCCTGATGGTAACATCCAGGGTTTTGAAGTCCTCACCCCGCCGGTGGGACGGAACGTCGCGGAAACCCTGCGCCAGATCCAAGCCTTCCAGCTGGTAAGAAAGTCCAAAGGAACGGAAGCAACTCCTTCAGGATGGAAACCGGGAAAGAAGACCCTTAAACCTTCACCGG
>CAYXSD010000143.1:0-3103 GCA_964466335.1 uncultured Spirochaetales bacterium
CCGCCACTGCGGAGGGGATAAAAATGATCGCCCGGGCAATAGACCAGAAAGGGGGAAAGAATGCCGTATCCTTAAGAATAGCCGAACAGTTTATTCAACGGATCGGGTCCATCTTTCAGTCCTCGGATACCTCGGTACTCCCCTATGACCTGGCTACCATTCAGTCTCTGGCTACAGTTATCCGGGGAGAAACGGAAACCTCGACATCCACGCGCCGACGATCTTCAGTCGTTGCCGGGACTTCCGGCCCCAAGACAGAAAAAGCCTCAGATTTAAGAGACAGTCGTTCCCATAGCGGAGAGGAAAGAGAAGAAGGAGGTAGAGCATGAATCCCAATCTTCCAATCTACATTGTTTTCGGCGCCCTCTTTTTAGTCGTTTTTATTGCCCTGGTCCGCAGCATAAGGATCGTCCCGGGAAAAATGGTAATGGTGGTTGAGCGCTTGGGAAAGTACTCCTCTACCCTTGAATCGGGTTTTCATATCCTGGTCCCCTTTATTGATAAGGTCCGCTACAAACATAGCTTAAAAGAGCGTGCCGTGGACGTCCCTTCCCAGTCCTGCTTTACCCTGGACAACGTAAAGGTCAACGTGGACGGGGTCCTCTACTTTCAGGTAGTTGATCCTAAAAAGGCGAGTTACGGCATCCGTAACTACGAATACGCCACCATCCAGCTTGCCCAGACCACCATGCGCTCTGTTATGGGGAAACTGGAGATGGACAAAACCTTCGAAGTAAGGGAAAAGATAAACGGTGAAATTGTACAAGCCGTGGATGAGGCTTCGGACCCCTGGGGGGTGCGGGTGACCCGATACGAGATCCAGAATATCTCCGTCCCCGATAATGTCCTCCAGGCCATGGAGGTACAGATGAGGGCGGAACGGGAGAAGCGGGCAGATATTGCCCGGAGCATCGGGGTAATGGAGGCAAAGATAAACTCCAGCCAGGCCCAGGTGGAAGAGGTAATAAACCGAAGCGACGGTGAAAAAAACCGGCTTATAAACGAGGCCCAGGGAAAGGCGGAAGAGATCCTTACCCTCTCCAAGGCCACCGCGGAGAGTATAGACACCCTGGCGGCGGCCCTTAAAGAGCCCGGAGGGGAGGAGGCGGTGACCCTGCGTATTGCCGAGACCTACATCCACGAACTGGGGAACCTGGCAAGGAAGGGGACAAAACTTACCCTGCCTATGGACCTAACGGATATTAAGAATGTTCGGGATATCGTTGAACAGCTGGTAAAGGGGTAACCAGTTACTAGAGGCCCGAAGACTTTTACGCAGAGGTCTCCGGGTCTTTTTTCTCTTCCTTTACCAGTTTCAAACGGAGTTCCTTAAGCTGAGCGTCCGTCACCTCCCGGGGGGTGTCCATCATGGGGTCCTGGGCCTTCTGGTTCATGGGGAAGGCCACCACCTCCCGGATATTCTCCACATCTGCTATAAGCATAACGATTCTGTCCAATCCGGGGGCGATCCCGCCGTGGGGCGGGGCTCCCAGTTTGAAGGCGTTTATCATCCCGCCGAACTTTTCATCCACCTCTTTCTTGGTGTACCCGGCGATTTCAAAGGCTTTGTACATTATTTCGGGACGATGATTTCGGATTGCCCCGCTGGAAAGTTCCTCTCCGTTACAGACAATATCGTACTGATAGGCCAGGATATCCAAGGGGTCCTGCTTTTTCAGGGCCTCTAAACCACCCTGGGGCATGGAAAAGGGGTTGTGAGAAAATTCGATCTTCTTGGTATGTTCGTCCATCTCGTACATGGGATAGTCTACGATCCAGCAGAAACGGTAGGCGTTCTTTTCCAAGAGGTCTAACTCCCGCCCAAGATGGGTCCGTACTTCCCCTGCAATTCTTGATGCGTCCTTTTCGTTGGAACAGACAAAGAATACCACATCTCCCTGGTCTACAGCGCAGGTTTGGGCAATGGAGGCAATACGTTCCTCGGATAAAAATTTTGCTATGGGGCTTTTCACCTGTCCATCTGTCCAGACAATGTAGGCCAAGCCCTTAGACCCCACCGACTGTGCAAAGAGGATCATGTTATCAAAAAAACTGCGGGGTTTATCGGCAATTCCCGGGACCTTTATTGCCCTTACCACGCCTCCTTTTTCAATAACCCGGGCAAAGGCGTTAAACTCGGACCCCCGAAAGGCCTCGGTAACATCCTGAATAATAAGCGGATTTCTTAGATCCGGTTTGTCCGTACCGTAGGTGAGCATCGACTCCCGGTAGGGAATTCTCTTATAGGGCGCCTTGTCGACCTCTGCATTGGTGAAAGAGGTGAATAGCTGGGTAAAGAGACGTTCCACTACAGCAAAAATATCCTCCTGCTCTACAAAAGCCATTTCCATATCGATCTGATAGAATTCCCCGGGACTGCGATTGGCCCGGGCGTCTTCGTCCCGAAAACAGGGGGCAATTTGGAAGTACTTATCGAAACCGGAGACCATTAAAAGCTGTTTATACTGCTGTGGGGCCTGGGGAAGAGCGTAAAACTTGCCGGGATGCACCCGGGAAGGCACAAGATAATCCCGGGCCCCCTCCGGGCTGGACGCGGTGAGGATAGGGGTTTGGATTTCTAAAAACCCCATCTGCGTCATGGTCCGTCTTACCATATCGGTAACTTTTGAACGGAGCACTATCCTCTCATGAATCGTTTCCCTTCTCAGATCCACAAAGCGATACGTAAGCCTCAGTTCCTCCGGCTCTTTGTCCTCAGGAAAAACGGCAAAGGGCAGTGGATCGCAAGCGCCGAGGACTTCGAAAGAATCGAGGGTAACTTCGATCTCTCCTGTATCCAATTTAGGATTCACCGTTTCTTCGCTTCTGGGGCTTACTGTCCCTGTGGCCTTGAGAACTGTCTCCTTTTGTGTATGGGCCAAGTCTTTTAAAAACGGCCTATCCGGATAGCAGACCAGCTGGGTAATCCCGTAATGGTCGCGAAGGTCGATAAAAAGGACTCCCCCATGGTCCCTATGGTTATGGACCCACCCGGACAGGGTAACTTCTTTTCCCGTGTCACTCTTTCTCAGTTGGTTGCAGAGATGTGTACGATACACATTCATTACCTCTCTCCTCTTTTTTTGTCAGGATAGAGCAGTTC
>CAYXSD010000143.1:3203-6514 GCA_964466335.1 uncultured Spirochaetales bacterium
AGCAGTTCTCTATACAGCCGCTCTATCCCAGTAGTTTTTCTCGTAATAGTTTTTGTACCAGTTTCGGGTCCGCCTTCCCCGAGGATATTTTCATAACCTGTCCCACTAAAAACCCCAGGGGTTTCAGATCTCCCCCTTTAATCTGTTCCACCGCCTTGCTGTTTTCCCCGACAGCCTGTTCCACCATTGCCTTAACAGCGCCGGTATCCGCAATTTGTTTCAGCCCCTTCTCCTCCACAATAACAGCAGGATCTTTATCTTCGGAAAAAACGAACTCTAAGACTTGTTTTCCAATTTTCCCGCTTATGGTCCCCTCCTCTATCAACTTGATGAGGGAAGCAAGGCGTTTTGGGGTACAGGGACTCTTCTCCAAGAGAAGCCCGTCCCGGTTCAATATTCGCTGAATATCCGAGGACAGCCAAGAGGCAACCTGCGCGCTTCCAGCACCCAATGTCTGGGCGGATTCGAAGAAATCAGCTGTTGTTCGGTCCTCACAGATGAAGTCGGCTTGCTCTTCAGTAAGATGGTACTCCTCTATCAATCTATTTTTTCGTTCCTCCGGAAGCTCTACCAAAGCCTTAGTAAGGCGAATAAAAAAATCCTCGCTCGGCCTAAAAGGAGGCAGGTCCGGTTCGGGAAAGTACCGGTAATCGTTGGCGCTTTCCTTGCTCCTCATTCCCTGAGTAACACTTTCGTTAACGTCCCAGAGCCGGGTCTCTTGGATTACCCTCTTACCGGAAGCAAGGACTTCTTTTTGTCGATGAATCTCGTACTCTAAGGCATGTTTCACGTTTCTCGACGAGTTTAGGTTCTTTACCTCGGTTTTCACTCCCAGCCCCTTACCCTCTTCGTTTATGGAGATGTTGGCATCGCAGCGGAGAGAGCCCTCCTCCATGTTTCCGTCGCAAACACCCAGGTAACGGACCAACCGACGGAATCGTTGAATAAACAGCTCCGCCTCTTCCCCGCTTTCTATGTCCGGTTCGGTTACAATTTCCAAAAGGGGTGTACCGGCCCTATTGTAATCCAGAAACGACTCTGCTCCCCGGTGAATCATCTTTCCCGCGTCTTCTTCCAGGTGAACATCGTGAATACCGATTTCTTTTTTACTTCCCTCTATCAGTACATCCGTTCTGCCCTTAAGCCCCACGGGAGAGGCGTATTGGGAAATCTGATAGTTCTTCGGCATGTCGGGATAGAAGTAGTTCTTCCGCTCGAAAACGGCTTTTTTGCTCAGTTTGCAGTTTAGGGCCTTTGCCACTATGTACGCCATAAAGACGGCCTCTTCGTTGAGACTCGGAAGCACTCCGGGGTATCCCAGACAGACAGGACAGATATGGGTATTCGGTTCCGCTCCGTAGGAAGCGGAGCAGGAACAGAAGGCCTTTGTCTTCGTAAGAAGCTGAATGTGAATTTCCAAGCCGATATAGGTCCGGTATTCCATCATCCTTCCCCCCAATCCTTTACTCCCGAAGGACGGGGCAGCTGAACGTTTTTGTTAAGCTTTGTTACCGCGTCGAAGATCCGCTCCTCATGGAATGGGGGGGCCAGAAACTGCATTCCCACAGGAAGACCTTTTTTTAGGGGTGTGGGAAAACTAAAAGCGGGCATTCCAGTAAGATTGGCGCTGCAGGTGTATCGGTCCGCAAGTTTCTGCTGAAAGGGGTCAAGCGCCGTTTTACCCTTGGGGAAGGCCTGAACGGGAAAGACAGGGGATAGGATAAGGTCCACATCCTCGTAGGCCCGATGGAAATCATTCCTGATGGCGGTCCGCACCTTCTGGGCCCGTCCGTAGTACTGGTCCTGAAAACCGGAGCGAAGAACGTAGGTCCCCAAGAGTATCCTCAGTTTCACCTCTTCTCCGAATCCGGCTGTTCGGGAAGCCCGGACCAACTCTTCCTGTGTGGCCGCGCCCTCAGGTCTGTGCCCGTAGCGTATCCCCGTATATCGGGCAAGATTGGCCGAGGCTTCGGCTGTTGCAATGGTGTAATAGGCGGGGACCATATAATCCATGTGGGGTATTTCTATGGGTTTAATAGTCCACCCGAGTTCTTTTATCCTCTCCTGGGTTTCGAGGAAGGTCTCCTTTACCTCCTCCTGGATGTCCATTTCTCCTTTGACAATACCCACAGTGTAGGTCTCTTTGAGCACTTCCTCCGGCATTTCGTACTCTAAAGAGCTGTGGTCCTTCGGATCGTATCCTCGGACTGTGTTATACACTTGTTTTACCTGTTCCACATTCCCACTCAATATTCCAATTACTTCCAGGGAAGAGGCATAGGCTACCAATCCGTACCGAGACACCGTTCCGTAGGTGGGTTTAAGCCCGTACACCCCGCAGAACGCCGCGGGCTGCCGCACGGACCCTCCGGTGTCGGAGCCCAGCGCAAAGGGGACCTCCCCGGCTGCCACCGCCGCCGCGGAGCCGCCGCTGGAGCCGCCGGTTACCCGTGTTCGGTCCCAGGGGTTGTTGGTCTCCCCTAAGGCGGAATTTTCGTTGGAGGAACCCATTCCGAACTCGTCTAGATTGGTCTTTCCCACTGGGACTGCTCCGGCACAAAGCAGTTTCTCCACAGCTGTGGCCGTATAGGGAGAAATCATGTTTTCTAACATCTTAGATCCGCAGGTAAGGGGAAAGCCCTTTACGGCAATATTGTCCTTTACTCCAAAGGGAATATTGTTAAGACCCTCTTCCAAGGCTTCCCCTTCCTTCGTTCTCCTTAGTTCTCTCTTTAATGAAACGCCCTTATCCGGGGAAAAGAAGAGAAAAGCAGCAATGGTTTTTTCCCATTCCCGAACATAGTCCAGATAGTCTTCTTTTTTTTCTTCCGAGGTTACTATTTCAGCCCAATGGGCAAATGGAGATTTTCCGTCCTGTAAAGACATCGTAATTATCCGTATGTATGTTGTATTTTATAACACGTTAGGAATAACAATGAACCGAATGTCCAGCTCCGGGGCCAATTCTAAGAGTTCGTCCGGGGCGGCTTCATTCGGCACTGTTTCATCCCTCCGCAATCTGTTTTTCGAGAGCAGTGCGTGAGTCGTCGGTTCCAGATTGTCCACCTCAAGTTCAGCCATCTTCGAAAAGTACTCCAGCATCTGAGAGACGGCACTTCCAAGCTCATCTCTGTCTTCATCGGTGAGTTCCAAACAGGCCAATTCAGCGGTTATCGTAAGTTCAGCTTTTTCCACTGTGCAAGAGTACCCAGGGTGTACCTATATGTCAATACAAGGAACCGAAACAGAAGCAAAGGAGAAAGAAACAAAATTTGACTTCTCCTATAATTCGCCTTATTATTTCCTTACAT
>CAYXSD010000144.1:0-4388 GCA_964466335.1 uncultured Spirochaetales bacterium
CCGCTTAATGCGAGGTTGAGCATTCCCTTCGCGTCGTAAGGGGTGGCGGGGAACATCACCTTGAGGCCCGGAATATGGGCGACAATGCTCGTCCAGTCCTGGGAGTGCTGGGCGCCGTACTTGTTTCCCACACTTACCCTTAAGACCAAGGGCATGGTGAGGACACCGGCGCTCATGCTCTGCCACTTTGCCATCTGGTTGAATATCTCATCTCCTGCTCGGCCCATGAAATCGCAGTACATCAGTTCCGCCACAACACGGCCGCCGGAGAGGGAGTATCCCACCGCTGATCCGACAATAGCCCCCTCCGAGATGGAGGAGTTAAAGAGCCGGTGATACGGCAGGGCTTCGGTCAAACCCCGGTAGACAGCGAACGCGCCGCCCCAGTCCCGGTTCTCTTCGCCGTAGGCGACCATGGTGGGATCGATATAAAACCGGTGAAGCATCGCTTCGAAGAGACCGTCCCTAAGGGCATAGATCTTGTTTGCCGAGAGGGGTTTTCCGTTTTCGTCCAGCCCGTATCTGCTCTTCTTGGAGAGAGACTTTACCCGGGGATTCTCTTCTTTGGAGATGAGGACTTCCGGTTTCCTCTCATCGAATTTTTCAACTTTCTGGTTGGAGAACATAACCTCTTCTATAAGCTTTCCCTCCGCCCGGGGGGATATGTCCATATCGATGGCTATCTTCATGGTGGCGGAAATCTTCTCCACCGCCTTCTCCTTCATGCTGTCCAGATCGGCCTTGCTTAAGATCTTGTTGGATTTAAGGTACTCCCCGAAGGATTGCACGCAGTCCTGCTCTTCCCAGAGAGCGAGCTCTTCCTTGGTTCGGTAGGACATGGCGTCCGAGGGGCTGTGGCCGCTGAGACGGTAGGTAATGGTATCCATTAACACGGGTCCCCTTCCCTCGTGGAGGATCTTCTTCTTCCGCTCCACCGCGTCTGCTACGGCCAGGGGATTGTAGCCGTCCACCCGTTCGGAGTGCATGTTGTCTGGGTTCACTCCCGCGCCGATTCTGGCGAGGACCTTATAGCCCATAGTCTCTCCGGCTGTCTGGCCGCCCATGCCGTAGAAGTTGTTAAAGAAGTTGAACATTATGGGGGGAGCTCCGCCTACCTCTTTATCCCAGAGGGTGGTGTACTGGTCCATGGCGGCTATCATCATCCCCTCCCATACGGGGCCGCATCCCATGGAGGCGTCACCGATATTCCCTATTACGATTCCCGGTTTTCTGTTAATCCGTTTGAAGAGGGCGGAACCCACACAGATATCACCGGACCCGCCGACGATCGCGTTATTGGGCATGCTTCCCAGGGGAGCGAAAAAGGCGTGCATGGAGCCGCCTAAACCTTTATTAAAACCGTTTTCTTTGGCGAAGATCTCCGCTAAGGTCCCGTAAAGAATGTAGTTTTCCGCCAGGTCCTGAAAATTTTCTCCCTTATGATGCTTTTCCACAACCTTATAGATCGCACCGCCGAAGTAGGATTCCATAATAGAGGCGAAATCCTTTTCCCCGAGCTTCGCGACAGCGGATAAACACTTGGCTAAAATCTCGCCATGGCTTCTGTGAGACCCGAAGATAAAATCCTCCCGATCAAGATTGTAGGCCTGGCCTACCGCGGCGGATTCCTGACCCATGGAAAGGTGGGCGGGGCCGCGGTGGTTATATTCGATTCCCTGGTAGTTTCCCCGCTGCTTTATCTCGTTAAGCATGGTTTCGAACTCCCGGATCAGGAGCATATCCCAGTAAATCCTCTTTAATCCATCTTTTCCGTACTTCTTCTTCTCTTTTTCAAAATCCGGTGTATACTGATTTACCGGAATGTCCTTGATCTTTATGGTCTCTTTTTTTCTAACTTCCTTTGGATCAACAATTATTGATTTAGGCATGTTTTCTTCTCCTTCCTCTTATAGACTGCTTATTTTATTTATTCGATCTCCCACACGGTGTCCCGGATAATCTCCGACACCGTAGGATGGGGAAATACGATTTCTTTTATGTCCTTCACTCTGAGTTCCGCTTCGATCATGGCCGCGGCGCTGTGGATCATCTCCGAACAGGCGCCTCCGAGCATGTGGACCCCGATGAGCCTGTCCGTGTCGGCGTCTACCACGACCTTGCAGACCCCGGTACCCTTTACCCCGTTCTCAGCCAAGAACCGGGCGTTTACCCGCATCTGCAGAGAGGAGGTTTTCACGTTGATTCCCTGCTCCTTCGCTTCCGCTTCAGTGGGTCCGCATCCCGCGCCTTCAGGCTGGGAGTAGAGGGCCCAGGGAATGGCATGATACCGCATCCGGTCGTTTTTGCCGGGGCCGAACATACTGTTCACTGCTACCTCTCCCATCCTCGACGCTGAATGCGCGAGGAGGGATTTTCCCGTTACGTCTCCCGCGGCGTAGACCCCGGGCAGGTTGGTCCGCATTCTCTCGTCTACGACAATTCCCTGGCGGCCGATGTCCAGTCCGGCTTCCTCGAACCCCATGCCCTTTATGTTAGGCCTTCTTCCAACGGCCATGAGGATAAGGTCCGCTTCAACGGATTTCTTCTCCGGGAAAGCCTTACCGTCTTTCCCGGCTTTCCCGTCCTTCCCGGCTATGGAGTAGGTGACCTTTCCATCATTTACGGCTTCTACCCTGGCTCCTAAGGTGAAGGTTACCTGTTTTTTTAAGGCACGCCGCAAGAGTTTCGAGTGCTCCGGGTCCATCAAGGGGATAATCTCGTCGAGCATCTCGATTACTTCCACCTCCACACCAAAACTGGCGAAGAGGGAGGCGAACTCCACTCCTATGACCCCGCCGCCGATGACCACAAGCTTTTTAGGCATCTCCTCGATCTGGAGGATCTCACGGTTGGTGACCACCTTCGGGCTGTCCGCCCCGGGAATGGGAATCACCACTGCCGAAGAACCGGTGGCAATGAGGATATTCTCCCCCTCGTGGGTTGTACCGTTTACCGAAACCTTCCCCGCTCCTTCGAACCGGGCCTCGCCCTCCAGGACCTCCACATTAAAGCGTTTCATGGAAGAGGCAATCCCCTTCCGCATTGTTTCGATTACCTTGGTCTTCCAGTCCATCATCTCCTTTAGGGAGAACTCGGCGTCCTTGAAATGTACCCCGAACTGGCCGGCCTCCAAGCCGTGGGTGTAGAGCTTCGCCGAATTGAGGAGGGTCTTGGTGGGAACGCAGCCCTCATTGAGGCATACACCGCCGAGGTGGCCCTTCTCTATTAAGAGGACCTTCTTTCCCATAGCCCCGGCCCGCTCCGCGGGAATGTATCCTCCGGGACCGGCGCCTATTATAATCAGATCGTACTTCATTCTTATATCCTCCTATTCAGCCAGGAGAAGTTCGAACACTGCAAGCTGCTGAGAAAAGGCCTTTAAAAACCGGGCCCCCGGCGCTCCGTCCACTGCCTGATGGTTGATGGTGAGACTCAATCCTAAGGAATCCGCGTATTCCACTTCGCCGTTTTTCCGGACCGGCTTAAGCTGTATCGAACTGACTCCCAGAATCCCCACCTCCGGCGGATTGAGCACGGGGGTGAAGTTTTCCACACCAAGGGCGCCCAGATTGGTAACGGTAAAGGTCCCGCCGCTTAAATCATCCGGGGCGGCTTTCCCCTCCTGGGCGAGAACACTGAGCCGCTTTGTCTCCGCCGAGATCTGCCTAAGGCTCAAGAGATCGGCGTTTTTAATATTGGGGACCATAAGCCCCTTTGGGGTATCCACGGCAAAACCTAAGTGGACCCTGTCGAATTCAACTATACTTTCCCCTTTGAAATGGGCGTTCATAAAGGGGAATTGGGGAAGTACCCTGGATACGGCAAAGAGGATGAGATCGTTAATGGTTACCCGCTTAAGTCCCAGCTCCTCTGGGCTTTCCTTTAGCTTCTTCCGGTATGCCAGGATGGCCCCGGCGGCGGCGGAACTGTTTAGGGTAAGCTGGGCCGTGGTGGTAAGGCTTTCCAGCATCCGCTGGGCGATTACCTTCCGCACACCCTTTACCGGGGTTTCCCTGGTCGGCCCGGGGAACTCTCCCGCTGCCGCGGGAATGGCCGCTGACCGGGCCGCACCCGGCTTCGCCCCCGGGGCCGCTTCCCGGACATCCTCCGCGGTAACCCGGCCGCCCAGGCCAGACCCCGCCGCCGGCGGCTGCTTCCCGGAAGCCTTTACCTCCGCTATGGCTGCCGGTGTTAGAGGCTCCATGCCCTTCCTTGCCGCCTGAATGTCCCGCTCGATCACCCTTCCGGAAGGACCGCTTCCGGCAAGACTGGTCGGGTCTATCCCGGCAGCGGCGGCGAAGTTTTTCGCCCGGGGCGACACTGCCGCGCCGCTCTTTCCGTTTCCGCTTCCGGAAGCGGCTGCTCCGCCGGTCGTCGCAGGTGCCTCT
>CAYXSD010000144.1:4488-6430 GCA_964466335.1 uncultured Spirochaetales bacterium
TGCCTCTGCCGGCTTTGTCTCGGCGGGCTTTGCCGCTTCGCCGGAGGGGGCGGCTTCCGCTCCCTTGCCGCTTTCATCACCCTGTTCCTCTTCCTGTTCCTTTGCCTCTTCTTTAGGTCCCAGTCCGCTGATATCTTCCCCTTCCTCGCCTATTACGGCGATAGGGGTCATGACGGGGACATCGTCTCCCTCTTCGTAAAAGGTTTTTAGTATAGTACCATCGTGGGTAGACTCCACCTCGAAGGTGGCTTTGTCCGTCTCCACTTCACAGACCACATCTCCGGTGGCTACTGTATCACCTTCATTCTTATGCCATTCTAGAATAATGCAGGATTCTACCGTATTACCTTGTTTGGGCATCAATAGTTCATTTGCCATGATTCCTCCTCACTTATCTTTCTTTGCTGTATCTATCATCTTGCTGTATCTATCATCTTTATGTTGAGGTTCATACTTTTATAATCCTCAACTCCTGTTCTCTTAAAAAGGACTCTACCTCCGGATCCAGTCCCGTATCGGTAATAACGGTGCTCACCTCCGAGAGGGGAAGGACCTTCACAAATCCCGCCCTTCCGCACTTGGAGGAATCCGCCACTAACACCGTTTCTTCAGCCTGTTTGGACATTGCCTTAACGATTTCCGCTCCCTCGGGGAGATGGGTGGTAAGCCCGGTCTGTATGGTGAAACCGTCGGTTCCGGCAAAGGCGATTTTAACGTGAAACTGCTCCAGTTCCCGGAGGGCCACAGGGCCCACCAGTGATTCCGTTGCCGGTTTAAACTCTCCGCCTATGAGGGTAAGATGGATCCCCGGATTCGTCCTGGCGTAGGGTATAATGAGGGTTGAGTTAGTCACCAGATGGATATCCCGTTTCCCGTAGAGGTACTTGGCAATAAAAGCTGTGGTAGTTCCCGCCTCGATCATGATCGAGTCACCGTCATTTACAAGCCCGGCTGCGGTTTTGGCGATCCTGTTCTTCTCATCGGTCCTCTCTTTCTGCCGGTCCATAATAGAAGGGTGAAAAGCGGGAAAGGCCCCGCCCCGGGTCCTCACAACGAAACCTTTATCGGCAAGATTGTTCAAATCGTGCCGTATGGTCACCTTAGAGACCTTAAGCCGCTCACTGATGTCATTAACACTTGCCCCGCTGTCTTCAGCGAGAAGGTTTAATAGCTCTTTTTCCCTGTCCGAAAGGCTTACTGTCATTCCTTTTCTGTCCTTACCCTACAGGCCCAAAAAGCGATAAAAACCGACATTCCCCGACTACCACCGCAGCATCTTTCCAAACACTATGCTTTCTTTATCGTAACGCTTTCTTTTCACTTTCGTTTCTATGGAGAATATAGTATGTTTTTTTAATTTATGCAAGCGCTAGTAAGAAAATAAGGCGAAATAGAAATTTTTTCTGTTTTAATAACGAGGAACGCACGCCATGCTCGCCCAGACAACCAGGGAGAAAAACTTTCTGTCAGTCTACGGAAACTAGTATCGGCAAGTTTGCCTTAATTCAGGAAACTTCTGCTGGCGGGGAACAAGAAACTCCGGTTTCTTCGGGGGGCCTATCGCCTTACCCAGTCGAAGGCCGCCAGGTTCCGCTGGTCCGGATCGAAGATAATCCCCACCTCGTACACCCTTTTACCGGGCAGCCCGATATATTTATCCGCGTACGCCCGCTCCCGGAGCTGCGCCAGGGCGGGGTTGGAATTTCCGTCGGGCTTCGCCGCCTTTATCTCCATCACGTAGATATTGCCGCCCAATTTGACCGTCAAGTCAGTCTGTCCGCGGTTGCTGATATCTTCCGGAATGATTTCACCGTCGATGGCAGAAAAAAAGGCGTAGAGCACCGAGGCGTAGTAGCCCTCATATTCCGATAGGGGATTGTTGGTGTAATTCCTGTACCCGATGGCGGAAAAAAGACGTCGGATAGTCTGCTCCAGTGCCGGA
>CAYXSD010000145.1:0-6337 GCA_964466335.1 uncultured Spirochaetales bacterium
GCAGAGAAGGAAAGTAATCTTATCATGGCCATCTGGAGCGCGCCGGAGGGGTTGTTTAATCCCAACCTGTACGAGAGCGCCTATGATGCCTATTCCGCGGTGGATGCTGTTTTCGTTGGTTTAATGACCCATGATCCCGATAAGGATTATGAACTGGTACCGAACCTGGCGGAATCTATGGAGATCAGTGACGACAACATGACTTTTACCTACCGCCTTAGGGATGATATCTATTTTCACGATGGAGAACCGGTGACCACGGAGGATGTGAAGTTTACCTTTGAATGGATGTGTCATCCCGATTATACCGGTGTCCGCTCGGCGAATTGGATGTTTTTAGAGGGATTCGAAGAGTACAACAGCGGGGAGGCGGATGAAGTTTCCGGAATTGAGGTGGTTGATGAACAGACCATCAAATTTCACCTGAGCAAGGTGGACGCTCCGTCCCTTATAAGGATTTCTACATGGGCGATTTCTCCAAAACATGTTTTTGAGGGAACCCCAATTGCTGACCTTGTAGCTCATCCCGCAATGACCGCGCCCATCGGAGCGGGTCCTTACAAGCTTACAGATTACGTGGAAGGGCAGTTTACCGTATTGGAAGCCTATGATGATTTTCACAGAGGCCGGCCCAACGTAGACCGGATTACCGTAAAAGTTGCATCTTCCGATGTACAGCTGGCCGAACTACTGACCGGAAGCAGCGATCTCGCCTGGGTACAGCCTTCGGCGGATGAATTCGACCGTTACAAGAAAGAAGGTTTGTCAATAGTAAGTTATCCTGCCAATGCGTACCAGTATATGGGGATACAGCTTAAACATCCGATACTATCGGACAAGGATGTTCGGCACGCGATTACCCACGCTCTTAACCGCGATCAAATGGTCGAGTCCCTCTTTGATGGAATGGGAATTGTTCAGACCAGTCATATGTCCTCGGTTTCCTGGGCCTACGACCCGGACCTTGAACCGAAAGCCTTCGATCCTCAAAAGTCCAGGGAACTGCTGGATCAAGCCGGTTGGAAGCTGGGGGACGACGGATACCGCTATAAAAACGGTGAGAAACTGTCGTTCGTCTTAAGCTACCCCAGCGGAAATGTACAGAGAGAGAGAAACGCTGAAATTATTCAGAGCATGCTTAAAGATGTGGGCGTAGAAATCGAGCTTGAAATGATGGAATTCGGTAGTTTGATACCGAAGGTATATACGGAAAGGGATTTTGATCTCTATCTTATGGGCTGGTCCCTTGCTCTGGAGGCTGATCCTTCTGGTATATGGCTAAGCACTGATCAGTGGAATGCCGTTCAGTTTGATCATCCTGATAATGACAGGTTGATTTTAGCCGGCCGCGAAACTATGGACTTTGAAGAACGGGCCGAGATTTACCAAGAGTGGCAGCAGCTGCTCGTGGAAGAAGCTCCTTATGTTTTTCTCTATTCCGAAAATGAGGCTTTCGTACATACTCCGGATTTAAAAAACTTTCACGGAGACGCCTTTAGTATGTGGTGGAAAGTGGAGGAATGGGAATTGGATAGATAATACCAGTTTGTATTTCCAGGATTCACTTTAAAAAGTGTTTTATTAGAGGGAATGGGAAGTCGCCTTTGGGCGGGTTTCCTTCCCTCTTAATTAAAATAGGGCTTCATAATGAAATATTACCTTTTACGGCGTGTATTGCAGATGGTCCCTACGATCATAGGCGCCACTTTTATTATTTTTTTAATTATCAATGCGGCTCCAGGGAATCCCATGTCCACGCTGGTGGACCCGAACATATCCGCGGAGGCGATAGAGAGAAGGCTTGAGCAGTTGGGATTAAACCGGCCGCTTATAGAGAGATACGGTATATGGCTTTCCGAAGCTGTGCAGGGTAATCTCGGGTACTCCAGCCGCTACAGGGGAACAACGGTAAGCAGTGTCATTCAGAGCCGTTTGGGGGCTACTCTGTTGCTTACCTTTTCTTCGATTCTTATAGGATTCATTATTGCTGTTCCCATCGGAGTTATTTCCGCGACAAAACAGTACTCTACTCTCGATTATACGGTGGTGGTTGCAGCTATTGCCGGTGTCTCAATTCCAGTATTTTTTCTGGGAATTGTGCTGATATGGTTGTTCTCTCTACAGTTGGGGTGGCTCCCCGTAGGAGGGATGATGCGTGCCGGAGCGCAATATACCTCCTGGGTTCATTGGGTTGGGGATGTAATTCGTCATCTTATTCTGCCCCTGATAACCCTTACCTGCGCGAGTACGGCAAAGTTTGTTAGATTTACACGCTCCAGCATGCTAGAGGTAATTCGCCAGGATTACGTAAGGACCGCCAGGGCGAAAGGGCTTGCGGAAAGGGTTGTAATATACAGGCATGCACTTAGAAATGCCATGCTGCCGGTGGTAACGATCCTCGGTTTGAGCCTCCCCTTTCTGTTTTCCGGTGCTGTAATTACCGAAGCCGTTTTTGCCTGGCCGGGAATGGGTACTCTCATCATTGAGGCGGTGAGTACAAGAGATTATGGGCTCTTAATGGGAACCAATCTCTTTTTGGCGGTGCTGGTTATAATAGGCAACCTTTTAGCGGACGTATTTTACGCGATTGTTGATCCGCGTATACGGTTTGACTAAATAAAAGGGAAGGAGAGCTGTTCCGTGAATGTTATAAGAAACCTGTTTCGTAGAAGGGGCTCCCGGGTCATAGAGAATGCGCCGGTTGTGGACAGAGCCACCTCCTCGGAAGTGTTGAGCCCGGGGAAGCTGATTTGGAAACGATTCAAGCGAAATAAAACGGCCATGGCCGGCCTTTATGTCATTCTCCTGCTGATAGCCATTTCTGTATTTGCCCCCATCCTATCTCCCCACGGAAGGGATGATATCGATCTAGGAAATCGAGAGAAAGCCCCTTCTCTGGAAAACTGGTTTGGCACAGATAGAAATGGTAGGGACCTCTTTTCTCGTGTTCTCTATGGAGGAAGAATATCCCTCTCGGTAGGGTTAGTGGCCAGTTCAATTCAGATGATTATTGGTGTTGTATTAGGCTGCTTAGCAGGATACTACGGTAAATGGGTAGATACGCTTATTATGCGGGTAACGGATATGGTATTGGCCTTTCCCTTTCTCGCTTTGGCTATAACCGGTGCTGCTATAATGGGACCGAGCATCTACAATACCATGATTATTATAGGTTTTCTCAGTTGGACAGAAACATGCAGGCTGGTACGGGGACAGTTTCTTGCCATTAAACAATCCGAATATATAGAGGCCACCAGAGCTCTGGGCTTTGGTGAGCTCCGCACAATATGGCGGCATATGCTCCCCAATGCCATGGCTCCAATCTTAATTAGTGCTACCCTGATCATGGCAAACGCGATCCTGATTGAAGCCGCCTTAAGCTACCTCGGTTTGGGAGTGCAACCGCCTATACCCAGTTGGGGCAATATTTTAGAGCCGGCGCGGAACATGGCGGTATTAATGAGAATGTGGTGGCTGTGGCTGCCGCCTGGGTTGTTGATTTTTATTTCCGTTCTAAGCATCAACCTTATCGGAGATGGCCTTCGCGACGCTTTGGATCCAAGATTGAAAAATTAGCTTTTACTATTAGCAGGGTTTTTATGGAATTCACGTGTTACATAGATATGGAAGGAAAGAACGGAAAAATATAAAAGGGGGATAGTCGGTGTCCGATTTGCTTCGTGTTGAAAATTTGTATACTAACTTTCATACGGAAGACGGGGTAGTTCCAGCGGTCCAGGGAGTCTCCTTCAGCGTAGGTTACGGCGAATCTGTTGGGATCGTGGGAGAATCCGGCTGCGGGAAGAGTGTTACCTGTCTCAGTGTCATGCGGCTGATTGGTCACCCCGGGCGGATAAGCGCGGACAAGATAATGCTGGAGGGAAAAGACATTCTGACTCTGAAAGAGAGGGAGATGCGGAAAATCAGGGGAAATGATATGGCTGTTATCTTTCAGGAGCCGATGACCTCCTTGAATCCGGTTTTTTCCATCGGTTTTCAGTTGGAGGAGGCCATTCGTTTACATCAGGGCCTTGGAAAAGCCCAAGCCCGGGAAGTCAGCATAGAAATGCTGAAGCTGGTGGGAATACCCAGACCGGACAAGGTGGTGGACGAGCATCCCCACGCGTTGAGCGGGGGTATGCGCCAACGGGCGATGATAGCCATGGCGCTTTCCTGTAAACCGAAGCTGCTTTTCGCCGATGAGCCGACTACCGCGCTGGATGTAACAATTCAGGCTCAAATTCTGGAGTTGCTGAAAGACCTGAAACATACACTGAACACGGCTGTTGTTTTTATAAGCCATGACCTGGGTGTCATAGCGGAAATGTCCGAGCGGGTTATTGTAATGTACTGCGGGATAATCGTTGAGTCCGGGGATATCCAATCGATCTTTAGGGATCCAAAACATCCCTACACCATAGGGCTTCTTAATTCTAAACCCAGCATTGACGACGGTAACGAAAAATTACACCCCATCGCGGGAGCTGTTCCTAATCCCCTCGCGCTTCCTCAAGGGTGCCCATATCATCCGCGGTGTGAAAAGGTCATGGATATATGCGGAAGAGAAATGCCGAATGTTTTTAATCCAGAAGAAAGGCGGTATGTGCGATGTTGGCTCTATGTCGGGAAAGGAGGAGCATAAATGGCTGATTCTCCCATTTTCTTGCTGCGGCACATAAAGAAGTATTTTCCCATTCGAGCGGGATTGTTCTCCAAGGTTGTGGGAAATGTCAGGGCTGTGGATGATGTTAGTATAAGCATAGATACCGGTGAGACCCTGGGGCTGGTGGGGGAATCGGGCTGCGGAAAGTCCACCCTGGGCAGAACCATGCTGAATCTTATAGAACCTTCAGAAGGGCAGGCATTCTTTAAGGACCGTAATATTTATGAATTAGATGCCCGGGAACAACGACGGCTCCGAAAGGAACTTCAGATAATTTTTCAGGACCCCTATAGTTCCCTGAACCCCCGCTTAAATGTTGGGGAAATTGTTGGTGAGGCGCTGGAAGTCCACGGGATGGCCTCAGGAAAAGAGAAGAAAGAGAGGGTCTCCAACATTTTAGAAATATGTGGGTTGGCTCCCTATCATATCAGGCGGTATCCCCATGAATTTTCCGGAGGTCAGCGGCAGCGGATCGGAATAGCCAGGGCTTTAGTGCTGGACCCGGATTTCATTGTGGCCGATGAACCGATTGCCTCTCTTGATGTTTCCATTCAAGCGCAAATAATAAATCTAATGGAAAAACTGAAGGAACAATTCGGATTAACCTATCTTTTCATATCCCATGATCTGAGTATGGTAAAGTACATTTCCGATAATGTGGCGGTAATGTATTTAGGGAAAATTGTGGAGAAGAGTGATAAACAGAGCCTCTTTAAGGAGCCCCGGCATCCCTACACGGAAGCATTGATTTCTGCGATCCCAAAAAACGATCCCGGTGGCAAAAAAGACCGGATTATATTAGCCGGGGATGTCCCCAGTCCGGCGGACCCCCCGGAGGGATGTTCTTTTAATCCCCGGTGTCGATACGCAATGGACCGCTGCGGAATTGAGGAACCGGTGCTGCAAGATACCGGTGAAGGTCATTTTGTGGCCTGCCATCTTATGGACAAACAGGCGGGTGGATGAAAAACCCTTCTTCCCGAGAGGCTGAAAGAACCGGTCAGTCAGGGGACGGTGGAAGGAGAGGATATTCCTGGTCTGATATTGTCGCTTTCTGCTTGGCTATGTACCGCGTCCTCCTTCCGCAGTTGCTGATTACCCTTCTTGTTGCACTTGTTGTTGTATTTATCTTGTTTTTTGTCTGGTTCCAATAATCTAATCATCGAGCATAAAGAAAGAGATGTAGATCAGATACTAGAATGCTGCATTGAAGGCGCTGTTGTCGACCTAGAGTGGAAAAAGACCGATGGTTGAACCTCTAAAAAATGAAAATTTTGAAAGAACCTACCTTATAACAAGAGGCCTTATATCCATCTCAGATTATGGCAATGATGACGCTGGTATTTTCCTTCCATGGTAAAATATTGCAAAGATAATATAATTATTCTTGACAATAGTGTGTAACACACAGTATAATGGAGTCAATGAAACAACATGACGAAAAAAATAAAGAAAAAATAGAAGAAAAGATAATAGAAAGCCTAACCCAGGAGCTGCACCGGGGTACCCTTGTCCTGACGGTGCTCCTAAGCAGCGACCATCCTCAATACGGCTATTCCCTGGTAGAAGAGCTGTCTGACCGGGGTGTAGCAATAGAGCAGAACACCCTCTATCCCCTCCTAAGAAGGCTTGAGTCCCAGGGTCTTCTCGAGAGCAGTTGGGACACCTCGAGCT
>CAYXSD010000146.1:0-6301 GCA_964466335.1 uncultured Spirochaetales bacterium
GGTTTCTTATTCCTTTGGTAGTTCTATGGTAATCATACTATCATGGTTCATGGTTATTATTCTATATTTTGTATTGCTGTTGACAACCACTCTCGGACGAACTAGGTTATATGGAGGTGCCGGATTATATTATTACACAGTACAGGATTTATCTCGCCCTTGCTCCGTTTACCATTGTAATACTGGTAATACTCGGTGTATTGGCATATCGGCGGAGAAATTCGGTACCCCCGGGGAGGATCTTCTTTCTTTTTTAACCCTTTCCTTTTCATGTATAATAGCGAATATGAAGAATCTACCGCAGCTGGTTGTAAGCGATGAAAACGGAAATATCTTTGAGCTCGCCCGATATAAAATGGTGGCGATGACCCTTCATACCCCGGTAGTCCCCATTAAAGAGGATGAATTAATACCCCTTCCCCGGGGAAGCAGTCTCTACCTCCTGCCGGACCGGACGGCCTTGGCCTGGGACCAGAGGAAGGAAGACGTTGTTGAGGTGAAAGAACATCGAGGCCGTAGGGTCTTTCCCGTGGCGGCTTTTATGGCGCCGGCCTATGTCCACTTTTACACCACCGCCTTCCGCGGTGAGGGTCCCACTTCCCGCCCCCTGCCTCTTTACTGCTACGCCGCAGTCGGGTGGGGGGAAGGAGAATTTGTCGTTCCCGCGAAAAGGGTAGACGCCGACATTCGCCAGGACCCGGAGAATATGGACCCGGTGCTTATTGAGGAACAGGCAGGCGTAACACTAAAACGGTTTCCCCACAACCGTCTAGCGGAGCATTTGGTGGAGAACTGTGTTAGGAGCTACTGCTGCCCGGCGGCGAGGAACTTCGTTCTCCGCCGATGGGAGGCCCCCTTGCCCACCAGCCCGTCCTGCAACGCCGGATGTGTCGGCTGTATTAGCCTTCAGGCTAAGGAAACCGGGGTGACCGCTCCGCAGGACCGTATTGCTTTTATCCCCAGACCGGAAGAGATTGCGGAAATCGCCCTGGCCCACCTCGAGGTCGCGCCGCGGCCGGTGGTGAGTTTCGGGCAGGGATGCGAGGGGGAGCCTCTTTTGGCAGGAGAGGTGATCGAGGAGGCCATAAGACTGATTCGAAGGAAAACCGATCGGGGAATCATCAACCTAAACACCAACGGCTCAAAACCTGAGGTAGTAGAAAGACTGGCCTTAGCCGGACTAGACAGCATTCGGGTAAGTCTTAATTCGGTAAGGAAGGAGTGGTATCATCGCTATTTCAGTCCCCGGAACTACGGCTTCGAGGATGCGGCGGAGAGTCTTTCGGTAATGAAGAGGGCTAAGCGGTGGAATTCCATTAACTATTTTGTCTTTCCCGGATTCACCGATACGGAAGAAGAGATGGATGCTCTGTTAACGTTTACCAAGGAGAGGGGGGTGAACATGATCCAAGCGAGAAATCTCAACATCGATCCCCAGTGGTATTTGGACAAGATGGGGCTTACGACAGTGGAAGTGCCGTCTTTCGGGGTCCGAGAATGGATTAGCCGTATTACCAAAGAACTCCCCCGGGTGAAGCTTGGGTACTTCAATCCGCCCCGGGAGGAGATGGAGAAATATCCTATGCCGTAACCTCTTAAGCCTTAAGGATTGTTCCTCCTCTATTTCTCTTTTTTCTTTGTGCTCTATTTTTCCTTGTGCTCTTGGATAAAATCCTTGACCTTCTCTTTTATCTGGTCGCGGATGGGTCTTACCGCCTTCATTTTCTCTTCCTTGGTTCCCTCCGCCTTTGAAGGGTCCGGGAAGGGCCAGTGGAGGCGCTCCTTCTCCGCGGGAAAAATGGGACACATTTCATTGGCTTCGGCACTGCAGACCGCTATAACGTAGTCGAACTTCCGTCCTGCCTTGTAGAGGTCCATAACGGCCTGAGTGGATTTCCCGGAAATATCGATTCCGTCTTCTTCTAGAAGAGCCGTAACGATGGGGTTTATCTCGCCGGGTTCCAGCCCGGCAGATTCCACCTGGAACCACTGATCTCCGTATTGTCTTATATATTCCTCGGTTATCTGGCTCCTGGCACTGTTATGGATACAGATGGCCAGGACCCGCTTCTTTGAATTCTCTGTTTTTTCATCTTCCCCTTCACTCATTACCATTCTCCTTTTTTTATTCTATTTTGTTCGCTTCGGTGAACTGTTTTATATGGTCCTTTATGCTGTCCCGAATTTCTCTGGTTTTTTGGGTTATTTCCTCATCCGTTCCTTGAAAACTAGAGGGATCGGGGAAGGGCCAGTTGATCCGGCGGACCGGTCCCGGGAAAATGGGACATTTTTCTTCCGCTTCTCTAGAACAGACTGTAATTACGTAGGAGTAGGTGTTTCCCCGGCGATAGAGGTCAAAGACGCTTTGGGTTTTTTTTCCGCTAATGTCAATTCCGTCTTCTTTAAGAACCTTTACCACATAGGGATTCAACTCCCCCGGTTCCAATCCCGCCGATTCCACCTCGTAGTGGTCTCCGGCGAATTGTCTAAGATACTCCTCTGCCATTTGGCTTCTGGCACTGTTGTGGACACAGATAAACAGGACTTTCGTTTTTTCATTATTGTTATTCATACCTTTTTCCTCTCCTTGTCGATATCTTTGATATGGTTCTTCAGCGCGATAAGTGATCACGCATTTTCCCTGATCGCGGATGTCAAGTCTCCATCGAAGCCGGTCCCTGTCGATAGCGAGGAGCGAATCCTCTGAATTCGCCGGGACAGATAAGGCGGCGTGGATGAGTCCTTTGACTCCCTGACTCATTTCTTTATCGAGGCTTCCGCCGGACACAGTTTCTGCTCTCGAATGTTCGGTTATCCGGTAGAATTTCATCTTCCCGTCCCGAATTTCTTCTACCAATCCAGCCCGTTTCAGTACATTCAACCCCCTGGACGCGGCGTACTGGGGGATTTGGAGAATGTCGGTAAGTTCGCATACACTGAGAGACTCTCCATACTTCGCAAGGACCCTGAAAAGACGGAACCTGGTTTCTTCAGCGAGGGCTTTACATTGTTCTATGATAGAATTTATGCTATGCATGTATGCACAATACTGCATACTTAGAAGAAAGTCAAGGACTTAGCAGGTTTTTGTGGTTTTTTTTTGTACAGGCCCAAAGATTGCTGGAACTACTCTATTTTCTGTGCCTGGATTGCGGTAATTACCACGGTATTAACAATGTCCGGGACCGTACATCCCCTGCTCAGGTCGTTAACCGGGTATTTGAGTCCCTGGAGGACCGGACCAATAGCTACCACCCCGGCGGAGCGCTGGACTGCCTTATAGGTATTGTTTCCCGTATTAAGATCGGGGAAGATGAACACCGTTGCCTTTCCGGCTACCTTGCTGTCCGGTAGTTTCGTTTTTGCAGTTTCCAGGTCCACAGCGGTATCGTACTGCATCGGCCCTTCGATAAGAAGTCCGGGCATTTTTTCTTCGGCCATTTCCTTCGCGATTTTTGTCGCCTCTCGGACCCTTTCGACGTCCTCTCCGCGACCGGATTCACCGGAGGAGTAGGAGAGCATGGCAACAATTGGGTCGACCCCAAAAGTCTTGGCGGTTTCCGCCGAGCTCATGGCGATCTCCGCGAGTTCTTTGGCGTTGGGGTTCGGGTTGACCGCGCAGTCTCCGTAGACCAGGACATTGTCCAGGCACATGAAAAAGATACTCGAAACGATAGAAAACCCCGGTTTTGTTTTTATTATCCTCAGAGCGGGCGTAATAGTGGCCGCGGTGCTGTGAACAGACCCGGAAACCATTCCATCCGCCTGCCGTTTGTACACCATCATGACCCCGTAATAACTTACGTCACACATGGTGTCGCGGGCTTGTTCCATGGTAATACCTTTATGTTTTCGAAGTTCATAATAGGTTTTAACATAATCATCGAAGTGGGATGATTCCTCAGGCTCGATAATAGTAAGGTTGGGAATGTTGAGCCCCAGGCTGTCTATCCGCTCCCGAATTACCTGCTCCTTCCCCAGGAGAGTAATGTCCACCACCTCCCGCTTAAGGAGGATGTCCGCGGCTTCGAGGACCCGCTCTTCTTCCCCTTCAGGCAGCACAATATGCATTTTCTTTGTTTTTGCCTTTTGAATCAGTTCAAACTCGAACATCTTCGGAGTAACAATACCGGTTGTGGTCGTCACTACCTGCTCGCTCAGCTCAGAAATATTTACGCTGTGTTCGAAGACTGCTAAGGCCCGGGATATCTTTTCCTGGTCCCGAGGGGATATCTTTGAATGGACTTGGTTTGCTTTCATTGCCGCGGGGAAAGTGTTTTCCTGGACGGAGAGGATCGGTACCATCCTGGGAAACCCTCTTATAAGGTTCCATACCGGCTGCTCAGGCTGTAGTCCTCCGGTCAGCATAAGACCGGCAATGCTGTCGGAGGTCCTGGCAGAGGCGATGGCCAAACAGGCCACGATAATATCTGAACGGTCTCCTGGAGTAATAATGAGGGAGTTGTAGTCTATCCTGGTAAGGAAATTCCGCATTTCCATGGCCGCTACGGTGTAGTTGTAGACGTGTCTATGGAGCTGTGAATCGCCGTATAAGACATCGGCGTTCATATGAGCAGCTACTTCACCTACCGTGGGCTTGCCGAGGAAATCCTCATCCGGAACGATGTACACCAGTTGTTCCTTTGTAAATCCTCCTTCCCGCATTTTGTTCATCAAGTCCTTTTCATAGCCGGAAGAAAGACGGTTTACAATGGTGGCAATGGTTTTACATCCCTTTTCATCCAGAGAATCCAGGGCGGATTCAATGGCATGTACCGTCTCCTCGTTGTTTCTTTGGAAGGCGTTTGCCACAAGCAGGACGGGAGAACCGAGGTTTTTAGATAGTTCCGCGTTTATATCAAATTCGAAGGCCGAAGAAGAACTAACAAAATCTGTTCCTTCGCAGAGAATGAAATCGAAATGCTTTTGAAGGTCGTTGTACTTGGCAATGATCCCCTCTAACAACGCTTCGTCTTTTCCAAGGGAGATCAGTCGGTTCGCCTCCTCGGCGGTATATCCGTACATGTTCTCGTAGGGGATATCTAAATTGAAATGGGTCGATATAAGATGTATGTCCGCGTCCTGTTCTTCCTTCTGCCCGAGGGTATTGATAATCGGTCGGAAAAATCCGACCTTATTCAATTTTCGAATGAGCATCTCCATTACACCCAGGGAGATAGCCGATTTACCGCTTTTCGCTTCCGTCGCGGTTATGTAGAGATTTTTTGCCATGGTTTGTTCTCCTTACTATTTCTTATTCTATACAGCCACTTTCAAAATTAACCAATTTTGAAAGTGGCTCTACTCCGGTTAATGCGGAGTATACAGGCCCTCAGCAGTATCATTCATCTGGGCCACAATGCGGAGCCGATCTTGTGACCTATTATAACGATTTACAAACGTTAAAGGTAGGGCTGTCAAGACTCGATAGAAATGTCCCCTTGGACTCTTAAACAGAGGGGTTCTAGATAGAGGAGCAACAGATGTACCCTCTGAACTGGGATTGATGGTGTAGAATGTTATGTCGATTCCACAGTAAGGACAATGGCGCCGTTGATTTCGTCCTCCCTTTTTTCCCCGGTTGAGACGAAGAGGAGGGAAGAAATTGCTTGAATTGCCTCCTTTTGCAGGCCTTCTTTAAGTAGGGTCTTTCTTACATACGTTTCATATTCCATGTTAAGTGTTTCTTCATTCTTAGTGGACATTTCTTTGGTATTTAACCAGCAAGATTTCATGTCACGGAAAATCAGTGCGGGAAAAATAATATGAGGATCACCCCCTTTCTCTTTCACCAATTTTTCCGCGGTAGGGAGGATTTCTTCCTTTAACCGCCGGAGAGCCTCCTCATTGTTACACCATTCAGCGAAGGTTTTTAATAGTCTTGCTTTCAGGCTTTCCGTTTTTAACTGCATATACCGGTTGTAAGCCTTTTCTCCGACACACTCTTTTCCCATGACGCACCAGTCGAGGCAGCTTACTTGTTCTTCTCCCCCGTCTTTTATCACGGTTTCACCGCATCGGGGACATGGACGTTTCTGTTCATCGCTCCAAATTTCGACTTCTTCTCCGCAGTTGGGACACAAGGTAAATTCGGGTTTTGGCTGACGGAGGATTTTTGCCCCCGGACAAAACTGTTGTTCCATTATTCCTAACTCATTATATCAGAATTCGGAGACGGAATAAAGTGGGGCTTGTGTGGGGGAATAGATGGTCAATAAAATTGAGAAAATTTCTTAAATTTTCCGCAGATATTGTTTTACAAAGAAGACTATCCACCCAAGATGGACCGCTGTACCGGCAA
>CAYXSD010000147.1:0-1101 GCA_964466335.1 uncultured Spirochaetales bacterium
GGCGGAGGTGGAGGAGTTTTTTGAGGCGGAGAAGCCTGAGTATGTCTTTCTCTGCGCCGCCCGGGTGGGCGGTATCATGGCGAACTCCACCTATAAAGGGGATTTTATATACGACAATATCATGATCGCCTCCAATGTTATAAATGCCGCCCGACTGTCCGGGGTGAAGAAACTCATCAATCTGGGTTCCTCCTGCATCTACCCGAAACTCGCGCCTCAGCCTTTGAAAGAGGAGTATCTTATGACCGGCCCCTTAGAGCCGACCAATGAGCCCTACGCCATCGCCAAGATCTTGGCCATAAAACTTTGTCGATATTTCAACGAACAGTACGGGACCAATTTCCTCTCCGTTATGCCTAGTAATCTCTACGGGCCGAACGACAATTTCGATTTGGAGACCTCGCATGTGCTTCCCGCCATGATCCGGCGCTTCCACGAAGCATCGACGGCGAAGAAGTCGGGTACCAAGGCGGGTGCCTCAGGAGAAGAGGGTGCTGATGGAACATTAACCGAAGAGGCCGAGGTAGTCCTCTGGGGGGACGGGTCTCCCCGACGGGAGTTCCTCTATGTGGATGATTTAGCGGACGCCCTCCTCTTTTTAATGGAGCGGAAGAACGCCGATGAGATCGGAGAGTTCATAAACATCGGTACCGGGGAGGATGTCACCATTAAAGAACTCGCCTCGAGGATCGCGAAAATTACCGACTACCGGGGGGAGATCGAGTGGGACACCTCTAAGCCCAACGGCACCCCGCGGAAACTCCTCGACGTAAGCCGAATGCGGGACCTCGGCTGGGTGGCCCGCACCTCCCTCTGGGAAGGCTTAGAAAAAGCCTACCGCTGGTACTTGGAAAATGGTGCAAAAAAATGAGTTCATCGAAGCATCAAGGGCGCGCATCACGTGCTCTTAACAACGTCCTTGTTACCGGCGGCGCGGGGTTCATTGGTTCCAATTTTATCCGTTATCTCTTTCGGCAGCCGGACTTCACCGGCCGGGTAATAAACCTGGACCTCCTTACCTACGCGGGAAACCCGGAGAACCTCGCCGACATCGCGGAAACCTACGGAAGCGGCCAAAAAAAGAAAACCAAGAAAACCAAG
>CAYXSD010000147.1:1201-3846 GCA_964466335.1 uncultured Spirochaetales bacterium
AAGGAGGCGAAGAGTGCGGAGACAGCCGCCCGCTACGCTTTCATTCATGGAGACATCTGTGATGCATCACAGATTGCGGAGCTGTTTCGCCGCTTCGAGGTAGACACGGTGGTCCACTTCGCCGCTGAGTCACATGTGGACCGGTCGATCCTGGGACCCGAGGAGTTTGTCCGGACCAACATCCAGGGGACTTTTACCCTTCTGGAAACGGCGCGGAAGTTCTGGGAGCTTGAAAGCGGCGGGCAGTCTGATTGGCAACGAGAGCTCTTTCATCATGTTTCCACCGACGAAGTTTACGGCTCTCTTGGGAAGGACGGGCTTTTCACCGAAGAGACCGCCTACGATCCCCGGAGCCCCTATTCGGCGTCCAAGGCCTCCTCGGACCATCTGGTAAGGGCATACCACCACACCTACGGCCTGCCGGCTACCATCTCCAACTGCTCCAACAACTACGGGCCCTGCCAATTTCCGGAGAAGCTCATCCCCCTTATGATCTGCAACATGCTGGAGGGGAAGGCGCTGCCGGTCTACGGCAAGGGAGAGAACGTTCGCGACTGGCTCTTTGTGGACGACCACTCCTCGGCTCTTTGGAGTATCCTCCGCGGCGGCCGGCAGGGAAGGACCTACAACATCGGAGGCGAAACGGAAATGCAAAACATCGACCTGGTTAAGACCCTGGCTGATAAAATGGAGGAGAAGACCGGCGCTCCCCGGGGAAGTTTCCGGGAGCTTATCACCTTCGTGAAGGACCGGCCCGGGCACGACAAACGCTACGCCATCGATTGTTCCCGTATTAAAGAGGAGCTGGGGTGGAGCCAGTCGGTGGATCTTGCCGAGGGCCTCTCCCGGACAGTGGAGTGGTATCTTGCCAACCCGGACTGGATAAAACGCGTCCGCTCCGGGGAATACCGGGAGTGGATACATCGCCAGTACGGCGAAGAATGCACTGAAGAACACACTATGGAAGAAGAATATAAAAGGTAACAGCACTTACACCCTAAGGAGAGACAGCAAAAAATGTCAAAGAATATTGCAGTAATTGGAACAGGATATGTAGGATTGGTTTCCTCGGTGGGACTCTCCGATTTCGGAAATACAGTGATCGGAGTGGACCTGAACGAGAAGATTGTGGAAAAGCTCAACCGGGGTGAGCCTACCATCTACGAGCACGGGTTGAGAGAATATCTAGAGCGGAACCTGGAAGCGGGAAGGCTCTCCTTTACCACCAAGGCGGCGGAAGCTATTACGCAGTCGGAGATCATCTTCCTCGCGGTGGGCACTCCGCCCCTTCCCGACGGAGGCGCCGACCTAAGCCAGATCGAGGCGGCGGCCAAGACTATCGGGGAGAACACCGACGGCTACAAGGTGATCGTCACCAAGTCCACTGTCCCGGTGGGGACGAACAGGCGGATAAAGGAAATTATCCGGGAGGCCGCGGCAAAGACAACCGGAGGTCCAAGCAAATCCGGCGGGGATAAGGGAGCAGCGGATCTGTCAGAGGAGCAAAGCTTCGATGTGGTGTCCAACCCTGAATTTCTTCGTGAGGGGAGGGCGGTGCAGGATTTTTTCCATCCCGACCGGGTGGTAATCGGTTACGAGTCGGACAAGGCCCGGGAGTATATGGAAGATGTCTACCGCTCCCTTTACCTTATCCAGACACCTTTTGTCTGGTGCGAAGTGGAAACGGCGGAGCTCATTAAGTACGCGAGCAACGCCTTTTTGGCGACAAAAATCACGTTTATAAATCAGATGGCCAACCTTGCCGAAGCGGTGGGGGCGGACATTCACGCCGTGGCGAAATCCATGGGTATGGACGGGCGGATCAGTTCCAAGTTCCTTCATCCCGGACCCGGATACGGCGGAAGCTGCTTTCCCAAGGACACCAAAGCGGTGGCTGCCACCGGTGAAGCCTGCGGGGTGGATATGAGCCTCATAAAAGAGGTGGTCCGGGCCAACGAGGTACAGAAAGAACTGGCCTTTGAAAAGCTAAAACGCTTTGCCGGGGGAGACCTGAAGGGGAAGACCATTACCGTCCTGGGTCTTGCCTTCAAGGCGGAAACGGACGATGTGAGGGACTCTCCGGCCATCACCCTGGTAAGGGAGTGTGTAAAGGCGGGGGCCGCGGTTAGGCTTCACGACCCTGAGGCCATGGATAACTTTGCCGAGGAAATGGAACGAGAGGAGATGCCGGTGGAGGAGAAGAACCGGCTCTTCTTTGCCAACGACTCCTTTGAAGCCGTCGATGCCTCCGATGCACTAATAATCCTCACCGAATGGAACGAGTACCGGAACCTGGACCTCTCCAAGGCAAAATCCATGATGCGGGGCGATGTCCTCTACGACGCGAGGAACGTGTTAGACCCTGGAGACGCTCAAAACGCCGGGTTCCGCTACATCGGTACCGGCCGGCTGGTAAAAGACTGAAGATAACGGACCAAGTCGGTAAACCAGGAATCCGAGTAGTTCTTTTGGTCCCGAGGCACGGAATATCCGGGGAGGTGCTGTTCGGGGAAAGAGGGAAAGGGAAAGCCCGGGGCGTCCAGGTAGAGGGCGGCGGTAATCGAGGGCGACGCGTGGCCCATGTAGGCGCTCACGGTAATGAGGTTACCTCCGGCGCAAAAGAGGCGGGCGGCGCAGGTGTGGCG
>CAYXSD010000147.1:3946-6245 GCA_964466335.1 uncultured Spirochaetales bacterium
CTTCTTCTTCGTCCCTCTGTTATGTCGACGGAAAAAAATCCCGCGGGAAGGGTAGCTATCTCGGAGGACTGCTGGCCTTTATCAGAGGTTTTTCTATCAGAGGTTTTTCCCTCCGTGGCAATGTATGTTTCCAGGAAGCGCAAACCCTCCGAAACGGTGCAGCCTGTTTCCAGCAGAAACCGTGCGAGCAGAGCTGTGTTGCGGTTCAACAGCGAGGCCAGCCTTTTCTCCTCGTCCCTGGTGATGAAAGATACTGAATGAAACTGCGGTTTTTGGCTTTTGGGCCTGGAAATGTTCATTTTTTTTGTCCATATCGTTATATTTAATATAAAATGTAACAAATTAAAAGAAGCAAGTCAATAGTTCACCATCCTCTCCATCTTACCTATCCGTGCCCATCGCTCCCCGCCCTTACCCAATGCTTATCCGTGGTTTACATTGGGTGTTGATTCGTGAAGGCGGGGGTTTCGCGGGCGGAAATCCCGGCGGGCCGCGGGGTCTCGGTGTATTACTTTAGCAGGGAGTCGGTGTAGTACAGACCCTTGTCGATTGCGGTGATCATGTCGTCGATCTGTTCTTCGGTGATGATTAAGGGCGGGGAGATGAAGATAAAGTCCCACTTGCTGAAGAGGTGGAGGCCGTTTTCCGCGAAGATTCTAGTGATTTTGCCGGATACGTTCTGGACCGAGTCATTGAAACCTGCCAGGGGCGCTTTGGTTTTCCGGTTTGAGGTGAGTTCGATGCAGGCCCAGAGACCGATGCAGCGGGTGTCGCCTACGGAGGGGTGCTTTTCTTTGAGGTCTTTGAGTTTTTTGGCCAGGTACTCGCCGTTTACACGGCTTTTCTCAATGAGGCCGTCGTTTTTGTACACCTCGATGTTGGCGATTCCCGTGGCGCAGGCTAAGGCGTGACCGGCGTAGGTGAGTCCGCCCACGAAGGGGTGGTCGTAGAAGTAGTCCCAGATCTTCTTGGTCCAGATCATGGCCCCCAGCTGTACGTATCCGGAGGTAAGTCCCTTGGCTGTGGTCATAATGTCCGGCATTACCTCGTAATGTTCAATACCGAACCACTTGCCGCTCCGCCCCCATCCGGACATGGTTTCATCTACCACCATGAGGATCCCGTTCTCGTCGCATATCCGTCGAACACCCTGTACGAAATTTTTAGGCGGGATGATGATCCCGTTAGTGCCCACCACAGGCTCTAAAAAGATAGCGGCAATGGTCTTAGGCCCGTCCAGCATAATCTGGGTCTTTAAGACTTCCAGGCTGCGCTCTCCGCATTCCTCCTCCGACTGGGAGCCGAAGGGACAGTTGTAGGGGTAGGGGCCGAAGTAGTGGACCACGCCGGGTATTCCCGGCTCCGCGGCCCAGCGCCTCGGATCGCCGGTGAGGGTGACAGCCCCGGCGGTGGCGCCGTGGTAGCTCCGCCAACGGGCGTAGACCTTGTGTCTTCCCGTAACCATTCGGGCGGCTTTAATGGCGTTCTCCACCGCCTCCGCTCCGCCGTTGGTAAAGAAGGTGTAGTCCAAGTCTCCCGGGGTCACCTGGGAAATCATCTCCCCCAAACGCGCCTTGGGCTCGGACCCGAACATGGTCCCCACGTAGCAGAGCTTCTCCATCTGCTTTTTCATGGAATCCAGGACGTGCCTGTTACCGTGGCCGATGTTTACATTCAAGAGCCCGGAAACTCCGTCGATATATTTTTTACCATCAACATCCCACATGTAGATGCCCTCGGCCCGGTCGATGATGATGGGGTCCACCGATCCCTGGGCCTTCCAGCTGTAGACCAAATGTTTTCTGTCCAGTTTTTTTAAGTCCTCAGTACTCACGCGGGACCTCCTTTGACCATGATGTTCTAACTATTTCGAGATTATGCCATATCATTCTGGGAAAATCCATATGTCTGTCCTTAGTGTGTCTCTAATGTGTCCTTAGTGGCCCGAAGAGTGCTGGAGGCTGAAATAAAAAAACCCCGGGCAATGGTGCCCGGGGATTGGGACAGGGGCCGGCCTCTTTTAGGCCTGGCCGAAGATCAGAGAAATTATGGCGAAGATATCTATTATCCAAAGGGTCAGGGGAATTTCCTTCGGTTTTCCTACCAGGACCTTTACGATGGTGTAGCCTAAAAACCCCCAAATAATTCCCTGGGTTATAGAGGAGGTTAGTGGAATGAGTATTAAAGCGAGAAAAGCGGGAATGGATTCTTCAAAGCTGCTCCAGTTGATCTTGGATAAGGGTTTGAGCATGAAGAGTCCTACCAGGACTAAGACCGGCGCGGTGGCCACAGTGGGAAT
>CAYXSD010000148.1:0-6102 GCA_964466335.1 uncultured Spirochaetales bacterium
TTTGAGAGAGCCTCTGTCCCTGCACGCAGCTTTCAATAGCATATATAGTGATTTATTTTTAATACAAGAATAAATAGAGTGAATTACCCTAGCTGTCTATTAAAGAGCTTCTGAATTCAGATGGAGATTGTCCGCAGAGTTTTCCAAAATTGCTATAGAAATTTGCTACGGAACCAAACCCGGATTCATAGGCAATGTCTATTATTTTTAGATCCGTAGTAATAAGCAGTCTCTGAGCCTCGTTTACTTTAAGAAGTGTTATAAAATCGGAGATCCTCATACCACATTCCTTTTTGAATAGGGTGCTTGCATAGGAGGAATTAAGACCTATATCTTTGCAAATTTCCGGAATACTCCAATTCTCCTTATAATGCGAGAACACAGCATTGTAAATCATTTCAAATCCGTTTTTTCTCTTTTTCTCACGAGTAACAGGTTTTGTAATCTTTGAGGGATCCCCGATATGGTTGAAAAAAAGCAGCCTGATCCTTGCCTCTATAATCCTGTTGAATATAATTGCTTCCTCGGTTGTAAGGCGACCTTTTTTAGACCAGTATTCAATATTCAGTTTGTCTAGTTCATTCTGTTCAAGGTCCTTGTCCCTAATCATGTTTCCCTTGAAAAGCATAAACACATTCTCATCCTTTAGGTTCCATCCAAATAGAATTTTCGGCGGTATGGTAATCCAATAATGGAGTACTTTTTTATCTGCTTCTATAATTTGATGTGGAATATTACCCCAAAAAAGTATGGTTTCTCTAGGATTTATCTTTATAAAATCTTTACCAAATCTATATACTACGGGGTCATTTAAAAAAAAGGTAAGCTCTATCTCGTTATGGGCGTGAAACTGACCCCATGGTGTGGGTGTTTCAATCGTCGCGTTTAAACCAAAATTTAGAATCTTTAATTTTTCCACCACTAAAACCTAAAAATACTGGAGATACTCGAATAAAAAGAAGATGTTTTACAGTATTTCACATGGTAGCATTATTGTACAAAAAATAAAAGGATTTTTTTACAGTAGTTAAGGAATACATGTAAGAAAATCTTTTTATAAAACTATATACAAAGGAGAGAAAAATGATGGAATCATTACGTTTGGGAAAGAGAAATGTGGTCCTCCTTCTGGTGCTTGGGCTTTTAATTGTAGGTATGGGAACAGCTTTTGCAGGAGGACAACAAGAGGAGGGGCAAGAAAAATCTGTCAAACTTGTATTCGGAGGCATTCAATCTGTTGAAGACACCGCTACAAAAGCTATGCATAAGATGGCAGAATTAGCAAAAGAGAAAAGCAACGGCACTATCGAACTTCAAGTAAACCCTGCTTCTCAACTGGGAAACGCAATACAACAGATGGAGGCTGTTTCCATAGGATCCCAGGACATGTTTGTCGACGCAAGCGGGTTTTTGGCACAATTCACACCGGACAAAAATGTTGAAACCCTCTTTTTTACATTCAGCACCGAAAAGCATTTTAAAGCATACCTAGAAAGTGATTTGAACGCGGAGATGGAAGAAGATTTTAGAACATCAAAAGGAATAAGAATAATAGCAAATAACTGGCTAAGGGCACCAAGAGTTGTAGCATCCAAAGAACCAATAAAAGGACTTGAAAGTTTTAATAAACTAAAAATGCGCGTGCCGGAAATCCGCGGATATTTAGAATCTGTCAAAGCCTTAGCCGCAAGACCGACACAGATTGCTTGGGGAGAAGTATATCTTGCTCTTATGCAGGGTGTGGTGGAAGCCTGTGAAGGGCCTCAAGATTCTATGTATACCATGAAATTCTACGAACCCACAAAGAACATCCTTATTTCAAACCATATAAGAGACAACCTGGTGGTTATGATAAATGATAAAACTTTTAACTCACTTTCAGAAAACCAGCAAAAGGCTTTAGTAGATGCATCCGTTGAAGCCGGCAAATGGTACACCGAGCAGGTAAAATCACGCGTAGATGAATTCTTTGAAATTATGAAGAACGAAGGTACCAATATTTATACATTAGAAAATAGTAAATTAGAGGAGATGCAGGAGGTTATGCGCAAAGCTGCCCTAAAATTGGAAGAACAAGGAATGTGGAGTAAGGGTCTATACAAAGCCATTCAGGAGCTTCAGTAATAATGAGAAGACCAAATTTTGTTTTTTCAGTCCTTTCCGGCATTGTTCGGAAAGGACAATATTTTTTTACGGTTACTGGGGTACTTGCGCTGATATTAATCATTGTTTCTATTACTGCCGGTGTTATCAGTAGATACATATTCAATGCTCCCTTCCCATGGGTAGAAGAGCTTGTAACTTTTCTCTTTATTTGGCTATCTTTTTTTGGGGCTGGTCTTGCGGCAGCTAAGAAAAAGCATGTGGTAGTGGACATCTTGTATGAAAGACTAAAAGGATTAGCAGGAAAGATTGCTTTTTTCTTGACATACTTCGTAATACTATTATTCTTGTCCACCGTATTTGTTAGCGCTACAATTCTCTTACCAAGTATGGTCGGACATGCAAGTGTGACATTAAGCATCCCTAAGATATTCTACTACGTACCGGTTTTTTTGAGTTCATTCTACATGCTTCTGGTATATCTTCAGCAGTTTATCACTGCAATAATAAACTTTCACGAAACAGGAATATTAAGAAATGGTATCTAATTTATTAATCTTAAGCGTAATTTTTTTGATGCTTCTCATATTCGGCGTGCCTGTTGCTTTTGCACTTGGAATCCCGGCACTAGTGTATATTTTTATTGGTTCAGGGACTCTTAATATTGAATTTATTTCTCATTCTATGACTACTCCTCTCTTCGCTTATGTACTCGTTGCTCTTCCCGCCTTCCTATTATCCGGTAGGATGATGAACAGTTCGGGAATTACTAATCGGCTTTTCGATTTTGGTATAGCAGTGGTTGGCAGATTCAGAGGAGGATTGGCACAAGCAAATATTCTTACGAGCATGATCTTTGCTTCTATGTCAGGTACTGCTGTAGGTGATACCGGAGGTCTCGGACAGGTAGAACTTAAAATGATGAGGAAAGCCGGATACGATGATGCCTTTTCAGCCGGGGTCACTTCAGCATCCAGTGTTCTTGGCCCTATTATCCCTCCCAGCGTGGCTATGGTCATTCTTGGTGCTACCGCGGAGATATCTATTGGAAGATTATTCTTAGGCGGTATTATTCCAGGACTTATTATGGCATTCAGTCTCATGGCTTTTGTGGCATTGCGTGGCCTCCTTACCAAAGAAGGAAAGTCTTGGCCGATAACAAAGATCCCGGTAAAGGAAATACCGAAAACCTTCCTTAGCGCCCTACTTCCAATGCTCACTCCGGTAATAATAATCGGCGGAATTACCCTCGGTGTGGTAACTCCCACCGAAGCCGCCGTAGTTGCAATCGATTACGCACTGCTGCTGGGAATTCTTTATCGAGAGCTTACTTGGAAATCCCTATGGGAAACATTGGTTTCCACCGTTGAATCCACCGGCGTATTCATGTTTCTAATTTCCGTGGCCGGTTTCTTTACGTGGATCCTAACTCGGGAGGGATTACCACAGATCATAGAAGCAGTTATGTACAACATCGGAGATAACCATACGATAATATTACTCATTTTTGGTGGTTTTCTCATTGTTGTCGGCTGCTTCCTCGACACAACAGCGGCGATATTACTCGTAACACCGACACTCATGCCTATCGTTATTCGAACGGGTATAGATCCAGTTGTTTTTGGCGTTATTATGTTGGTAGCTCTTATAACGGGAATTATTACACCGCCCTTTGGTATAAGCATTTTTGTAATGAATGAGGTATCAGGGGTCCCTGTTTCAAAAATTACGAACGAGGTAATAAAATACTTGCCAGCTATGATTATTACCCTGCTAATAATCATATTCTTCCCGGACATCATTCTCTGGCTTCCCAAAATGTTTTTCGGATAAGAAGCAATACAGAAAAAATTACAAGTTTATTTTGAAACAAGTGCTAATATGCAAAAACTTGTTCATTTCCGGCTTCTCTTTGAATGTCCGGCCATATCGTTAGCGGCAGGGGGTTCTTATCAGATCATTATCGTTTTCCCCTTTGTACGTAACTTTTTTATCAATTCGTACGTATAGAATTATTTTCCGCGGCTCCCTCACCTAGTGCCGGGAAAAATCTATATTCGCTAACCATGTTGCGGCGTCTCTTATTTCAACACCGTAGGGAATGTAGTCCTGAAAAGGAAAAATGATAATCCACAACTCTCCGATTAGAATTGCTGCTCCAATTATTCTTTATCCTTCCGGTGAAATTTGTTCCTATAGAACTAAAACGTGTAAGGGGGCTTGGTTTTGAATTCGAACATGAAGGCAAAGGCGGGAGGGTTCTTGCGCGCTGTACCGTCGGCGGAAAGCACATACCTCGTTTCCATGGCAAGATACTTCACGCCCCCTATCCGCAGGTCCCTGGGGACCTCCTCCTCAGACATCGGTTCTTCTCTCAGCGTGCCGAATACCTGCAGCCATTCGCCTTCTTTGTACAGACCGGGGTCCTCCACATCCACTCGGTAGAGGACCACCGTTGCGTCAGCTAAGCAGCAAGTAATAGCAATCCGGGCGAGGATAATGCGCCCTGTCTCATCGAATTCAGGTTTCCGTTTTACCATACCCCGTACAGTGAACCGGGGCCCGCCGGGGATGGGGCCTTCGGTACCGGCCATAAGGTACAGCTCCGCCAAATTGATGGGGGTATACTCCTTTCCGTTATAGGTAAATTCGTAGTCCTCCGTATCAATAGAAGGGGTCCCACCCCCGGCTGTACCGGTATCGGAGCTTCCCGCCCCCCCCTCACCGGATAAGAACCTGTCCCTCTCGTAGTACCCGAATATGGAGAAAAAGAGGAACACAGCGAAAACAAGGGGTACCCATGCCTTATCGCTCTTCCGGGAATAGAGAAACGATACCGCCCCCAAAACACAGACGCCGGCGGAAGCGAAGATGGAGGGAAGGCGCAACCTCGGATGGAGAAATACCCAAAAATCCTCCCTAAGCAGTACCATGAGCAGGAAAGTCCCGAGAACAACGAGGAAAAAACTTCTTAGGTAGACGGCGGGCTTTCTCATACTCCCCCAACTAGATATTGAAACACCAGGGAAATAATAAAGACCGCAACAGGCGGAACTGCAATAAGGATTAGCATCGTCTTTCTTGTAAAAGTCGCCCGGTACATCAGTATCAATTTTATATCTACCATAGGTCCCAGAGTTATAAAAGAAAGCCTGGAAGCAAGCGGGAAAAAGGAGAGGGAATTGGCCACGAAGGCGTCCGCCTCGGAACATACGCTTAAAAGCACCGCCAAGGCCATCATAACAAGGATAGATGCAACACTATTCTTGCTGAAAAAGAGAAGGACCTCCTGAGGAAGAAACATCTTTACCAATGCCGCGGCGAAAGCGCCTAGGAGGAAGTAGGAACCCATGGTAAAAAACTCCTCTGTGGTATGGGTCAGTACCGATACAATCCGCCGCTGCCGGGGGTGGTCTTCGCCGCATTCGCAAGCGGTAGAACAATCATCTCCCCGGTGTGTTTCATCCGACTTTACGACCTTGTTGCCCCTCTTGCCGCTTGCATCAACGATGACACCAACCAACACGGCAACAAAAGCCACGGTCCCTACTCTGGCAAGTACCATCCTAAGGTCCCCCCGAAAGGCAGTCCAGGTAGACGCAATAACAATGGGATTTATTACCGGCGCGGCGAGCATGTAGGTTATTGCCGTCCTAGGCGGCAATCCTCGGCCAAGGAGGCGCTTTACTATGGGGACCACTCCGCATTCGCAGGTGGGAAACACCAGTCCCCCAAACAAACCAATAAGCACCCCCAATACCCCGGACCTCCGTGCTATTCCTGTGAAAACCCGGTCCGGCAGATACACATGGACCACCGAAGAGATAAGGGAACCCAGGAGAAGAAAGGGAATAGCTTCGAGCATAGTGGCAAGAACAAAGGCGCCGATTCCGCCTAAAAAAAGATTCGTAAGATTCATAGATTGGTAACAGCTATACCACTATTCAAGGGAAGTGTAAACTGATCCCCCGGGGTGTACAGCAGTTCTCAATCTGAAAG
>CAYXSD010000149.1:0-2960 GCA_964466335.1 uncultured Spirochaetales bacterium
TATGAACCATTTACCGTTAATTGTACACCTTCCTTCTACTCTTAGATAGTGATCGCAGCAATTCCCTTGAATTTGTTTGTAATTCAAAGGATCGGAGGCAAATTCTAAAAGGTGAAGTCTTTAAGACTTCACCTTTCAGAATTGCTGCATGGTATAACAATATTATAGAGTTATTAACTATATTTGATTTATGAAAATTGTTAGTTTACTGTTAAGTATCTTAGGTATTTGTTTATTTTCCGTTAATAATAGAGTATTCTTTACTACACGTTTTTGGAATTGAAAAAGTATGAAAGATATGATTCTACAGTCGCCAAACAAGCTGTCTCTATCGCGTATCAAGAGAACCATTGAACCGGGTTTCTTTTTATGTCCCGATGAAACGGAAGCAGGAGAGGAAACCTATTTCGATACCTTCGATTTTTCCCTCTATCAACATGACCTAATCCTGGTAAACAGGGAGGAGCTCCTTATCCTTTTCTCTCTTAAGGACGGTGCTGAAAAAGCCCGACAACCCCACGAAAAGAGTGGGAAAATACGTTTCTGGTGGGAACTTAAGCAGGGAGAGTTACAGAATCAGGTAAAACCGGTAATAGACTTGAGGGCCCTTACCCCACTAGGAGACTTGGAGGAGGAAAAGAGGTCGTTTATTGTGCAAAACGCCCTTAAAAAAACCGTGGCCCGGGGAAAAATATACAGCCGGACCTTTGTTACCACTGAAAAGAAAAAACTTCCGCTTCCTTCTCTTCTAACACTTTCCCCGCTAAAGGGGTTTGATTCAACTTTGAATACGCTTCTTCCACTCCTCGAAAAAGAGTGCACATACACATCCCCTGAGGAGATCTTTTATTCCCTCCTCGTCTCCAGTGGGTATGTTTCTCGTCTCTCCCGACTGAGATATCCCCCCGCGATTGAATCCAACTGGTCTATCTGCCATACCATTAAAACAGTGGGCGACCATCTCTTGGATGAACTTCAACTTCAACAAGAAGGCATACAGAAGGATGTAGATACGGAATTTCTCCACGACTATCGGGTTGCCCTGCGCAGATTTCGCGCGATCGTAAGTCAACTAAAGCCGTTTTTTCTTCCCCATGTATACGAGGACCTCAAACTCTCTTTAAAATCCTTAGGTAAAACCACCGGAGAACTTAGGGACTTGGATGTCCTTAGTTTACATGAGGCTTATTACGCTTCTCTTGTAGCACAACAATTACGCCTGGGGCTTTCGAAGTTTTTCCAGTTCGTCCAGGAAAAGCGAAGAATAGCCCATGGCGGGCTAGTGTCTTTTTTCACCTCCTCCGAGTATTCGAAGACCTTTTCCCATGTCGAAGACCTTATAAAAAGACCGATGAAAACCCTCTGCGGTGACAATTCTCCTCCCACCGTGGAAGTTGCCTCCGCAACAATACAAAAACGATTTAAGAAACTAAGAAAAAAAATATCCCGCTTTGATCACGATAAAGAAATAATACACCGTATCAGGATCGATTGTAAGAAAACCAGGTATCTTCTGGAACTTTTCGCACAACTTTACTCTCCCAAAGAGAGTAAAAAGACGATAAAAGAACTGAAGCAGTTTCAGAATACCTTAGGGAATCTCCACGATCTGCACGTGCAACAGGAAATGCTTCTCAACTCGATCCATGAAATGGAGGAATCAGAATGGAAATCCCCGGAAGCCACTGCAGCGGTGGGCGGACTCATTACCGTACTCGCTGAGATGGAACAGAAGGCCAGTGTAAAAGTTGGTTCCACCCTGGAGGATTATCAAACACGGATCCGGCCGAAGAGGATCGAAAAACAGTTCGGATAATTCCGGGAGAGGAGGTAAGCATGAAAACTATTGCAGTGTATAACATGAAAGGGGGAGTGGGAAAAACGACTGCCTCGGTAAACCTTGCATACCTGGCTGCGAAAGACGGTTACAAGACCCTTCTATGCGATTTAGATCCCCAGGGATCAGCTTCCTACTATTTTCGAGTCACCTCGCCGAAAAAGCTCTCCGCAAAGCATCTGGTAAAGGGAGACAAGGTCTTTCTCCACTCTGTTAGGGCCACGAACTACGAAGGCCTGGACATCCTGCCGGCGGATTTTTCCTTTCGGAAACTCCCCACGGAACTCAACGAGCGAAAACGCTCGAAAAAACGGCTGCGGGAAGCCTTAGGACCCTTCGAGGATGAATACGATCTCGTATTCATCGATGCTCCGGCAGGTCTCAATCTGGAAGGGGAAAACATTTTCCTCGCCTCGGATATGATTCTTGTGCCCATGATACCCTCCACCCTCTCCGTACAGACATTAGAGCTGATGTACCGGTTTTTCAAAAAAAGGGAACTGGAAATTGTAAAGCTGAAACTATTCTTCTCCTTAGTGGACCGCCGAAAGAAAATGCACACTCAAACTATGGAGGAAATAATGGAAAGAGAGAGCAACGTTTTTTCCTCCTGGCTCCCCTACTCTTCTACCATCGAAAAAATGGGGCTAACCAGGGAACCCGTTCCCGTACACAGCCGGAAATCCAAAGCAGTTCAGGCCCTCCACAGCCTCTGGGATGAGTGTAAACGTCAGCCTCAGCTTAATCTTTCAAAAATAGGAACAGAACCGACTTTTGATAGTGCCGGTCCCGGCGAGAAAGAAAAAAAAGGTCCGGCCCACTTAATCTCTTAACCTCTTCCTGACCTTTATATTCCTTATGTTCTGGTAAATAGAAAAGCCGCAGTTATGGTAGTCCGCAGTTTATGCTCGGCCGAGTCGGAATGGGAGGCGACAATTAAGGGTACCGAAGTACCGAAAGTAATGTCCCCTGCGAACCAAGGAAGGCGCAAGGGCGGAAACCCCGGATTCTTTTCCTTAAGCATTTCGGAAAAAAAAGGATGTCCTTTTTCCCTCCCTTGGAATCCTCATACACCATGGACAGCCACTCTCCGCTTCATTGTTCACCTCCCCTTAGTTACAAG
>CAYXSD010000149.1:3060-6057 GCA_964466335.1 uncultured Spirochaetales bacterium
CCTTAGTTACAAGGTAGAGATACTCTGTAACATGAATATCTCTCTGCCTGAGGTTCCGGCTTCCCCGGAAAGTGTTGTACTGGGTCTTAAGGACCTCCACCGTGCCATGGGCCTTCAAAACTTCCACCATCTTCGGCAGCGGGATAAAACCCTCGGAGTTGAAGGATATGAGGAGGTACTTGGCCTTTAGCTTTTCAATAAGCTCGGAAAATACCTTAAGAGCTCGAGACCGTCTATTGTACTCCGATCTGTTCCAGTTATCGGGTATCCCCGATACGGGGCTAATACTCTGTGGCCGTTCATACCGGGCAATCGTATTGAGCATGAAGTAGTTGGACCCGTAGGGATGCTGATTATAGGGAGGGTCGATGTAGGCCACATCCACCTCAGCGACTTTCTCGGCCACCTGGTTTGAATCTCCCCGGTGGATTTCCACCTCTCCCTCAAAATTGCTGAACACCGGGAAGGGAAGGTGTATATCTCCGAGGATCCTTAAGAGGGCATCTTCCTTGCTTCCTCCGTATTTTCCGACACCTGTTTTTCGGTCCTTGTAAAACCCTTTAAACACACCCGATGTATTGGCATGGACCGATGCCTCCGCAATAAGTGGGGCGAGAAAAAAAGGCCGCAGAGGAGGATCGATCTCTCCTATTAATTGCCGGGCGGTATCGATGTACGCGGCGTTCCGAGGGGTGTAGAAAACACGTTCCCCCGGTTGTATTGAAGAGGCGTCCTTCGGTGCGTAGAGCTCACGGATAAATCCGGGAAGAAACGTTTCCTCTTCCAGAGTTTCCGACAGCTTGACATAGTTCTCCTTTAGCGCGTCAAAGGGGATTTCCGAAGCATTTGTCAAATAACATGTATTAATTACCTCCGAATAGGCCTCCAGGTCATTGACAATAAGCCTCTCCGCGTACTGTTTACAGTACCGGGCCACAATTCCGGAACCGGAAAAAACATCAAAGATTTTAAGCCTCTTCTTATTAAGCCGCTTTCGGACCATTTCCAGCCCTGTCCCTATAAAACCGAGGAGCGATCGCTTATTACCGATGTACGTAATAAGTTGAGAGGAGAGAAACTCAGGATTTTCCCCGAGACTTCTTTCGGCAAGTCCCAACTCTAACTGTAAAGATCCGGGCAGATTCATAAAAATTATACTATACCAGGCGAAGGGGTTCGTCCAGAATGGGGAAAAGCATTTACGTGGGTATATGGGCTTTGGGGCATGACCCTTTCTTAGATCTTCCCTTCCGCGGGATATCTATAGCGTCCTGTAGAGGTGCGGCAAAGAGGAGGCGCTTCCGGACAAAGAAATTATAAAAGAACACCATTGACCCGCTTACTGCTTTGCTGAGGATATAGTGGAAGTGAAACATCTCCGTAAACAGCCACATAAGAAGGGCATTTAACCCCACCCCGATGACCCCAATAAAAATATAGAGGGTATATTCGGTTTTTTTATTTTTCAACGAACGTTTACTGAAGATCCAGGAAGTAGAGAATATGTAGGTAATGGTAGTCCCCGCCACGAAGCTTAAAGAAGCGGCTATTAGATAGTGTATATTTACAACCTCTACCAGGAAGATAAGCAGAAGAAAGTCCACTCCTGTAGCACTCCCGCTGGAGAGGATAGACCGAAGAATGAGAATGATGAGAGAATCCTCATTCCTTGGCGGAGAGAAGGTCCTTGTAAACACACCCGGGCGACCGGGCAGATCGGAAGAAACCATACAACTAAGCCATACTAAGATAGTGTAAATGTTTTATTGATTTTCTGTTAGAAAACAGTTTTCCCGGAGCTGCAGGGGGTAAGAATTAACCCCCGCTTTCCAAAGATTTCAAAGGTACGCCGCACCGATTTTTTTTACCTCTTCCGGGTTGTCGTAGGGCATGTGCAGGGTATCCGACGAGCCTGTCCAGAAACTGTAGCGGTCTTTACAGGCAGCATAGAGGGCCGCAGGATCCTTTCCTTTGAGGTCATGCTATTCATACAGAGTCTCCTTCTTGTAATGGTATACGTGTTTATGTAAAGCAACAACCCGTACGCGAATCCGATCTATTTTAACCTAGTTCAAAATGTCAATACTATCATTTTAAACTAGGTTTTAATGGCAAAAAGGCCATTTTTATTGACCAAAAAAGGACATTGGTATGTACTGTTAGCATGAAGCGGGACTTGGAAAAAGCACTGTTTGAGTGGAAAAATGGGGATATCCGGAAACCCCTGCTCGTATATGGGGCAAGGCAAACCGGGAAGACCCATCTTCTCCAGCGATTCGGTGAAGAGAATTTTAAAAAAATTCACTACATCAATACTGGTTAACTAAGTATCCGAGTTTCATGAAACCTGTTTAATAGAAAACCGCTGGGCCGCCGGATTCATGACTACCCGGCAGCCCGTTTCTCTCCCGGACTTTTTCGGTATTCCTTCAATCTCATTTTTTCTCTATAACCAGGATGGAAACCAGGCAATCGCACGGCCTATCCTGGATGGGAAGCGGCGGGACGGAGATACCGGGCCGTCCCCGCTGGGGGATTACTCCGATATGCCTAAGTACCATGAGTTTTCATCCTTCGACGCCGGTACCGGAGCGCCTAACAGTAACTTCATTTACGACTTTGAGGTTATCCGGTACTTTATCCGGGATAATTGGCAGCAGGTCCTGGAACAGGATAAACGGGGGAACACGATATCTGGCTCTGCAGACTCCCTCTCCCGGGCATTCCTGATGGCTGTGAGGTGAAGGTTGGAGTGAAAGGTCTTTTCAACGACCTCGCGGATACTCCCGGCAAAAAAATGGAACACGCGGTTTTTATTCAGACCGGCTGGTGCTACTACTATTCTGAACAGAAGCTCTTTATAGCGGCGACTCATCCCCTGGTACGAGTCCGGCCGAACATCCCCCTTCAGTACTCTTCAGGGGCATGGGATTTCGGATGGCTTTTGATAAGGAGCGACGGATACGGGAAATTGCGAATCTGCAATCCCTACACCCT
>CAYXSD010000150.1:0-6013 GCA_964466335.1 uncultured Spirochaetales bacterium
CCCGCGTCTATAAGGTCGGCTTTGAACCGGGGAATGTGCTGTAAGTGTACTTATTGTTAGGGTGTAATGTTTACAGGGCAAGAAATTCTCACACGTGCGCCATTTTTTCTCCATTTTTCCCTCTTTCTCTGTTTTTTTCCGGGTCTTTTCGTTACAATGACGGTGGAGAATGGTGTATGAGCATGATGGAATACAGGTTGGAGGCGGAACTGAGGCTCTGTCTTATGGTCCTCCGGGCGGACGGGGAGATAACCGACCGGGAGATTGCCTTCGCGGTGAGGCATATCCTTTCCCGCTATCATGATGTGTCTCAACAGGATGTCCTTAAGCTCATTGAAAACCTCAGCATGCAGGAGAAGGATCTGAATGAAGTGGTGAAAGCGGTAGGAGAATACTCCTCCGCTGAAGAGCTCACTTGGATTCTTCTATCGGTTCTGGCAATTATATTCACCGACGGTGCAGCTGAAGAGGAATTAGAATTTTTTAACCACATGGCGGGCATCCTCGGCTATACTGAAGAGAAAACGGATTCTTTTATCGCCCTCTTTGATGCATCTCTAAGGGATTTCAGGAATAATCCGAAGGTAGTAACCTTAGGACCTCAGGACAAACACTGCGATGTACCACTTTTCATTTCCGGAGGGGAACTTTTCTTTTTCTCTCCCGGCAATAATGCAGTCCATGAAGAAACAGTTAATGAGGATGCTTCATTATTTTTGGTTGTCCGGGACAAATCCGGTATGGTGTTCAATTCTAAAGAAGTCTATTACGATTTCTTTGTAAGTCCCTTTTCGGAGAATGACTATTTAAGCCTGGGAGAAAACCGGTACACCTTCGATTACTGGAATGTCCGCTCATTTTTCACCCAAAAGTGGAATGGACTCGGAGGCGACGAGAGCGGAATAGATGAAAGCACGGAGAGGCCCTCCGGCAAAGAGGGGGGAGAAAGGTTTCAGCTGGTGTTAATGGAAGGAGAAATCGCTCTGACGGAGTTGCGCGCAGGGGAGGATGATGAAGGGGAGATTGAGGATGATGTCCTCGCATCTGCAGTGATGAGGGGAAATACCGTTGAAATTATCCCATTGGCGGAGGGCGTCCGCGCCGCGGGGAATCCTCTGGAGAAGGGGAAAAAGGCGCGGGTATTCAATCAGGAAATTATCACCCATGGTGAATATCCCGGGGCGGTGCGCTTTTACACCGGTTTTAGCCGCTCCGCTTTTTCCTTCCGCAGGGAGGGTCTGGAGAGTATCGCCCTCGCTCCGTTGGACGGTGACCTGGAGGAGGAGTGTTACCTTTCCGTTACCGGAATGGAGGGCGGGTACACGGTGGATGTCACCGCTTATGCCGGGCGGGCATTTCTTGAACAAAAAAGTCGGCGGGGAGTGTGGAAGGAAACAGGACTTCCCGCCTCAGTTAAGGGGGGAGACCGCCTGCGTCTCTCCAGACTTCTCATAACCCTTCCTGATGGGCCGGCGGAGGATCTCTTTATAGAAAAAACACGGGTTGCGACCCTCCAGGTTGAAGGTCTCTCTCTCCGTTTTGACAGAGAGGGCCCGGAGGTGTTAAAGGACATTTCCTTCAGCCTGCACGCGGGGGAACTCACGGCGATCTTAGGACCCGCGGGGTCGGGAAAATCCACTCTCCTCAACGCTCTTTTGGGGTTGACGCGGCCCAGCGCTGGAAGGGTCCTGGTAAACGGGAACGAGTGTACATACGGATTGAAGGAGGTGAACGACTATCTTGGGTACGTTCCTCAGGACGATCTTCTTATCGATGTACTCACGGTGTGGGAGAACCTCTACTATTCCTATCGGTTACGGAATCCCAGAAGCTCTCTTACAAGAGATGAAGTGCAAAGGCGGATAGACGAAACCCTGGAGCGGGTGGGTCTTTTTCATAAACGGGAGTCGCCGGTGGGGAACGCGGCCCAGCGTTTCTTGTCCGGCGGGGAGAGGAGGCGGCTCAATATCGCCTTAGAGCTCATTAATGATCCGGATATTATTATTCTGGACGAACCTACTTCGGGGCTCTCCTCCATGGACGCGGAGTCCTTGGTTTCTCTCCTGCGGTCTATTGCAAACTCGGGAAAGCTCCTCCTCATGGTAGTGCATCAGCCTTCATCCAGCATTTACCGGATGCTGGACAACACGGTTATTTTGAATACCGACGGACGCCTTGCCTTTTTCGGGAACAATATTCGCGCCCTCACCCTCTTCTCCGAGGTGACCTCTTCGGGCGATAGAGCCAAGAGCGGCGCGGCCGTGGAGTGTCCGGTATGTAAATCCTTAAACCCGGACTTGCTCCTTAGGACCCTTAATCTAGAAACGGAGTCTTTTTGGCAGGTATCCAAGGAGCTCTCCAAAACGGCGAGAGCGGGGATAACCGAGGCGGAGACGGGAGATACCGAGAAGAAGCAGGCCGCCGGCGTGTCAAAGACCACTCCTATGGCACCCGCCGCTCCGCTGCCCCAACCGAGGAGAATAGGACTTTTGGGAAGAGCCCGGGAGTTTGGCACCCAGGTGTCCCGGCTCGCTCGCTGTAAGCTCCGAGATCGGGGGAACCTCATCCTCACCATGGTGGTCTCACCCCTTCTTGGTTTCTTTGCTGCCTTTCTCCTACGCTACTCTCCCGGGGAGAGTTATAATTTCGTCGAGAACCCGCATTACCTGCAGTACTTATTTCTGGTGGTGGTAGCGGCGGTATTCTTCGGTCTTTCCTCCAGCATTGCCGAGATATTAAACGACCGGTTAATCCTGAAGCGGGAGAAGATAACCCGGTTGTCTCGAGGGGTCTACCTAAAGGCGAAGACCTGGGTGCTCTTTCTTCTGACGGCGGTCCAATCCCTTCTCTTTTTGCTGCCCGCCCAGGCAGCTCTGGGAGACCTCTCCATGTTCCCCCTGCACTTTTTTCTCATGTTGATTATTGCCCTATCCTCTATCGGGTTGGGACTTTTCATTTCCACCTTCGTGAAAACGGTATTCTCCGCCTACACCCTGGTGCCCTTCATCCTTATACCCCAGATTGTATTGGGCGGTCTCTTCATCGATTTTGACAAGATGAACCCCCTGCTCCGGCGGGGAGAGGCGGAAATTTCGGGTGCACCGGCAATTGCTCAAGTAATCCATGCTCGGTGGGCCTTTGAAATGTTGGCTGCGGCGAATGTGGATTTCTCTCCCCTGGAACGTCTCCAAGAACGGGAGAAAAGGGAGAAAGCGAAAATTGACAGCAATACAGAAATAAGTAAATTGGAAAAATTGGTCGCCTATGATAAAGTGAGAAAAAAGTATCAGGCAATTGCCCGGAAGACGGACCTTCAGGTAAACGAGAAGATCGATGAGCTTTCAGATCTTCCCACCGGGGATTTCCTTGCGCCGCGGCAGATGTTTTTAAAAGAGGTAGTCTCCACCTGGAAGGTGGACCTCTTCGTTCTTCTAGGGTTCGCGCTTCTCGCGTTACTGCTCTGTTTCGTGAGAATTCGAAAATATCCAAAGTAAATTGATAGGAGGAAAAGAACAGTGAAAAAAACCTGTGTGACAGCTCTTCTTGCGGTGGTGTTTCTCATCCTCGCTCTCTGTCCTCTCTTCTCCGGGGGAAAACCGGAGAGTCCCGGAAGTGGACCCAAGGAGGGGGCCTCGGAGGAGACGGTAGAACTGGCATCCATAGTCGGGATGATCGAGATCGACGACAGCAGTACTTATGTAATGCCGAGACCCATCGTGTATTTTAGTCTGGTAGAGGAGATCGGGGGGGAGTACGATTTCTCCCGGATGGTTACTCTTAATAAAGAGTGGAACTACTCAGAGTACATCAAGCTTGCTCTTAACCTTGGTATGCGGAGCGCCGACGGAATGGCCCTTTACGCATCGGACAAGAATGACTTGTTTCTTGAGAACATGGACACCATTGAGAAGATCGTTGGTATTCTCGGAATTGAAGATTCCATCCGGGCGGTAACGGATGAACTGAAGAAGGCCATCGGAAGCGGCGACAAGGAACGAGTAAAAGACTTGGCGGACAAGGTATACACGGAAGCCCAGACCGCCCTGAAGGAGCAGGACAACGAAGAGCTTGCCCAATTCATGACCCTAGGGTCCTGGATAAAGGGGGCTTATATAATGTCCGGAAGTCTCATGAAAAAGTATGACCCGGAGGTCTCCAAGGTGGTCGCCTTGGAAGAGGTCGCCGAAGCGTATAGTACCATGCTCGAGGGAATGGAGGAGCTGGTGGAATACGACGACACCCTTTCGGAAATTGCCGAGGCCCTTCCGACGATAAAAGACCTGGTGGCTGTAGAAGAGAACGAACCTGTTCCGGAACAGAATATTCAGAAGCTCTACAGCATAACCTCCGGACTGACTACAACAATAGCGGAAATGGATTAGGAGGACAGATATGAAAAAGAAAATACTATTAGTGCTAATTATAAGTCTGTTTATTGTTCCGGCGGTTTTCTCCTATACCCCTTTCATGTACACCTTTGTTATTGATTCATCCAGTTCCGTTTCGGACAAAGATTTCAAGGTTGCCAACGAAAATATTGCTGCCGCCATTAATTATCTCTATAAGCTTTCTCAACAGTATCCAGGGCGGGTTGCCAATCAGATTTCCGTTGCATGGTTCGGTGGGAAAGACGATTACTACTGGACCCCCTACTTTAATGGTTCCGACAAGGCAAGTATGGGGGCCCTGTTGAAGGAGCTTGTGTATAAGAGGCATCCTAAGTTCAACAGGACGGCAATATATTCCTCCATCCTGAAGGGAACAATTACCTCCTTAAAAAGAGAGGAGCAGATTGGATACCGCTACTTCAAGGTGATATTCCTTATAACCGACGGCTCCGACAACGATTCGGTGGCGAAGCATAAACAGCAAGTGCGGCAGCTCTTTCCTAACGAGGAGTGCTTTCTCTGTGTTATCGGTGTGGGAAGCGGCGCTAAGGTGGACGAGTATAAGAATGACGCGAACTACGTAGCCAAGATTAACGATTTCGGAAAGATCTTCGGAATTTTCGCGGAGATAAATGAACGTTTTTAGTAGTCCCGGAAAACGGGATTATATATGATTGGCAGGGCCCGTGTCCGTTTCCCTTTGGTGAACGGCGCGGGCCTTTTTTGCTTTAGGACGGAGGGGGGGTGGAATGAGAAAAAAAGTATGTAACTCTATAAAGACATTTCTTTTGGTTATCTCGGCCTTAGGATTTTTTTCTGCGGCAACCACATGTCAGACCGGGCAGGAGGTCGAGGAAGATCCGCTCCTCTACGAGGAGAACGGACTTCCCCAGGTAGTCCGCGAATATCCGGGGTTTAAGGTCTTAGAGGAAGAGACCGGAGGATTTGCTTTGGATTTTCCCCTTCCCGAAGGGTCCGACCTGGTGGTCCAAAGCGGTCATACCGGGCTTATAGAGTGCGTTGCCTACAGTCCCGACGGGCGTTACATCGCCTCGGGAAGCTGGAACGGCTCAGTTCGGATATGGGAGGCGGATACCCTCCTTCTGCGGGAGGTGTTTCTTGTTGACGACACGGTGAACACCCTGGCTTTCAGCCCGGACGGCTCCCTTCTTGCCGTTGGGTATACCGGAGATATTGATATGCTGGCTCCCCTTACAGGGGAAAAAGTCTGGAATGCAGAGGGGCATGCAAAACGGATAACCAGGGAGGGCCGCGGCTGGAGTTCTACAATGGTCGGTACGGTGGACCAGGTGCTTTTTAATGCTCGGGGTGACAGACTTATCTCACGCGGGACGGACCGGATCATCAACATATTCGATGCGAAAACCGGAGAAATGCTAAGGACTCTCCAATACGCGGATTTGGCTTCTTTGTTTTATGACTCTCTAAGGACGGAGGAGGACATCCGTTTAGCGCAGTTGCAATTTATTCACTACCGGGAGGACACCCTCACCTATGCCTACCGCGAAGGTACTGCATTGAATCTGGGGTCCTGGAACACGGAAACCGGTGCTTTTACTCCGCTTTCTAAGCTGGAGGTAGCCGGCCGACTCAAAAGTTTTTCT
>CAYXSD010000151.1:0-6003 GCA_964466335.1 uncultured Spirochaetales bacterium
TGCCGAAGCTGGTGAGGTTGTGGGTCTTCCCGTTACCGATGATGCCGCCGTTGGTAATGCCGGGCTCGGTTTCGATCTCCAGACTGTAGTCGCTGAAATCGGCGGTGGCACCGGAGCCGCTGCCGCCGAAGGTGAAGAGCCCGATCCGCACCTTGGCGGCCAGATCGGGGAGCGTGACGGTCTGGCCGATCTGGCTGTAGGCAACCCCGTCGGCGGAGGCGAAGAGCCGGACGGTGTCGCGCCAGCGCTCGACGCGCAGCCAGACATCGGGGAAGGTCATGGCCGGGAGCGCCGAGGGTTCTTCGGCGTCCGCCGCCGCTCCGTCGGTGCCGCGGGTCTGGCGGTGGATTTGGCCGAGGGCATCCGCTCCGATCCAGACGGTGCGGACGCGGCTGCCATCGCCTTCGCGCAGCATGAGCCCGGCCCGCGCAGCGGCCCCTCCGCTGAGGCTGCGGAGGCGCACGATGGCCTTGAAGTCACCGAGAATCTCCTCATGGAGAAAGGTCAGCCCGTCGGAGGCGGCGGATTGGCTGAGGCCGGTGCCGCCGCGGTTGCTGATTTCAAGGTTGCCGGAGGCGGTAACAAGGCGTCCGTCCGAGGCACCGGAGCCGAGGGTGGAAAAGCCATCGAAGTCGAACCCGGGCAGATTGTTGTGCGGCTCGGTTTCGGCCACCTGGATGGTGACCGTGGCGGTGGAGGAGGCACCGTCTTCTTCGGCGGTGTAGGTGAAGCTGACCAGGCCGTCCCACCCGTAATAACCCGCTGGTTGGTAAAGCAGCGTGTGGTCGCCCTGAATCGTAACGCTGCCGAAGACGGGCTGGGTGACGGCGGTGATCTGTGCGCCGCCGTTGGTGCTGTCGTTGGCGAGGACGTCGATGGTGACGGCCTGTCCCTCGACGGTGTCGGCACTGTCATCGAGGGCGGTGAAGGTGATTTCACCCAGGAGGGCATTGGCGGAGCGGGTATCGTCGCCGGAGTGGAGGAACTCCCCAACCAGGAGGGAGGGCGCATTCCATCCGCTGATATCGAGGGATTCCAACTGGCTGAAGTTTTCGCCATCGGTGGCGTAGGCGAGAACGAGGGTGTCTCCGCTGCGGATGAGGCGCACCCAGCGGTCGGGGAAGTCCGGCGGGGGCGCGGGGATGACGGTGGTTTCCGCAGAGGAAACAGCTCCCGCGAGGGCGCGGTGGTTGCCGTGGAAATGATCGCCCGTTCCGGTCGAGATCTGGGCGAAGGGCGCGTCCGCCGTCTCGGCGCTGCGGGCCATCAGCCCGCTGCGGGCGGAGGCGTCGCCGGTGAGGGCGCGCACGCGGAGGGTTTCCGTGAAATCTCCGGTGAGTTCGCGGTAAGCGAATACCGCTTTATCCACCGTGCTACCCAGGGTGCCGGAGGCGATGGCCTGGAGGTGTTTATCCCCGTCAATGCGGGTTCGGGCGGCGAAGTCGTCGGCTCCGAGGCCGATTCCGACCAGAGTGCGACCGGCGAGGTCGTCACTCGCGGTGCGAACGCCCTCGACGCTCAGAGTGACCATGGCGGATTGAGGCTCGCTCTGAATGCCGCCGGATTCATCGAAATCCGTCAGGGTGTAACTGAAGGTGAGTGCGCCGTGTTGTCCCCAGTAACCTTCCGAGTCGTAACGCAGGCTTTGGCCGCCGGCGGCGATGGAAACGCTGCCGTGAAGGGGCTGGGTGACCTCGGTAATCTCCGAGAGGAAGGGCACGCCGTCGTTGGCGAGGACATCCAGGACACTGGACGGGCCTTCGGGAACGGTGAGGACGTCGTCCACCACATCGAGTTCCGCTTCGATGAGGATTTCGACCTCGATCCAGCCGCTGCCTGCGAAACCGGGGTCCACCGCCTGCACGGCCACATGGTAGGTGCCGGGAGGCAGCGCGCGGGTGAAGGTATAGGAGGTTCCCCCGATCGCGCCCAGTTGAGGCATGCGGCGGTAGCCGTTGGCGTCGCCGATCGCGGGTTTGATGTCATCCAGACCCGGGGCGGTGCCGATGCGCAGGTCGTAGCGGATGGCTTCCGAACCCGGAAAGTCGGGGTCGGTGGAGGCAGACCAGTTCATCACGAGTCCGCCGTCGTCACTCAGCTCGATTTCCAGGCTGTCGGGGGCCGCGGGGGGAGTGTTGACCGCGCCTTCCCCGAAGTAGAAGGCTGTCTTGCTGGTATTCCGCCCCCGACCAGTGGAGAAGAGGTCGTTGACCCCGTCGCCGGAAAAGTCGCCGATGCTCAATTCGGTTCCGGCGGCATTGGTCAACCCGGAGGACTGGGCGATGGTTCCGCCGGGAACTCCTTGGTTGAAAGCAACATGCAGATCCTGGTCGAGGTGGCCGATGTGCATGTGCAGGGCGAGGTCGGCATAGCCGTCGGTATCGAGGTCGCCAGCCATGATCTGTCTGCCATCAAGCTGGCCGTCGCCCTGCGGCTGGTATCGGGTAAAGGTGGCGTCAGCATTCTGTCGATACGCCACCAATCTTGGCACATCGTCGATTTCGTGGATGGCAAGCACATCAAGCCTGCCATCACGGTCGATGTCTGCCCAATCGGCGGAGTGGCCATCGATTCGATCCTCCAAAAGCGTCCAGGAAAAGCCGCCGGCACCATCGCTCAAACCGACATCGAGCCGACGGAATCCGACTCCGTAATGGCCGATGAGCAAGACGTCGGGAAAGCCATCGCCATTAACGTCGGTCCATACGGAGCGAGCGTTATATAAGGCTGCGGGGAAGGTCATCTCCGAATCGGCAAAGGTGCCGCCGTCGTTGCGGTAAAGGCGTATCAGCGGCACAATGGCCTGGTTATCCCCGGCGGTATTGCCGCAAAGGAAAAGGTCGAGATCGCCGTCGTTATCAAAATCGACCCAGACCATTTCGGCGTCGCGCAGGGCGGGCAGCCCCGCCGAGATGGGGAAAAAGGCTCCCTCGTCGTTGCGGTAGATATCGGTTTGGTTGTCGTGGAGGTAGGTCGAAGAATTGTATTTACCACCGCTGATCACGAGATCGAGATCGCCATCACCGTCGTAGTCCCCCCAGGCGGCATCCGAGTACGAGAGGTGCGGCAGGTTGACCGGGACGGCACTGAAGTTGCCCGATCCGTCATTGGCGTAGAGGGTGGTGCGTCCCCAGAGCTGATCGTTGTAGTCCGGTGCGCTTGAATCGACCAGGGTGCTGCCGGTGAGGAGCAGATCGAGGTCGCCATCGTTGTCGAAATCGCCCCATGCGATCCCTCGCTGGGATTTTTCGGCCCAGAGTCCCCGGTCCACCCCGCGGTCGCCGCGTGATCGCAGCCCGGAAAAGCCCCCCGAGACATCGAAGGTCCAGGTCGGCGAGCGGGGGTCGTTGGAGTGGATGGCGAGCGTGGCCCGATGGCTGCCCGCGCTGGCCGGGCTGAAGCGGAGAGTGAGAGCGGCCGAGCCGCCCGCCGGAACGCTCGCGGGCGCGCTGAGGATGGAAAACTCCCCGGCCCCCACCCCGGAGAGCTGGGTTGAGGAAATCGTCAAGGCCGCGCTGCCGGGATTGTGGATGTGAAAGCTGCGGTCGATGGAACCACTCGATGAAAGCGTGCCGAACGCGGTGCCGTCGTCTCGGCGGGGCCAGGCATCGCCGTTTTCGATGAGGACGCCGCGACTGTCGCGCACTTCGATGGCGGGGGCGGAGATTCCGTTGGCCGTCAGGGGAATCTGGGTCTGCGGCTCGTCCGCATCGTTGGAATGCAGGGTGAGCGTGGCACTGTGGCCGCCCGTTTTTTGCGGGTGAAAGAGGAGGATGAGTTCCGCCGAATCGCCCGGATGGATCAGGCCGGGGGCGGCGCGGTAAACGGCGAAGGCTCCGGCATCCGGACCGGAGAAGGTGACATGCGGGAACGGCCCCGTCAGCCGCAGGGGCGCGTCACCGGTATTCTCGATGGTCAAGCTCCGGGTGGCGGGGGCGGTCGGCGCATCGGTCCAGGGAACGTCCCCGAAGTCGGGATTGCCGCTGACCGCGATTTCCGGCGCGATGGCTCCGAGGCCGTTGCCCCGGATATCAAAAGTGAAGGCCGGGGTGTCCGGATCATCCGAGGGGATGGTGACGGTGGCGGTTTTCTCCCCGGCGGAGGCGGGGTGGAAGGCGACGCGCAGCTCGCTCGACTCGTCCCGGCCCAAAGGCGTGCGCGGTTGGCGCAGGATGGAAAAGTCAGTGGCACCAGCGAGACTGGCTGCGGAAAGGTTAAGCGTCTCCTGACCGGTGTTGCGAATGAGGAAAACGCCCATCACGGTTTCGCCGTTGGCGGCCTTGCCGAAGTCGGTGCCGTCAAAGGGGTCCGGCGAGCTGTCGCCCGATGCGATCAGGACGTTACGGCCTTCGACGGCGATGTTCCGTTCGCCCTCGGCGGAGTGCCCGGTAAAGACGTAACGGGGCGAGCCCACGTTGCTGTTGAAACGATAGAGGGCACCCTGCCACCCGCCCGTGGGGTCGAAACGGAGGCGGATCGTATCCTCGCCCCCCGCCTGGATCACCGGGCCGTCCACCGAATCCACCAGCGTGAAGCCATCGGCATCGAGGGTTTGGAGGTAGTCCGGGGCCGACCACGTCAATTCGAGGTCGCTGCCCCCGAAGTTACGCAGGGTGAAGCTGCGCTCGACCGGTTGGCCTACCGGACGACTACCGAAATCGCTTTGGTCGCTGACGAGTCGGTCGAAATGGGAGGAGCCCAGGTTCCATCCACCCGATTCCATCAGCGTGCGTCCGTCGGCATCGGTCAAATACAGAACCGGGTCGGGAAATTCGCCGTCCGGCTGCCACAGCCGGAGTGCATCGACCTCGAGGCGCGTCGAACTTGATCGGCGCGCAGTCAACGCAAGCAGCCCGTCGCCGGGTTCCCAGTTGTCCCGGTAAAAAGGAAAATCGCCGAAGGCATTGCGAACGAGGCCGCTGACGATGACTTTACCGCTGTGGTTGGGGTCGTCGCGGACATAGACGCGGGTCAGACGGAAGGGCCCCTCTTCCGGCAGGTCGCCCGAAAGCGGCTGGATGTCATCGACGACGCCGGGCGCGGTTTCCCGACCGATTTCGTAGTTCTCGCCGATGTGATCCTGCAGGGCGCCGACGGCCAGACCGCAGACGCTCAGGTAGGCGCGGTCGGAGGAGGAGCCGTCCTCGTAAACGATTTCGAGGGCGAAAGGACGCTCGGGTGCGGCGGCGGTTTCGAGGCGGGCGATTTGCGAACTGCCGTCACCGGCCTCGGTCTCTTCGAACAACCATTTTCCGCCACTGGAGGTGATGGAGCCGCCGGCCACATTCCATACCGCCGGATCGGGGGCGGACGCCCCGTCTTCCCAGAGTTCCGCCGACCAGTCATCGGGACGCACTTCGACGAAGACGGAGGTCGTGTCGGAGGTGGCCAGGCTGGCGGAGCTGGCGGTCAGGACGACTTCGTGGATGCCCGGCGTGGCGAAGGTGTGGGAGGCGGTGGCACCGCTGGCGTCGGGTGAGCCGTCCGCATCGAAATCCCATTCATAGGTGAGCGGCAGCCCGTCCTTCGCGGCGGAAGCGGAGGCGTCGAAGTCCACGCTCTGCGGACCGAAGCCGATGGAAAAGCGTGGCCCGGGCCGCGCGGCCACATCGCGCACGCGGAGGAGTGCTTTGGCTCCGTGCTGGCCGAGGCCGTTGGTCCGGTCGGATCCAATCATCACCGCATAATGCTCGCCGACCGGTTCATCGACCGGGATTTCCCAGCGGAAGCGGTTGCCGTCCATCTCCCCCACCCCGTCCCATTTGATCCAGGTGACGGGGTAGCCACTGGGAGCGGGTGCGTGGAGATCGAAGAGCACCGTCTCGCCGGGAACCCATTTGCTCTCGCGCTCGTAGCCGTCCGGCGCGGGCAGGCGCCCGGCCCAGTCGCGCTCCGGCTCGTTGTCGGCGGGAAAGGTCACGTCGCTGCGCAGGACGTTGATGGCCGAAGGCAGCCCGGTGGTCACGCCGTTGTCCGCCCACACGATCAAGGTCGTCCGTCCGG
>CAYXSD010000152.1:0-5993 GCA_964466335.1 uncultured Spirochaetales bacterium
AATTATTGGTTATAAACAAAAGTCTAAATCAAAACAGCCGGATAAACCATAAAAGAAGTGCAAATATTTAAATAAAACGTACACGTGTGAGATTGTTTCGGCCTCAGAAGATAATACATAGCAAATAAGTGCACTTAGAGTACACTTATCTCGGCGGGTTACTTTTTCTAGGAGATTTTCGCTATATGAAGCAAATGACTGCTTCCCCTTGGCGAAACACTCCTTTTTAAGTATATTCACATTAGTATGAACACTGTACCGACCTAGAAACATCAATCTGCACAATATTGAATATCACAAGCGGGGGCTCTTTCGGCCAGGGGCCGGATGAGTTCTAAGGGTGCACATACACTAGTAGCGGAAATAACAGGAAACGAGTAACAGGAAACACGACATGAGTGATCAATACATAGAAGAAATAGAAAAACGAAGGACCTTCGGGATCATTAGTCATCCCGACGCGGGAAAGACCACCCTTACCGAGAAGCTCCTTCTCTTCGGCGGGGGAATCCATGTGGCCGGGGCGGTGAAGTCCAACAAGATTAAGCGGAGCACCACTTCCGACTTTATGGAGATTGAGAAGCAGCGGGGGATATCCGTTGGGACATCGGTAATGACTTTCGAGTACGGAGGAAAGATCATAAATATTCTGGATACTCCGGGGCATAAGGACTTCGTGGAGGATACCTATCGGACCCTTACCGCCGTAGACAGCGCCATTCTTGTTGTGGACTGCGCTAAGGGGGTGGAAGAGCAGACGGAAAAACTGATGAAGGTCTGCCGGATGCGGAACACGCCGGTTATTATTTTCATCAATAAACTGGACCGGGAAGGGAAGGACCCCTTCGCCCTTATGGATGAGCTCGAGGAGAAACTGGATATTAGAGTGCGTCCCTTGACCTGGCCTATCGGCATGGGGATGAGTTTCAAAGGGGTGTACAACCTTCACGAAAAGAACCTCTACCTCTTTCAACCTGAAAAAACAAAGGTGGAGGAGGACCGTCTGCTGGTAGAGGACCTGGAAGATCCAGTGCTGGATATGAAACTTTTAAGTCGCGCTGCCCGTCTCCGGGAAGACGTTGCCCTTATAGAGGGAGTATACGACAATTTTTCCGTGGAGGAGTACAGATCGGGAAAAACGGCACCGGTCTTTTTCGGAAGTGCCTTGAATAACTTTGGGGTTCGGGAGCTATTAGAGACCTTCCTCGCTGTAGCGCCCATGCCCGCGAAGAGAGAAACGGACACCCGTTTCGTGGAACCCCTGGAGAAGAAGTTCAGCGGGTTTGTTTTCAAGATCCACGCAAACCTGGACCCGAAGCACCGGGACCGAATTGCCTTCTTAAGGATTTGTTCGGGAAAATTCCAGCGAGACAAATTTTTTCGACATGTGCGTTTGGAAAAGAACTTAAGGTTTTCTACGGTTTATCACTTCATGGCCCAAAAGAAATCCATGGTGGACGAGGCCTATCCGGGGGATGTGGTGGGACTTTACGACAGGGGGGACCTGAAGATCGGGGACACGCTTACGGAGGGTGAGGACTTTACCTTCCGTGGTATGCCCGAGTTTTCTCCGGAGATATTCAAGGAGCTGGTGAACCTGGAACCCATGCGCTCAAAGCAGCTTGAAAAAGGGATAAAGCAACTCACCGAGGAGGGGGTGGCCCAGCTCTTTACCCAGAACAAGGGGAGGAGAAAGATCGTGGGTACCGTGGGGGAGCTCCAGTTCGATGTAATTCTCTACCGGCTGGAGCACGAGTACGGGGCCTCCTGTAGGTTCGAACCTATAAACTTTTCCAGGGCCTGTTGGATTACCTCAATGAAACCCGGTGCAATGAAGGAGTTTTTACGGTACCGGGACCCGGAGATCGCCTACGATAAGGACGAAAGCCCTGTATTTCTGGCGGAATCGGAGTGGTGGCTCAACACAATGAGAAAGGACAATCCGGACATCGAGTTCCACTATAATTCTGAATTTAAAACTCGAAAGGCGGAGAGGGAGCAGGAGTCGGAATTGGTGAACACGCCATAATCGATTCCCTGTTCATGAGATTCCCGTATTGTGCTCTGGATTTTGCCAGACATTTACCAGAGATTTGCTTGACAGATATCAGAAATTACTATACCATTTTTCCAATTTAACCGGAGTGGAGAGTACTTTTGCGATTCGTGGTGAGGAAAAAGAAGAATGAAATTGCGGTATATAGGGAAGCATCCCGGTTGGGGTGTTTCCCTTTCTTTTATAGTAAGGGTGAACTGTTTAAGGAGTTAAGGAATTGTTTCTTTAACTCCTTTTTTTATGCTCTCTACATGGGGAACAATGCATATGAATCCCCTTACTAGTCTGGAGATAGGTACCGAGGCAAAGAGTGACAGAAAAATGAAAAGAGGTAATGTGGGAACCGGCAAGACCATCAATAGAAGAAAGGAAATCCAGCGTAAGGCACTACATGATCTTGTTTCCTTAGGAGAACCGAAATTTACGGATACCTGGTTTCCCTATACCTCCGGTGAGGTAGGTCCCTACTACCTACAATCGGTAATGATAGAATCCGACGGGGGCATCTACCACCGGGCCATCCGGGCCTTAGCGGAGTTGATCGAGGAATCCCTCTGTGAGTGGGAAGAAGATTTTGACTGCATCAGCGGGGGCGAATCGAGGGACTGGGACTTTTCCAACCCCACCGCCTACGCCCTGAAAGCCGCCCACGTAAAGCTTTACAAAAATGGGAAAACTGTAGGAGCACCCATCGAGGGTCAAAAGATCATCCATGTGGCGGACCTTAACAATCAGGGGAGCTCCATGCGGGACAAGTGGGTCCCCATGGTGAGGGCAGCGGGCGGTCGAATGGATATGGCCTTTTTCTACGTGGATCGTAACGAGAACGGAATAGAGGTTATGAAAGAGCTTAAAATAAAGACCAGGGCGGTAATAACTTTGGACGAGCACGCCTGGGGGGAACTGAAGGCCATGGGCTATATTTCACCCAAACTCTACCGTTCTCTCATGCTTCGGCTGGAGGACAGACATAACTGGGGAAGGCAAGCCCTCCTCAATCACCCTGAGGGGTTGGGCGCAATGCTCGAATCTAAGCTTAAAGCAGACCGCGACCGGGGGAGAAAAGTCCTCTTTAGCGGGTATCCCGAGATTCGGTTGGAACTCCTTGCACGGTTAAGGAAATTGGGGTATTCGGTAACTCCGGGAGAGTTGGAGTACCGTGACGATGAAGATAACGGAGACGCACGTTGATGTTCACCGAAATTTGGCTTGAAAAAGTCAGGGAGAAAGGCTCTACCCTCTGCGCGGGGTTGGATCCTGCCGTATTTGAGATGGGCAGAGGAGAGAAGGGTCTTCCCAAAGGAGCGAGCGGAAGGGCGGCACGCAGGGACTGGTGTATAAGGTATCTAGAATCGGTTGCCCCTTACTGCGCCGCGGTAAAACCCAATGCTCAATACTGGAAAGACCCGGAGGGAGCTGCCCTTTTGGAGGAAATCTGTCGCGCGGCGCGGGGCCTGGGTCTTCTCGTTATCGAAGACGCTAAATTGGCAGATATCGGGGCTACGAATGACGCGGGGATTTTTTTTGCCATGGGCCGGGCTCATGGAGTAACTATCGCGCCCTTTGCGGGAAATATGGAAGAGACGGTAAACAGTGCTAAAGAGAGAGACCTGGAATTTGGTATTATAACCATGTGCCTCATGAGTAACCCCGAGTACGAAGACGTAAAAAAGTCTCTAATCCACCTATCAACATCAAAGGGTAAAGGTTTAGGTAAAAAAGTCAAACTATACGAAGAAGACCTCATTACGCTGGAGGAAGGGAAATATCTTCCCTGGTATATCTACCAGGCATGGAAAGCAGCGGAGACGGGATGTGACGGAATTGTAGTTGGAGCTCCCAGTAAGGACAATCATATTGAAGAGACGGAAATACGGAAGGTTGCTAAGTATCTTAGAGAAGACCAGGTGGTCCTCTGCCCCGGTGTTGGGGCCCAGGGCGGTGAAGCTCTGATGCTCCTTAGATATTTCGACAAAGAGCGGGTAATCGTTAATGTGGGACGGGGGTTGATGTTCCCCCGTGGAAGCTCGTCTACCGCGGATGACCAGCGGGAAGCGGCCCGCTTCTACCACAAGGTCCTCCGGGATATGGTTCCTTCGAAGCGTCTCAGAAAGAAATAAAAAGTGAAAGGGACAAGAGAGATCAAAGAGATCAAGGGGATCGTAAAAGGGTAAAAAGAGAGGAAGAGGAGGAAAACCAATGTCGAGTAATTTCGAATTACTGGGAAAAAAGGTAAGAGGACGGTTCGGATTCCCTTCGGGGGTTATCGCCACAAATGAGGACACCGCTTCCTACCTTTTGGACCGGATACCTCAACTCGGGTTTTTTGTAGGGAAGTCCACCACCCTGGAGCCGGAACCGGGAAACCAGGAGGACATCCTCGCACAACCGGGACCTGGGGCCCTGTGGAATGCTGTGGGATACGCCAATCCCGGACTGGATGCCACCTGTCGTGGCTTTGCTCGTTTGAAAAAAACGGCACCGGAAGGGGTCTTTCTCATGCCGCAAATCGGAGAGAAAGATGAAGAAGGATTTTCTCGCTGTGCCGAGGCTTTCGATTCCCTAGGCGATGCGGTGGACGGTATTGAACTCAATCTCTCCTGTCCTCACGCCAACGGGGGGGGGATCCTTATCGGTTCCGATCCGGAAATCGCTGCTTCCATGGTACGGGCGGCGTCGGCAAAAACCAAGAAGCCTTTAATAGTGAAGCTTAATGCCCAGTCACCGGACATTGTGTCAGTGGCCAAGGCGGTAGTGGCCGCGGGGGCCAGCGCGGTTTCCGCCATTAACGCCTTGGGGGGACCGAATCCGGAATTGAGCAATCTCTATGGGGGGCTTTCGGGGAAAGCAATTTTTTCTGTCACTCTGAAGTTCATTGAGAAACTGAAAGCCTCTCTAGCCGTGCCGGTAATCATGATTGGAGGTATCCGCGGGGCTGCGGATTTGAGGAGTCTATGCCTTGGACGGAACGATTTCGCCTCCATTGGGTCTGCTTTAATTGGACTTTCTTCGGAGGACCTAATCCGGTACTTCGCCCTTTTGGAGGAGGACCTCGCTAACGGCACAGATTTGGCCCCCGCAATCCTTCAGGATGGTAAACAGCATATGGAGTATCATCCTCTGGTACTCAAAGAACATATTACCCTAACCGAAGACCTCTCCCTTCTCAGATTTTACGGTGAACTTAAGGCGGGGACCGGGCAATTTGTCTTCCTCACCACCGGGACGGGTAAAGTAAAACCTTTCTCGGTAGCAAAGCAGTCTCCCCTGGAATTCGTGATTCGTCGAGTAGGACCGGTTACGGAGGACCTGACTCATTTAAAACCCGGAAGTGTAGTTCGATGCAGAGGCCCTTATGGTAAGACTGTCTGTCTGCCAAAAAGCGGGGGTACCGGTGTCTTTGTTGGTGCCGGATGCGGGATAGCTCCGATAAGAAACGCCGCCGAAGAGTGGAAGGGAAAAAAGATATTTCTTCTGGGCGCGAGATCCAGGGAGGAACTGGTCTATCTGGAAGAATTTAGAGAAATGGGAGATGTTTTTATCTCTACCGACGACGGGAGTCTCGGCATGAAGGGCCGAATTGCGGAGCTCTTCTCAAAAGAAAAAAGCCTTCTGGAAGGGGCGGATTTCTTTTTCAACTGTGGTCCTGAAGAAGCCCTGAAGGAGCTGGATTGGCTGGAGAGCTGGGTCATAGAACGGGAGAGGATTTTTCATCTTGTTGAGCGTATGACCGGCTGCGGCGTAGGGATATGCGGAAAATGCTCCACCCCCTCGGGTGAGCGGGCCTGCGTGGACGGTCCGGTGTTCTCCGCTGTGACCTTTGCTCCGGGGCAGTACACCCGTGACAAGACCGGTGCTATTGTTTCCAGCAGTTCTCAATCTGAAAGACCTAAGGCCTTCCAGATTGAGAACTGACCTTCAATTTCCTTGAATTGTA
>CAYXSD010000153.1:0-1125 GCA_964466335.1 uncultured Spirochaetales bacterium
CCGACGATAGCGAGGATTTCCTCTTCCTTCGCGAGAAAAGCATCGATACAGAGAGGGTCCAGCACGGAACCGGATAAGCTCTCTATCTCTTCGATTGAATCCTTATGGTTCCAGGCCTCTTTATAGGGGCGTTTGCTGCGCAGGGCGTCGTAGATATCAACGATGGTGGTAATCCTCGCGCAGAGAGGGATATCCTCTCCGGCAATCCCGTTCGGATATCCGCTTCCATCGTACCGTTCATGATGATAAAGCGCGATCTCCGCGGCCATCTCCAGAGTTGGTTTTCCCACGAGTAGTTGGTGCCCCAAGGTTGTGTGGGTCTTCATTGTAGTAAACTCTTCCGGTGTCAATTTGCGTTTGGCTAAGAGTATCAAATCGCTGATCCCCACTTTTCCGATATCGTGGAGGGGAGAAAAGGTTTCGATATCTTCGCAGAATTTTTTCGGCATATTCAACTGCTTAGCGATCGCACCGGTGTATTTCCCCACCCGAACAATATGGTTACCCGTCTCGTTGTCCCGCATTTCAGCAAGATGGGTAATGGTATGATAAATGTCCAGGCGGATGTTCAATTCCCGGTTACGGGTTTCGGTAATATCTATGGGCATGGCCAGAAAGTTCGTTAGTGTACCCTGATCACAGTAGATAGCGTTAATAATAAGGTGGACCCATATAATGGTTCCGTCTTTTTTTCTATTGGGTATTTCACCCTCCCAAAATCCAACTGAAGGGTCCTGTATTTTTTTCCACATTTCCGAAAACAGCTTTTCGTATTCTTCCTCTGTATAGCCAAGATCGTAATAGGTTTCTTTGCCGGGGTTGAGAATACTTGGGTTTTTTCCCAGGGCTTCGGAAAAAGAGAACCCGTAGATCTCTTCGAATTTGGGGTTAACGTATTCAATCCGACCTTGGGGGTCTGAAATCATCATTGCGTGTATGGAAGACTGAAAAGCTTCAAAATAAAGCTGCCTTTCTCTTGCAATACGCTCCATTTCCGTTACATCGGTAAGGGTTGCCATGCAGTGATCGGCCCCTACTAAGGGTTTTAATTTAAAATCGTACACTTCACCCTGGTACTCTATTTTATGTTTCTGATCGGAGATTCTGTCACAGGAGCTGCAGACC
>CAYXSD010000153.1:1225-5981 GCA_964466335.1 uncultured Spirochaetales bacterium
AGCGCTCTTCTCCCGGCGGGGAACAGGATCAAGACCTTCACCCCGGAATTTGTACAGGTTTTCCCTTATTTTTCTTAAAATCCTCATCAATTTGGTAGTATATTAGGGACAGAGGCGGATTGCTCGCGGGTCCGCCCGGAAATGAAGATATAAGGAGCAATACTATGCGATTAAAAGATATGGTGAACAATTCCGATAAGAGACTGGTTATGCCCCTAATGGGATATCCGGGGACCCAGCTTACCCAGACCAGTATAAAACAGAACGAGTTCAACTGGGGAATCCACTTCTGGTCTCTCTCTACCCTTCAGCGGGTGTTCGATCCGGACGGCATTTTTTTCTTCATGGACCTGGCGGTAGAGGCAAATGCCCTGGGGCTTCCTGTGCGGTACCCTTTGCATGAATCGCCCACCGTGGAGGAGCACCTGGTCGCGAAGCTGGAGGACCTGAATCAGTTCATGGCCTCGGACCCGCTTAAAGACGGAAGACTGGTGGCCTTTATTGAAACCATGAAGCTGATGGACCGGGGTCTTCCCTCCAGGGTGGCCCGAGGTGCTTACGTTACCGGCCCCTTTACCCTGGCGGGCCTTATGATAGGCGCCAGCGAAATCGCCATGAAGACGGTAATTGATAAAAACCTTGTCCTGGGGGTGTTGGAAACGGCAACGGCTACTACCATTCGCTACGCGAAGGCATTGCAGGAGGCTGGGGCGGACCTTATTGCCGTCCTCGAACCCACGGCGGTTATGCTCTCTCCGGAATCCTTTAAGGAGTTCTCCGCGCGGTTTGTAAAACGGATTGTAGATGAACTTGATATTTCTACTGTACTTCATATTTGCGGAGACAGCACCCATTTAATTCCCGGGATGTGCGAAACCGGGGTGGAGGGCTTAAGTCTTGATTCTGCGGTGGACCCGGAAGAGGCCCTGGCCGCGATGCCAAAGAACATTTCCTTTATCGGAAATGTAGACCCGGTGGAGACCATGAGAAACGGTACCGCGGAGGAGGTAAGAAAACAAGTCCACACCCTTTTAGACAGGGTAAAGAACTATCCCAACTTTGTTCTCTCCACCGGCTGCGATCTTCCCTCGGATACACCTTTAAAAAACATCCACGCCTTCATGGACGCAGCCCGGGAGTGGAACCACCAGCACTACGATATTCCTGAAATGGCGGTAACGGTGTAAGGTAACTGTGTCACTCAGCTTCTGATACACCGCATCTATTCAGGTGCCCTTATGATACTTTCTTCTTCTCTGTAATTTTTCCAGTAACAAATTTATGAATCAAACTTGATATAAGTGTTTGATACGGTATACCTTCTTCAATAGCAACGTTTTGTATTGATTCCAAATCCTTATCTGAAATACGAATATTTATTCTTTTATCCTTTTTAAGGGTCGCTTTGGCATAGCCGGCATAACGGCGAATTTCTTCTTCTTTATTTTTTATTGGTTTCCATTCTCCTCTTTCAAAGGATTCAAGGATATCTTGTTCTTCTGTATCGAGTTTAATTTTCTTAGCCATATTTAGTCCTCCAAAAATAATTTTGTGGCCTTTTTGCTTGGAAATATTGTCTTTAAAAATATTTCATTATCTGTTTCAACAAATGGTACAAGATATACATAGTTTTCTATGTTTATAGCAAATATTCGTTGATTTGGATATTTTGCAGTATTTGGGTGAGCAAATATATCTAAAACGTCTTCATTTTCGATATATCGAGCTACAACTTCAAAAGAGATATCTCTCTCCTCAATCAACTCAATATTCTTCTCTTGATTCCAGTTGATGATTTTCACAAATATAATATACTACAATGTGTGCTTTATGTCAACAAGCGGCTTATCTCACAGTTCGCAGTACCGCCCTATTTGCCTGGCGATTATCCCGAGGCTCTCGTCCCAGAAATCCCTGGTCCGTATGTCTATATCGAATCGGGCTGCCAGGTCGGCCGCCGTCGATTCCCCGGTGGAGGCGAGGAGGTCCGTGTAGTCCTCCACAAAAGCCCCGCCCCGTTTTTGATACACCGCGTAGAGGCCGGTCCCGAAGAGGAGACCGAAGGTGTAGGGAAAGTTGTAAAAGGAGAGTTCCGTTGAATAGTAATGGGGTTTCCAGGTCCACATGTACTTCTGCAGGTACCGATGGTCGATGCTGTTACCGAAGGCCTCCTTCTGGGCGTTCTCCATCATTTCGCAGATCTCTTCCGCGGAGAGTTCCGCCTTCTCCCGGCGCTTGAAGACCTCGGTTTCGAAGAGGTACCGGGAATAGATATCCGCCACCACCTGGGAAGCGCCGTTTAGCTGGGTCTCCAGTACGGCCAGCTCCTCCTCCGGGTCGGTGGTCCGGCTAAGGACAGCTTCTGAAACCAGGGTCTCACAGAAGGTGGAAGCCGTTTCGGCCAGGGTCATAGGCGTCTGCTGCTGCAGCACCGTTTTTCCCGCCTTGTACGCGCATTCATTATGAAAGGCGTGGCCCAATTCGTGGGCCAGGGTGGCTACCTGGTCCTCCGACCCGTCGAAATTAATCAGTATCCTGCTCTCCCTAACCCCGGGGACCTCCATGCAGAAACCGCCTCCCCGCTTTCCCTCCCTCATTTCAGCGTCTATCCAGTGTGCCCGAAAGGCCTTTTCCGCGAATTGTTCGAGTTCCGGGGAGAACTCTCTGAACTGGGCAAGAACAAAGTCCCGGGCATCATCGAAGGCGGTGGAGGCTTTTGCTTTACCCACAGGCGCGAAGATGTCCCACCAGGCCAGTGTTTCCTTCCCCAGGAGTTTCGCCTTATGTTTGTAATACTCGGCAAACTGGGGCAGGGAGCCCCGCACCGCCTCGAGCATGGCTTCCAGGGTGGGCCGATCGATCCGCGCCTGGTCCAGCGCGGAATCCAGGGCGTCTTTCCGGCCCCGCCGTTTATTCAGGGTTATGACCTCTCCCTTTACTCCGTTAAGGCAGGCCGCGAGGGTTTCCTCCGTCCCCGCCCAGGCACTGTTTTCCGCCTCATAGGCCCGATGACGCACATCCTCCTCGGGATGGGTGCGGAGGTTTATCAGGGCGGGCATGGGCAGGGTCTGCAGTTTCCCGTCCAGCTCAAACTCCACGGTAAGCTGGGAAGTGACGGTCCCCTGGAGCTTATCCCAGGCGTTTCCGCCGCTCAAGGTAAGTTCTGCCGCAAGCTCTTCCTCTTTCCGGCTCATCAGGTAGCGGCTCTGCCGGGTCAGTTCTTTCAGAATAAAGGAGTGCGCATTTGCGGTCTTGCTGAATTTCATGGCTTCCACCAGCGCGGCCTCTCCGATTCCCCCAAGCCAGGACTGCACCCGGACCTCAATTTTTTTCAGCGGTAGCGAGAGCAGCTCGAATTCGGACTGGATTCGCAGCGCGGCGGTATTCCGGGAATCGGTGCTTACAAAACCGTAGATATACGCTTCCATAGTCCCCGACAGGGTGTAGAGAGAATTGAGGCGGTCCACTATCTCCCCGATTACCGGTCCCAGCCGGTCCGGCGGCGAGGCCCCATCGGTCTTTTCGGCAGTATCACGGAAGTAGTCCTCCAGAGCGGTAAGTTCCGTTTTGAAGCTGTCCAGGGCGGACTGGAATTCCTTCGATTCCAGGGCAGGAAAGATAGTGGTAAGGTCCCAGCGGGGTGCGATAATGGCCATATAGTTCTCCTTTATAATGTTCCTTTATGCAGGTTGACTGAAAGTATAACTGAAAAACCGTATAACGGTAACTCCGAAAGAGCAAAATTGAATTACTGGATCGATCTGGTCGAGCATTTTCATGGCCGCGGAGGTCTGGTGGCCGGCATTAATGTAAAAACTATCTTTCCAAGAGATAGAATCTAATGTATACTATAAGTATATACAAAAGGATCTGATGTGGATTTTTCCGATATTACCGGTTTTGATTGGGACGCCGATAATGTATATAAGAATATTACAAAGCATAATGTGTATGATGCGGAAGCGGAACAGGTATTTTTTAACCGTCCCCTAATTGTAAAACGTGATGTTAGGCATTCACAAAATGAAGACCGTTATTTTGTTTTAGGAAGAACAAATCATGAGAGACTCCTGTTTGTTTCATTTACCATCCGGTCAAAAAATATCAGAGTTATTTCTGTAAGAGATATGACGAAGAGAGAGGAGTGTATGAAGACTACCAAAAAAGAAATACCTGAATTTCAGAACGAAGAGGAAGAAAGGGAATTCTGGGGAAAACATGATTCAGTTGATTACATTAATTGGGAAGAGGGTGAAATCGGGCGGTTTCCGAAGCTAAAACCGAATACAAAATCTATTTCCATCCGCCTGCCTGAGACACTCATCGAGGATCTCAAAATTTTGGCACATAAACGGGATGTTCCCTATCAGTCGCTGCTTAAGGTGTATCTTGCGGAACGTGTAGCCGCTGAGTTCGGTGGGAAGAAAGTTGGGTGACCGGGACAATCGTTTCGATTTCTCAACATTCAAGTGAATTATATATTCTTCAAACCATGCATTCCTTGACAGTCGCCATAAAGGGGTGTACCATTTTGCTATCAAGTAATGGAGGTATTCTGTTGAAAACGAACCGACGATGAGCGGCAGTTTGGGCATCAGTTGATGTCCTCAATGGTGTACTTCCTGGACCCCTTCCGGAACCGCTCCCGGAATCTTAACAACCACAGAAACAGAGGAGGAAGACACCGCAAATAACGTAGCGGAGGTGTCTTCCTTGAAAGAAACCCTTACATCTTTTTTCTCATCCCGATTAGGGA
>CAYXSD010000154.1:0-5908 GCA_964466335.1 uncultured Spirochaetales bacterium
GACAGCGGGGGCACTGAAGGGGTAATAGCCCGCACTTCCCCAATCTTTCCTTCTCTGATAATCTGTCTGTTCAGAAGGACTGAACAAAATGAACACCAATTCTCTGATTCCCCCAAAGAAATCCGGCAGGGTGCCGCTGCTCATGTTTCTTATGCCTCTCCTTACCGATTTTTCCGGAATGCTCCTCATCTTCTCGGTGAGCAGGAACCTGGCTGAGCTGGGGGCGGGCCTTCTCACCATGGGCTTAGTGGGGGGCGCCCACGCCTTAATTGCCGCGTTAAGCAGTTTTTTCTTCGGGAGGCTCTCGGACAGTATCGGAAGGACAAAGCTCATCCTGCCGGGGATGCTCCTCATGATTATCTCCGCCCTTACCTGTCTGGTAAGCCCTTTCGGAAAGGGCCTCTTTTTGAGTATGTACTGGACTAACGCCCTGGCCTTGGGTCTGATCCACCCCGCTACGGTGGCGTGGATAAACAAGGGAGAGAAGAAGCACCACCTCTCCCGGGGGGTGAGCAGCAACCTAATCCGCTTCTGTGTGGCCTGGAACCTGGGAGTATTGAGCGCCCAGCTCTCTGGGGGCTGGCTTTTTCTCTTAGGTCCGAAGACGCCATTAGTCCTCGCCACGGTAATGGCCGGGCTGAATCTTATTGTTCTCTTTGGTATGATGCGCACCTTCCCCGACAGGACAGAGGGAGAAGAAGGCCCAGAGATAAAAAGCGGCGCAGTACCACCGGAGCAAATCACTTCAACGGAGTCATCCGGCGGCGTTTTGGACCTTCAATCGAAAACCTTCGTTCAGCTTAGCTGGCTCGCGAATCTGGCCGGGGCTTTTTCCATGAGTATGATCCTCCACCTCTTTCCGCAGCTGGCGGTGAGCCTCGGGGTGCCTTCCAATCAGCATGGTACCATCCTGGCGCTTATGCGGGTCCTTATTATCTGCATCTACTTCGTACTTCACAATACCCGTTTCTGGCAGTACAGGTACGCCTCTACCCTCACCGTACAGGGGGCGGCCGTGACGGGGCTCTTGGTGCTCTACTTTGCCCAGTCCACCTTAAGTTTGTACATCGGAGTGGTTGGCCTGGCAATCCTTATCGGGTACGACTATTTCTCAGGTATCTACTATAGTAACAGCGGGAACGACGACAGGAAGCGCGGCTTCGCAAGCGGCATGCACGAGGCGAGCCTGGGCTTAGGCATTGCCGCCGGGTCAGTAAGCGGCGGAATCGTGGGGACCTTCCTCGGCGAACGGAGTCCCTATCTCCTGGCGGTACTGGTAATCATCATCCTCACCTTCGTGCAGGCCCGGTTAATCATAAACAATAAAAAGGCATGGTAGGAAATCACTTTCCCGCCATTTCGCTGTCTTCTCCTTCTTATTTCCCTTGCTCTTTATCCCCAGATAAATTATCTTTACTGTAATGGTAAGAAATAATCGGCAGTTGTATTCAATCGCCCTGGTATTGAGCATTGTTACGATAGTGTACAACCTGGGGGAAGGGTTTATCTCCATGTTTTTCGGGTACCAGGATGAGACCCTGGCCCTCTTCGGATTCGGGGTGGACAGCTTCGTGGAGGTAATATCCGGTCTCGGCATAGCACACATGGTGGTAAGGATAAAAAAGTACGGCGCTGAATCCCGGGACCGCTTCGAGAAGATCGCTTTAAAGGTTACCGGGACCGCTTTTTATCTGCTAACGGCCGGACTTGTTATCGGAAGCGCCTTAAGGATTGTACGCGGCGAAGAACCGAAGACAACAGTGGTTGGGATAATTATATCCGGTATATCCATTGCTACCATGTACTTCCTCTACCGGGCAAAATTGTGGGTCGGCAAACAGCTCGGTTCCGATCCCATTGTCTCCGACGCCCACTGTACGAAGACTTGCTTCTACCTTTCCTTTCTTCTTTTGGGGTCGAGTCTTCTGTATGAATTATTTCAGATACCCTTCATAGATGCCTTAGGAAGCTTAGGGATCGCCTACTATGCCTTTAAGGAAGGCCGGGAAGCTTTTGAAAAATCGAAGAGCAGGTCCTTAGTCTGCGGGGACGATTGCGATACCCACAGTTAAACGGCTGAGCTGTTAGATAGCCGCCTTTACATTGGGCTCCCGGTCCAAATCGCGGTAGAGGCGCTTCATGGTATCTTCGTTTTTTATATGCACCCCTACCTTGAATCTCACATACTTACTCTCCGGATTGGATTTTGTCTTCCAAGAGCGAAATCCGATATTCGCCTTTAAGAGCATATTCTCTAAGAGGATCCTCGTTTCCTGGTCGGTGTTCTGTCTCTCCATAATGACTCGGAGATTGAAGTCTAGAGGAAAGGAAATCTTCCCCTCCACGGTAATAGTGTCCGCCCTCCGAAGATGAGAGGGTATATTTGTGTGCTTCCACTGTTCAGACATAGTATTTTTCCTCGTTTTTTCTACTCCTCCGGCGGGTCGAAGACGAGTTCCGGCGTCTCCTTTGGGTTAAAGCCGGACTCCTGAATCCCCTGTTCACCCATTTTTAGGATTGTCTTTCTCGCTCCCTTCTCCGAAACCCGATACTCCTCCCGGCCGAACATAATAACCGCCCCCTTGTAGATGGTGTCCTCCACCACACAGATACTCTCTCTGGAGGCCTTTAGTTTGTCTCTGAGCCCGTGGAGCTTCTGTTTTTCATCGGGAACCGTCAGCTGCATCTCCCTTAAGGCGTCTTCAAGCTGGCGTCTTATCTGAAGGAGTTTCTCCCGTTTCTTGTTTCCTTCAATATGCTCTCCCGGGGCTTCTCCCTGGTCGGTGAAGGTCAATATCTCTTCCGACTCCTCTTCAGTCTCATTTCCTTTCATTCTCTCTAAAGCGTGGTCGATCTGTTCCAACTGCTCTTCGATTTTCGAGACATTCTCCAGGTCTTTGTCCAAGGCTTCCTTCGCCTCTCTAAACGCGGATAAAACCTCCGGAGATATACCGATGGCCGCATGGGTGGGCGAATCGTAGATGGACCCCAGTTTCTTGCACCATAGACTCCCCCCTATCATGAGGGTGGAACCGATGATCTCCCCCCGCCGGCCGTTTAACACACAGTGTTTCCAGGCAGAGAGTCGGGAGTGCATAATCGCCTCCTCCACAATAACATTGTTTCTGCAAATAACTGTGGAACTCTCGATGTACTTGGCAAAGAGATCGCCGTCGCACTCGATCCTCCCCTCGTTGTTTCCGTTGATCCCCGTTTTTAAGAGGATGTTTCCACCGGCTTTGAGGGCGGCCTTTCCCACGCCCTTTCCCACCTGAATGTCCCCTTCCGCTTCCACTACAAACCCGTCGGCAACCCCTTTGTTCACCACTACGGAGCCGTCGAAGTAGATGTTCCCCGTTTCGTAGTTAACGTTCTCCACGGTCACCACCGGTTCTACAATGATCTGTCCCTTCTCGAGGCGAACATTGCCGTTATCCGCGGCGTAAAGCGCGGTGCCCTCCTCGTTGAGTTTCGTGTTTTTCCCGCCCTGAAGGCGGACCTCCCGTTTTTCCGTGTCGGCGGGGAGCACCCTACCGAGGACCGTCTTCCCGTTAACCGGTTCCACCGGCGGAAGGAGCTCCGCCAAAAGATCATCGGTTTTCTTGTTCTCTATGAAGTTCAGTTCCTTAAGATTTATCCTTCCGAAATCCATCTCCAGATAGGGTTTACCCCGGTTCTCCTGAAAGTGGTACCGAATTGTCGCGGACTGCCCGTGCACCGGGGCTTTGCCCCAGGCAACGGGGACCTTCCGGTCGTAGTCCCGTCGAAAGAGAAGCTTCTCTACCGCCTCTCGGTCTATTCCAAAGACAATCCCTTGGGACTCCAACTCTCCGATAATATCTTCTATATCCGGCTGGGCCGCCCCCTTTTTCGGAGACAGCACAGTCACCCAGGCGGACATCTCGTCATCCGCAAGGTCCACGATTATCTGCGAGGCGAGCCTGGCCCCGTCGGGCCACTCCACCAACCGCTCCGGTTTTCCCGAGGCATTCTCGATTATGTTCCTTATCTCCTTTGGTTCCACCTTGGGAATATTGAGGAGCTTCATTCTGTTTTGGATTTCCTCGGGGTAAACGGGCTTGCCCTTCCCACTTGGGGGATAGACGATGAGATGGGCCCACCCGTGACGGTAGTAGACCTCGAAATGTCCGTCCCCGCTCTCCCTTACCATGGTGAGATTATAGCGTATTTAGTGATTTTTGGAAACAACCCGGGCGAGGGGCCTGCTTCCCCGTTTCTTTACTGTATAGGCCGCCGAAAACCCCGCGCAGCCGCTTTCAACAGTAACCGAACCAAGGTAAAAATTGCTTAATTTGAAAGCGTCCTTACCTTTTTTACTTTATAATCTTACCTTCAATAGGACGAAGGGGATCCTGCTATTCCTCTCTTGCGTGGTCCGCGGCCGGAACACGCGCTTTCTCAACAGAGGGTCCTGTTTTTTTGGTAAGGAGGAACCCCCCGATAATGGCGGTGAAGGGGGCTACGGTAACCAGGCCGAAACTCCCCACCAGGGTGTGGAGGATCTCCGCCGATACGTAGTTGATATTGAATATATTGATAGTCGGGGTCCCCTGGGCCATAAAAACCATGAGCATAGCGGAGTACCCTCCGGAGTAGGCCAAGAGAAGGGTGGTGGTCATGGTACCCACAACTGCTCTTCCCACGGAAAATCCCGACCGAATAAGGTCGGGCGCCGATATGGCCGGATGTTTCTCCGCCACCTCCCTCATGGAGGCGGAAACATCCATTGCAATATCCATTACCGCCCCGGAGGAGGAGAGGAAAATACCGGAGAGGAAGATTCTCGTCAAGTTTAGGTAGGCGTATCCTGAATAGACTAGAGTCTCCGAGAAGGGCTTTACCGCTCCGTGAATATAAAAAAGATTTCCAAAGACAAGAGATAAAACCATGGTCAGAATAACTCCGGCGGAAGCTCCGAGGAAAGCCACGGTTCCCTTCTTGTTTAGTCCCCCCACTAAGAAGATAATCGCCGAGGTTAAAAGAAGAACGATCAGGAGGGAGAGCAACACCGGGTCCCTCCCGTTCAAGTACCCCGGAAGAAGGACCTTCCAAATAAGCAGACCGGTAAAGAGAAAAGAAAACACCGCCTTCACTCCCGTCCATCCCGCGTAAATGAGAAGCAAAGCAATGAAGAGGAAGAGAAGGACCAGCTCTATATTTATTCGGTAGTATCCCACAGCGTTTGCATGAACAATTTTTTCCCTCTCTTTGTTGAGTGAGAGAGTAACCAGGGCTTTTCTACCCGGTTCATAGATGGTATCCAGTTCCATCTTTCCAATGAGAACATTGGTGGCTTGGATAATCTCCCCCTTGAATTTCCCGTTCAAGAGTCTTAGGGTTAATTCCTGGTCTCCCTGTTTTACAACGGTGAAATCCTGAACATTGGAATCGTCCACCTCGAGAATGAGGGCCTTCACCCGTACGGTATTCCCCTGGGGTGCTTCATACCCTGTGGGTATGAAAAAGAGGACCACGCTTGTAGCAATGACCCCTAAGAGAAAAAAGAGGTCTTTCCTTTCAATTGGTTCCTTAAAAATCACAATAGATTCCCCTTATTCGTATTAAACAGACCGATGAAACGGTGATAAACCGGTTCACTACAGACTGCGCGGAGCCCAATGACATCCCCCCGTAAGAAAAGGAGGGAAAGGCCTTAGACCTCTCCCCCTGAAATGGGATTTATCAATTAGCGCAGAATACTATTACTTAGCAACCGCAACGCCCTTTCCGAAGGGCATAGCCGCCACGGTTTTGTGGAAAATATCGGTATTGTCGTAGTATCCGTTGAATGCATCAGCCCCTACTCCCAGAGCAAAAGCGGGAACAGCTACTCCGGTGTGGCTGTAGGAAGTCCATGACATTCCTGCTCTGTTAGCAACGATATGGG
>CAYXSD010000155.1:0-4403 GCA_964466335.1 uncultured Spirochaetales bacterium
CGATCACTATCTAAGAGTAGAAGGAAGGTGTACAATTAACGGTAAATGGTTCATAAGAGGAGGAGAGGAATGAGAGGAGAGGTAATGAGGATCCTGCTATTAGGGTTCATTGTTGTTCTTTTGCTGTCTTTGACTGCCTGCGCGGCCGGTCCGAATGAATTTGTTAAAACGGAGGACAAAGAGGGGGAGATAGCCGGTTTTTGGAGGGGACTCTGGCACGGGCTTATAGCTCCGGTTACGTTTATTATTTCCCTCTTTAACAAGAACATTAACATCTACGAAATCCACAACAACGGGGGATGGTACAACTTCGGGTTTGTTCTTGGCGTTATCATTATCTTCGGAGGCGGCGGAGGCGGCGCCGGAAGAAAGAGCCGTCGAGTGTACGATTAACGGCTGTTTACTAAGGAGGTTTTACATGAATATAGGTATTATCGTGTATTCCCAAACGGGGAAGACTCTGTCCGTTACGGAAAAACTGAAAGAGAAACTCGAAGGTGCGGGTCATACTGTAGCCTTGGAGCGGGTGGAGCCCCAGGGTGAGGTCGGTCCGGGGACGAAGCATGTGGAGTTTAAGACCAAACCCGACCCTGCGCCCTACGACGGAGTCATATTCGCCTCTCCGGTGCAGGCCTTTTCTTTGGCCGCGGCTATGAAAGCTTATCTAATAGATATTAGCTCTTTGGAGGGAAAACGGATAGCCTGCTTCGTTGCGAAACACCTCCCCTTTCGGTGGACCGGGGCGAATCAGGCTTTGGGATTTATGCAAAAGAGCTGTGAATCCAAGGGTGCGTCCATATTAGGGGCCAATGTTATCTTCTGGAACGCCAAGGATCGGGAAGAGAAGGTCGCTGCACTCTTAGATAGATTGAAAGAATTATTTTCCCGATAGGTTTAGGTCTTCCTGTTCTATTTCTTCCAATACCCTAAGCACCGCTGCTGCTGAGTTGGCGGAGGCGAGGTGTATGTTTGTTTTGAAATCTTTCGCGGAACCACGGTTTGCAAGGTCGGAGATGGACCGCAGAATAAGATAGGGAAGAGTAAGCTGATAGCAGGTTTGAGCTATAGCGGCGCTCTCCATTTCAACTGCAAGGAGTCCCGGGTGGTCTTTTCTCAGGGCATTGAGTTTTCGTTTATCGTGCATAAAGCTGTCTCCGCTAGCTATAAGCCCAACAAAAATTCGGGCGTCGTCTATTCGATCTCCCATGCCTAGGGCGGTTTCCAGTAGTTTCGGATCGGGTTCGAAGAATGTGGGCATCTTAGGGATTTGTCCTTTGGCGTAGCCGAAGGCAGTGGTGTCTACATCGTGGTGGAGTATCTGTTGGGCAATAATAATATCGCCTATTGCCAGGGAGGGTTCAATCCCTCCGGCGGAACCGGTGTTGATTATCATGGATGGGTTAAAGGCTTCGATGAGAAGGGTTGTCCCGATGGCTGCATTCACCTTTCCGATTCCCGATTGAAGAAGCACCACCGGGAGTTCGTTTAGGATACCATGAATAAAGCTGTATAGTCCCCGGACCGCCTCTCGGGTGTCGGTCATCTTACTGCGGATGACAGCAATTTCCTCATCCATGGCGCCGATTATCCCCAGGGGTTTTACATCAGAACTTTTTGACATTCTTTAAGGATAAACCAGTGTCCCGGGAGGCACAATAGCTATTTAATACAACCATGTCGGGTAAAACCATGCCGGTGCTGGAATTTGCATTCTCACCCGGGGAATAGTAAATTTAATGCATGACAGAATGCAATGAAAGGAACACATATTGCCTGGTTATTCTTCCCATGGTTTTCTTGTTCTTTTTTCTCCCCCTTTTCTCTCTCTCCGCCGGCGGAGAGAGGGAGGCCCCCGCTCCTTTGAAGGGAGATGAGAAGGAGGAGAACAAATCTGGCGAAGGAGAATGGCAGGAGGAGCTGTATCGTCTGGTGAAACGGAGTATCGAAAGTCGGGGTGTTGAAAGCCCTAAGGTACTGGAGGCGATGCGTTCCGTACCGCGTCATGAATTTGTACCACTGGAACATCGGAATAAGGCTTACACGGACCAGCCCCTCCCCATAGGCCACGGTCAAACAATTTCTCAACCCTATATTGTCGCCTACATGACTGAACTTTTACAACTGCAACGAGACGAAAAGGTCCTGGAAATCGGGACGGGAAGCGGGTATCAAGCGGCGGTGCTAGCGGAGATTACGGAAGATGTGTACACCATTGAGATTATCCAGGCCTTAGCAGAGTCGGTGAAGGAGCGTTTTTCCCGCCTTGGGTACGATGAGGTAAAGGTCCTTAACGCGGACGGATACTACGGCTGGGAGGAGCACGCGCCATTCGATGCGGTTATTGTTACCGCTGCCGCGGGGCATATCCCTCCACCGCTAATAGAGCAGCTTGTTGTCGGAGGGCGGATGGTCATTCCCGTGGGCGGGGTGTATCAGACCCAGCATATCACCCTGGTGCGTAAGGGAGAAGACGGAACTATTACAACGGAACAGCTGCTTCCCGTACGATTTGTCCCCTTTACCGGTAAGGCCCAGGAATAATGGAGCCGCGGGAGCAGCGGAACCAGATCCAATGGCTCGCGATTTCCGTTTTTTTACTCTCGGTCTTTGTCATTTCCTACCAAATCGGGCTAATGAAGGCCTTGACCTTTGTAAGCTATACTCATTTTGTAAACCTCGTTATTAGTGTAGCTCTTCTCGGTTTTGGCGCCAGCGGAACCCTTCTTGATTTTCTTAGGCTTTCATCGAGGAGGGCTGTTGATCGTACGGTCACCATCTTTTTCCTTCTGCTGGTACTCTCCGTCCCCCTCTCCTACCTGGGGGCTGTGAATCTAAACCTGGATGTTCAGTACCTCTTCTACAGCGACAGGGAAACTCTTCTCTTTCTTCTCTACGCGTTTCTCCTCTTTCTTCCCTTCTTTTTTGCTGCTGCACTAATAGGTCTTTCCTTTGCCATCTTTTTGGAAAGGGTCCCGGAACTCTATGGGGGAAACCTCTTCGGCAGCGGGTTCGGCGGCATCATCGTTATCCTTCTGCTGCTAATACTCCACCCCGCGGAGCTTCCCCTGCGACTCACTATTCTTATACCGGCCGCTGCTTTTTTCTGGTTTTTAGGAAGCGGGAAGCCCCGGCTTTACCAGGTCCTTCTTCTTGTGGGGGGAGTCTTCTTTTCCCTATTTTGGTTGTATTACAGTCCCCCAATAGAGCCTGACCAGTATAAAACCATTTCCCATATACGGCGATTGGAAGAGGAGGAAAAGGCTAAGGAGCTCTACTCTACCAGTGGTCCCTCCGGTACTGTAAGCCTATTCTCCTCTTCCAGTTTCCATACCGCTTTTTTTGCCAATCCCGGAAGGGGGACGACCCCGCCGGAGGAGTATATGCTTCTTAAAAATGGAGAGTCCGTCGGTTATATCTTTAAGACTACCTCCCTCTCGGAAACAGAAATCATGACTGAGACACCCCAGTCAATACCCTATCAGATCCATAAGTCTCCGAAGCGGGTCCTGATTTTAGGAGAGACGGGCGGCAGTAATATATGGCTTGCGCTCCACTATGGCGCGGAATCGATCACGGTGGTCCAGAAAGATCCGGCGGTGGTGGAAATCTGGAAGGAGGTTCTCCCTGATTTTGGGGTAGATATTTTCCTTCACCGCAAGGTTCGAGGTATCCAACAGGACCCTCGGCTTTTTTTAAAACAGAATAAGCAGGAGTGGGACATTATTCATCTTGCCGGATCCGAAGGTATGCCCGCCTTCCAGCCGGGGCTCTATGCCTCCAGGGAGGATTTCCTTCTTACCGTGGAGGGAATACGAGATTGTCACCGGCACCTCGCCCCAGGGGGATACATTACCCATACCCGGGGAATGCAGAACCCTCCCCGAGACAACATAAAAGTTCTCGCCCTTTTTCATGAAGTGCTGGACCAAAGCGGGATTGACCAGGGGGAGAAACATATTCTTCAGAGCAAGAACTACTTGGCGGTCAATACTGTTCTCTCTAAGGATGCTCTTTCCCCTGCAATGATCGATCGATACAAGCATACGCTCGAATCCTTAGGTATGGACAGCGAGTGGCACCGTGGAATCGAGAGTGAAGAGATTACCCAACGCCACAAGGTTCCAGGGCCTGAGGGGAAGCCATACTCCTACTTCCACCAGGCGGCGAAAGAGATCATGACCGGTAATTCCGAGGAGTTTTTTCACAGCTACGTGTATGAGGTCACCCCGCCGACTGATGATACGCCCTACTTTGCTCATTTTTTTCGTTGGCGTAGTGCAGGGAAGATTATAGATACCTACGGTGTCCGATGGTTTAGGTCTTCTGAGGTGGGGTATCTTCTTCTTTTTATTACCTTTCTTGGAGTGGGTCTCTTTGGGCTTATCTTCATCCTTCTTCCTCTA
>CAYXSD010000155.1:4503-5873 GCA_964466335.1 uncultured Spirochaetales bacterium
CTTTTTCTCTTCTCCCCCCTAATATCCCTGGGAGCGGGATGGCAGCTTGCCCTCCGGTATACCGCGGCGGTACTGTTCATTGCCCCCTTTTCCTTTTTTATGGGCTGGTTTTTCGCTTCCGGTATTCAGTCCCTTAGGCAAGCCAAGGAGCAAGCTGTCCCCCTTGCCTGGGGGATAAACGGGTTCTCCTCCGTTGCTGCTTCGCCGTTGGCTACGATATTATCCATGGAATTCGGATTTTCCGTGGTCATGTTCACTGCAATCGGTCTCTACATATTGGCCGGTCTTCTTCCTCTTCTCTGGGGAGATGGATTCTCATCATCAAAATGATTTACTATACTTTAGGAGACGGGCATCATGAAGGAAGTACTAACTGTTAGGGACCTGGAATTCGGCTATCCTCGCTACGCGGAAACTGACCTGGGGGGTGAACACCTCTTCCAAGGTCTCAATTTTACTATGAGTAAAGGGGAATTTCTCGTTCTCGCAGGCGCGCCGGAAGAGGGAAAGACAACATTGGCAAGGGTTATTTGCGGTTTGGTACCCCGCTTTACCGGGGGTAGGCTTCGAGGCGACATCCGGCTGTTAGGAGAAGATATTGCCGGAAGAAATCCCCAGGACCTAATGGATAAGGTGGGTACTGTATTTCAAGATCCGGATGAACAGCTTATTACTACCCGGGTAGACTCGGAAATCGCCTTCCCCTTGGAGTCTTTGGGATTTGAGAAAGCAGAAATTGAACGGAGAGTGGAGGAGGAGCTTAAGCGATTTGATCTCCAAGATTTTGCATCTCGAAATCCGGCCACCCTTTCGGGAGGAGAAAAGAAGAGGGTCCTCTGTGCGGCCCTTGCGGCGGTAGGTCCTCCACTCTGGGTTATGGATGAGACCTTAGACGAAATGGACAGAGAGTGGAAGGACCGGGTCCTTACATTACTCTTTGAAACCGGTACTGCTGTTCTTCTGCTTACTTCGAAAGTCTCCGATTTCTATCAAGAGTACAATCCCCGGCATCTACTCCTTTCGGACGGAGGGATTGTAAGTTCTCCCCGGGAGATGAAGAAGCTGGCTTTAGAAGACGGACTCGCCTTGGAAGAGCCGGCTGGAATTCTCAGAGAGCAGACCCGGCTTCGGACCAAACCTCTTCTCTCTGTATCGGGGCTGAGGTTTTCCTATACCTCCGAGAGAGGAAAACCCGACAGCGAAACAACCGAGAGCGAAACATCCAAACCTGACACTTTCCAGCCGAGGAGAGAGGGAAAGGGAAAGGAAAAGAGAAGCAGACCGGCGGACTTTCAGTTATCGGTGGAAGAATTGCACCTTTATCCCGGAGAGGTAGTTACCCTGAGCGGACCGAACGGCTGCGGGAAAAC
>CAYXSD010000156.1:0-5608 GCA_964466335.1 uncultured Spirochaetales bacterium
ATTGGGTCAGGTCACTATCATATATCCAATCCAAGCAATACTCCATTGGGCCAGTGAGGTAGAACGCGCCATGGTGAAATTGAGCATACATCCCAAACGGTGGCTTCGCGAACCAGTCGACATTACCTTCTATGCCGTGAACGGATTTCTAGCCCTCATGAACCTGGCCCTTGCAGCCATAGGGACTGCTTCCTCGGAGGGATCAGCGCTAACAGCAACGGCAATAACAACCGAACAGTCGATGCGGCATTTTGCAGTTGCCGCGGCCTTTGCGGCAGCCTGCGCGCTTCCAACGCTGCTGTCCATTCTCGAAGACTGTATCACCATACGCTTCCCGTACGGACGCCTTCGCCGGGTCACGCGTTTCCTTCGGACCTTCTACGTCCACGCTTTCTACGGACCCTACTTTACGGAGGTGATTATCTTGTCGCGGGCGGTGTGGGAACCGTTCTCGTTTGATAGTGTGCTCGCGGGTCTTGAGGAATCGGTATTCGGATTTCAGCCGGCCCTGGAGTTCTCGCAGGCGCTCTCCCACCTACCGGCGGTAAACGAGCTCTTCTTCTTCGGATATTTCTCTTACTATCTCATTCTTACTACCAGTTTCTGGATACTGTTCCTGCTCGGCCGGGATGAGGCCGTGAGGCGGGCGGTGTTCATTACCATTACCTCTTTTGCCTTTCTCTACGTCTGGTACGTGGTCTTTCCGGTAAAGGGACCGAAGTACTTCTTCGAAAGCCTCAACAGGATCTGGTACAGCGAATTCGAGGGCTACCTGTTCGTCCCCCTCATGCGCGAGGTATTTAAGCGGGTACCACTCGCCGGGGCCGCCTTCCCCTCCTCCCACGTTGCAATCGGCCTCATCGCGGTACTACTTCTACGACCCCACATGCCGCGGTTGTTCCGTCTCTACTTCGTACTCTTCGTGCTGCTATGCGCGTCGACTATCTACATCTACGCGCACTATGTGCTGGACATCTTGGCCGGACTCGTAGCGGCCCCCCCGCTCCTCTGGACCGCAAGCCGGCTCTATCGCGGACTCACCTTCAACGCCAATCCCGGTCTAGCACAGGCTGATTGAAGGGCAGCCTGAATTGGCGGTTAAAGCGGAACTTACCGCGGACCCTCTCGAAAAAGTCGATACTTCCACTGTTAGCCATCATAGTCCTCCGAGCGTTACGGACCGGAGGGGCGCCGCAGGCGGTCGGCCTGGGAGGAGATCCTCCCAGGCCGACGGGACCCCCGCAGGGCCGGGCCCGAGCGGAGCGAGGGAAACGCCCAATAAACCTATACGCCCACACCGCTGCCGGTAGTAATTACGAAAGAAAGGTCTTATCTTATAAATAGTACTGCACAGAAAGAGGAGGATATTATATGGAAGCTGCCGGGAAGCATGCGTGGAAAGTGAAGGGCCCGGGGAAGGTGCCTGTTACCTTACGGGTAAATGGGGTGGATTATGAAGGTGAGATAGAACCGCGGGCAACGCTCCTCGATGTGCTAAGGGAAGAACTCTCACTTACTGGTACAAAAAAAGTGTGTGATAACGGGCAGTGCGGCGCCTGCTCGGTAATAATAGACGACAAACTGGTGTACTCCTGCCTTACCCTTGCCGTTGAATGCAGTGGAAAGGAAATCCGGACAATCGAGGGGTTGTCCAAAGAGGGAAAGCCCGACCCGGTGCAGGAGGCCTTTATCCGGGAGGACGGGTATCAGTGCGGATTTTGCACGCCCGGGCAAGTGATGGCGGTGACCCATCTCCTTGAAGAACATCCCAACCCCAGCTTGGAGGAGGTAAAACGCGGCGTCTCGGGTAACCTCTGCAGGTGCGGCGCCTACCCGAAGATTTTCAAGGCGGCCCTGACCGCGGCGGAGCTTAAGGGCAAGGAGAAGCAAAAGGGAAAACAGGGGGGAAGGCGGTAATATGGCACGGTTTAAAAAGACCAAAGTCGAAATAGAGGGAAAATGGGAAGAGCGGGAAGTCTTGGTCGAAACAGACAATCTCGATCGATGGGGTGACGATGTAACACTTAAGAAAGTCGGAAAGCCGCAGACCCGGGTGGACGGCTTTGAACGGGTATCCGGTACCGCCCGGTACACCCACGACGTGAGTCTCCCCGGGATGCTCGCGGGTAAGTTTTTCCGAAGTTCAATACCCCATGGGCGGGTGAAACAGATCGATGTATCCGCTGCTGAAGCCTTACCCGGAGTGCGGTTTATTCTTACCCGGGAGTCTTTAGGGGAATTTCTAAGGGCTGAAGCATCGGGTGAAGTGGACGGAGCGGGCGGAACGGGAGGGGCGGCGCTTTTTGATACGACCGTCCGCTTCGAGGGTGATGAAATATGCGCGGTTGCGGCTGTTGATCTCCCCACCGCTGAAGAGGCCCTCTCCCTTATAAAAGTTGAATACGAAGAACTCCCCTTCGTTCATGACGCCGCGGGAGCATACCGGCCCGAGGCTCCCGCCATAGGGGAAGACGGCAACATCGCGGGAGTTCCGTCGATTCATCGGCGGGGGGATATTGAGGCAGGGTTTAAGGAGGCGGAGGTTATTATCGAGAGGACCTACACCACTTCTTCCGCCCTGCACAACTCCTTTGAGACCCACGGGACGGTGGCCCACTGGGAGGGAGAGTACCTTACCATCTGGGACAGTACACAAAACGTATTCGGCGTAAGGAGCCAAATAGCCGATGCATTCGGCCTTCCCCTCCATCATGTAAGGGTGATCAAAGAGTACATAGGCGGGGGCTTCGGAAGCAAGAACGCCGCCGGGAAATACGCCATTGCCGCGGCCGTACTGAGCAGGAAGACCGGAAGGCCTGTGAAGATGGTACTCGACAGGCGGGAGGAAAATCTCGCCGCGGGGAACCGTCCCCAGACGGTCATGCACCTGCGGGTCGGCGCGAAGTCCGACGGGAGTCTTACCGCCATTGAATTGAAGTCCCTCTCCGGCGTGGGCGCCTACGGGGAGGGAGCACCCCCAGTGGGTGGCCCGGCCAGAGAGCTTTACGCCTGTGAAAACGTCCTTACCGAAGAGCAGGGGGTGCTGACCAACACCGGTACCTACACGGCATTCCGGGCACCCGGGTATGTCGAGGGGACTTTTGCCCTGGAGTCGGCCATGGACGAACTTGCCCGCAGACTGGATATGGACCCGGTAGAAATCAGGATGAAAAATTACGCGGAAAGACAGCAGGTTATGGACCTTCCCTATTCGACGAAGAACCTCGCCGAATCTTACAAGGTCGGTATGGAAAAGATCGGCTGGATGGAGAAGAGAAACGCGAAGGCTAAGGGGACCGCTAAAGAGGAGACCGGCGCCGAAAAGGATACCGGGGCCAAAAGACGGGGTGTGGGCATGGCCTCTCAGGTGTGGAGCGGCGGCGGGACCGCCCCCTCCTACGCTATAGCCCGGATGAACGCCGACGGCACTTTTGACGTCCTAACCGGCTCCCAGGACCTGGGGACGGGGACGAAAACCGTTTTCTCCCAGATTGCCGCCGAGGAACTCGGCGTAGGCATCGAGAAGATCCACATGGTGGTGGGGGATACCCTTACCGGCCCCTACGGAGTTTTGAGCGCGGGGAGCCTTACCGTACCCTCCGTGGGACCGGCGGTCCGCATGGCGGCCAGAGACGCAAGAAACCAGATCCTCGATATAGCGGGGGAAATCCTCGATCAGCCGGCAGAGAGCCTGGATATACAAAACGGCATTATACAATCAGGGTTCGCCTCCGATGCCGGGGCGGGTGCCCGGATCAGCCTCGACGAGGTGGCTGAGAAGGTGGGGAACTACATGATTATCGGGAAGGGGGCACGCGGGCCTAACCCGGAGGACTACAACGTGAACACCTTCGGCGCGCAGTTTGCCGAGGTAGAGGTAGATATTGAGACCGGAGAGATAAGGGTGCTCAATGTGGCAGCCGTCCATGAGTTCGGCAGGGTAATAAATCCCCTTACCTTAAGCAGCCAGATCGAAGGCGGAGTTATTCAGGGTCTGGGGTTTGGGCTGCTCGAAAAAAGGACCATGGACAGGAACACCGGCAGGTCCGTCAATCCGAATCTGGAAGATTATAAAATCCCCACCGCCCTGGATGTGCCCGACATCGATTGGCAGGCCGCGGGTCCGGCGGACCCCATCGCGACCAATATCGGGGCCAAGGGCGCGGGGGAACCCCCGATCATACCGCCGGCGGCGGCAATAGCTAATGCCGTCTTCGATGCCGTCGGCGTTAGAATCTACGATCTCCCCATAACCCCGGCAAGGATTTTGGAGGCAATTAGAGCTGAGGGAGGCAGGAAATGAAACGGTTTGAACATGTAACGGTGGATTCACTGGAAGAGGCATTCGGCTTTATGAAAGACGGCTGGGCAACCAGGATTATCGCGGGCGGTACGGACCTCCTCGGCGAGATGAAGGAGGAAACGGAAACCCCGAAAAGACTCATCGACATAAAAAAAATCCCTTCTCTGCGAAGTATTGAGCAGACGAAAGAGGGTCTCCGGATAGGCGCCTTAGTAACCCTGGATGAGATCGAGAAGAGCGAGCTCATAGCAGAGGAGTATCCCCTTCTCCGGCGGGCTGTGTACGAGGCGGCTTCTCCCCAGCTCAGGAATATGGCGACCATTGCCGGAAATATCTGTCAGCGCCCCCGCTGCTGGTACTACCGAAGCGTCCAATTCCCCTGCCTCCGCAAAGGCGGAAAGAACTGCTTCGCCGCCGGCGGCGAAAACGCCTACCACGCCGTCTTCGGCGGCGGCCCCTGCCATATCGTCTGTCCCTCCGATCCGGCACCGGCCTTAATGGCTCTTAACGCACGAATTACCATCGCCGGTCCCGAGGGAACCCGGATGAGCAGTCTGGACGATTTTTTCGTCGGGCCGAAGGTCGATCCCCACAGGGAGAACACCCTTACCCCTAACGAAATCGTTACCGCTGTTCTTCTCCCGGCCCCCAAGAAAGGAAGACGTTCTGTGTTTCTTAAAGTCCGCGAACGGCAGACCTTCGACTTTGCCCTGGCAAGCATTGCCCTGGTCCTCGATATAGATGGAGACACGATCAGCGAGGCGGCGCTGGTCTTAGGCGGGGTGGCGCCCAATCCTTGGCGCGCCGTGGAAGCGGAGGAGCTTCTTAGAGGCGCAGCCACGGCGGATATTCATCCGGAGGAGGTTGCCGCGGTAGTCATCTCCAAGGCCCGGCCGCTTAAGGGCAACCGGTACAAGGTGGATCTCGCGGAAAACCTGGTGAAACGAGGGCTTAGGATGCTGCTTAAAGGGTAAACTGCAGTATCTTAAGGATAAGAGAACTTACTCTAGGCCGTGGTGTTTTACGAACTCCCGCAGAGCCGCGTTGACTAAAGTCTGATATCCCACCTTTTTCTCGCTAGCCTTTTTTTTAAAATAGATGATGATGTCGTCGTCAAGCCTTATTGTTGTTGCCTTTTTTTTCGGCCGATAGAAACGGCCCCGCACCCCGCGGGAGAAATCATATTCATCTTTTAGGGTAACATCTTCAGGATTAATTTTCGTATTGTCTTCGCTCATTCTTCGTCGCCTCCCTTGCGGATGCAATCCTGGACAGAATTGTTCATGATTCATATCAGATTACTAT
>CAYXSD010000157.1:0-5601 GCA_964466335.1 uncultured Spirochaetales bacterium
GCTCCTTTGAAGGAGGTGGTTCCGGCATCTATGCTGATTAGATGGTTCATTACCAGGTCCTCCGGGATATGGGATTAAAGGTTGCTGTACTATAAAAAGGGATCATGTAAATAGCGAGTCCGCCAAGGCTATACTCTTCTTTACTAAGGTTTCTCCCGCCGGACCAGGATCCACTCTAGTACTGGATATGATTCCGCTGTACCCACCGGCATCGGCAGCCTCTTTTGTGGGAAAATAGCCTAATGCATCGGTTGTCAGTTGAATGCTCCAGAGAGACCGCGCTTTAGATCCAGCTATCATTCTATCGGCAAACTCCTGATACAGCTCAAAGGGGTTGGAAACCCAAACCGTGTCGCCGAACCGGACAGCGCATATCTCCATATCTATCTTATCATACGCTTCTTTGTGCTCATACCGGGCAATAATTGTTTTCGCCACCTTTTCCTTGGCAAGAGGAGTTCGGAAATAGGGTTCTACTCCTTTTTGCACGTAATCCGTAATGTCGTATTTTATTTCATCACTGTCTTTTATAGATAGGGCCCACTTGTACTCTTCTTCCGTTGGGACCCATCCGGGGAGGTTGATCCGCTCTATCGCCACATTGAAATCGGAGAAATCGGTTATTGTTTCTACTGGTCTATTCTCTTCCGCGATAATAGCATTAAAAACCCTTTTTGCCATGTTGTCAGCCCCGTCTTTATCGTACATATTTCCATATCCATAATCTTTGGTTACCAAATTCCTCGGAGAGAGGTCTCCGGCGGCGCTTATAAGGGGTAGATAGAAAAAATCCGAACCGTATGTATTGGTTAGCATTTCTCTTACTCTGCCTACATAGTCGCTGCTCATATAAAACTGATGTTCTAACACCTGGGCTGTACAGGGAGCACTTACGACCGTTCCCAACAGATTTCCGCTTTTATCACGGAAGTACATAATATTAATCGGACCTCCATCGGGACCTTCCATGCGGACAAAATCTTCCCTGGAAGTGTCTATGTACATAACCGCTTCTCCGGTATTTATGATACCCCTTCTGCAGCAGCCGGTAACAGTGGGAGAAACCCCCGTTTGTACCGTACAGCCTTCCACCATTTTTCTGTTGGCCTCAACTACTGCATTGGATATTTCATCCACCAGTAACTCATGGTATTCTTCCGGGGTTAATACGTTCTCCGATGGTGTAAACCTGGATTCTAATCCCGGGAGCGAAGAAGTCTTAAAATAAGGAGCCGTATGTGTATGGATAGCAGATATAAATACGTTTGAAGAATTTATCTCGGAATTCTTCTTTCGTACCGCTTCCCGTACATCCTCATTGAGAATAGCAGAAATATTAACAAGATCACAGCTTACCCAGGTTGCCCGGGTATTGCCGCTATGCATAGCCAAAGCAATTACCTTTAACTCATAATCCACTTCCGTGGTGAGTCGTTCATAAAACTGTCCGGCAAGGGATACCTTTTTTCCCTGTGGGGTTATGTCTTTTTGAGACCATCCTACCTTAAGTGATGTGTTCATTCTTTTCTCCTAATGGTTTGTTTCTCTATTTTTTCTAGTGCGTTATTAGCTCTATAAAGTTTAATAAGGTCCTTTATGGTTTTACCCTCCACTCGAAAATTCTGCTCTTCTCCCAACGCGTACAGCTCTTTGACCCCGGTATTGAAGTTGATTAGTGCCGGATCTTTAACGTCGGTCAACTCCTGATCGTTGTGAACGTCTGTCACGAAAACAGGGAAGGGGGGATCTTCCAAGGCAAAGCGCTCCACTATATTTCTTGCTAGTTTTTTATGATTGTACCCAAAAGCCGCCGCGTAGGGTCATTCGTATCCCGCTTCTCCAGCTGCTCCTTTAGTCACCGACCGTGAATAATCCACCGCCACGGGAACTTCGATAAAAGGATGTTCCCAGGGAGGTGCATCTTCTCTTTGTGCCTCAACTTGGCGAAACGAAGGGTGTATTACCCGTTCGCTTTGTTCCCAATCCGCAGGTCCGGAGAGGGAGACATTGCGGACTTCCTCCCGGACTTCCGAACGGACGGGTTCACAATCCATACTTGCAAGAATATACACGGTTTTCATGGAAGCACTTACATATACTGCCCTTTCATATCGTAGAGAAGCTCCACCGCCGTGTCCACCAGCTGCTCGCCGCTTTTCGCTGTCAGCATAGAGGCCCCGGTTTCGTAACCCCCGGAGGCATAAGCCTGGGCAGTGGCAGCGTACCCCGGAAGCAGACCGTTGGCCAGCTCCACTACAAAAGTTTTGGCAAAAGGGGAACGATACTGAATGGTTATTCCGTACTCCACAAAGATCTCCCCGGGAAGGCAAGCTATCTTAGTGTCCCCTATACTTATAACTTGTACCTCCATAGGGGTATTATCTGTAAGCACACTGAGTTTACCCGCCTCCTTAAGGAGGAGCAGACTCAGCGTATCTTCCGCGCCAAAATAGAGAAGTTCGGCGTTCCACACATCCGGTTCCGAAGCTCCTGACTCTTTAAGCTTTTCCCAAGCACTCTTATACTTTTCTACCTCCGCCTCGGCGCTCTTTTTATCCGGTAGTTTTCGAAGATCTACTTCTATCTCCTTGGAAGAAACCGATAGCGGAACTTCCGAAGAAAACTCCATCTGGTCTAAGACCCGTTCCACCTCTTTCCCAATTTCCGTACCTACCCGTTCCGCTTCCGCAAAGGTCTTCCCGGAGCGAAAGTAGCGGGGACTCTGGTTTCCTGACGTACCCTGGGCAAAGAGAAATACCGCTTCAGGGGCTATTTTTTTCACATACTTCCTTATATATCCGGGATAGTCCGCTGAAACCTGAAAATTATCGTAGTGAAGAAAAGTGGGATGCAAAGTATATTTTAAAAAGACCCCCCGCAGGACACCCTTATCGTCCTTTACACCAATAGTCCATACTTCCGGGTCGGCGATACCCTTGGAGTCCCGCCGGTTCCCGCCTACTCCTTGCTCTCTTCCACAGTATCCTTTATCAATACCGATCTCCGCGGGAAAAGAATTGGAAGTGGCTTCTATAACAAGATCCACCAAAGCACAGATGACACTGTTCACATACTCCTGGTCCGGCTCATTGTTGCCTTCCATTGCGTCCATGGTCATACTGGTGGACATGCGCGGGGCGGAGTGGCTGTGACTTGCGGTTATTAAAATATTCTTTTCGGGAATACCGCAGTTTTTCTTTATCTGTGCTCTTATCTCCCGGACATATTTCTTGGATATGCCAATAACATCTGTGGTTATTAAAGCTATTTTTTCCACCCCGTCCTCTAAAAAAAGACAAGATGCATATAACGGATCGTGGACACCCTTATTGTACCTTGGATGATGAGGATATCCTCCCAAGGGAACATCCTCTTTCGGAGAAATTTCCCTTAAAGCTACTCCTGCTGTTAAATTCGAATGCATAGATTCTCTCCTCTACTGCTATTTGTAATAATTGTATTCTATCATACTATTAAGGCCTTTTCCATAAACCCAGAGCTTGCTTCACCGCCTCCTTCGCCAGAATTTCTGTCGGATCAACAACCCTGTAGGGATGCTCGATCTTTCCAAAAAGTATGGGCAGTTCCGTACAGCCTAAGATAATAGAGAAGGCGCCCTTCGCGGTAAAGGACCGGCATACTTCTAAGGCTGCCTCCTGCATATCCTTCCCTTCTAACTCCCAGCTTCTCCCCTTTTTTACCTGATATATCAATTTGGACACCAGGTCTTGTTCTTTTTTATTCGGTAGGATTAGATCGATTTTTCTCTTTTCTAACACCTCCGCATATACTCCCGCCTTCACCGTACCTTCCGTTGCAAGGAGCCCCACGGCATTTTCCGCGCCGAAAGCCGCTGCCGCATCCGCCGTTAACTCGATCATATTGATAACGGGGATTCCCACAGCGTCTTGGATTTGAGAGAAAAAGAAATGGGCCGTGTTGCAGGGGATGGTAATGAGATCCGCACCCCACTCCTCGAGCTTTGTTGCCGATTCTAAAAGCTCCGGAAGAGGGGATTCCCCCTGATGAACGAGATATTCTGTCCGATCGGGGACCTTGGGATTGTTGTATATGATAACTCGGGGATGTTCCTGGTCCCGTCCCGCAGGGGTGTTTTTAATGATCTTCTGAAAGAAATCCGCTGTCGCTTCCGGCCCCATTCCGCCGAGGATACCGATTACTTTCTCCATTTTGCTGTTTCCCCTCTTTGCGCGCCGTGCTCTATGCGAAAAACGTACCGTTTTTCACATCGGCAACGATACACTTTACCCCTTGCTCACGGACATGCTGTTCGCCCCTCTTGGTCACTATCAGTGTTCCTCCCCTTCCAAGGACATAACCGTCGATCATAATCACCTTTCCCCCGGTGATAGTCATATATGGTCTATTATCCTTCAAATCGAGGACTGTTATATCAGCATCTGCCCCGGGAGAGAGCCGTCCTTTGTTCCTGAAGCCGAACAACCCGGCCGGATTAATCGAGGTTTTCTGGATAAAATCATTTAGGGTAAAATCTCTGAACCGGGTCAAAGGCAGTCCGAGATGCACAATGGAATTCCTGGGGATCCCGCCTCCGTCGGTACTTATGGTGTCCACGGTAAACTCCCCCGCATCGTCGCGGTGCATGGCGAAGGCAACGGCATTGGCGGACGGATTCACACTGAAGGAAATCATTACATCGGTGCCCATCTCTTCCCAGTACTGTACACCTTCCTCGCCGGATACAAGCACATTCTCCCCTGCCGATTCCTTTCCCACCATGGCGTATCCGTCCATAAACGCCTTCTTTATGCCCTCGGCCGTTTGGGGATATCCGCCTCTCTTTAGCTCCCTTTGGGTGACACTGCTTAAAAACTCGTCATTTCTCATCTTGGCACTTGTTCCGTTTATGTCGGAGAGGTAGGAATCGGAGACAATATTCCTGTTACTATCCAAAGTGTAAATAGCCTCGGTCATTTCCTCCAAATAGGGCTTCTCCATTCCCCGGCAGTAGCTGTTAATATGGGCCAGATGAAGTCTCTTTCCCTCTGCCAATTCAACGGCCTGTTTGAAGGCAAAAAATGGTCTGTTCTCCTCCTCTGTTCCGGCGTGAAATGCTACATACACCCGCATATCGTTACAGTGCTCAACAATTCTTCGGGTAATGTTCGCGGAAAGGGGATAATGGCCTCCCAAGATTTTTATACCGTAGCTCCCCTTCTCCAAGCTTTTTTCAACAAAGGAAGAAATTTCGGAAAAATCCGCATCATCTTTTTGTATATTCTCCCCCGGAATTACCGCATTCAGGACCGCCACATTGATACCGGTACCCTTTGTCTTTATTCCCCGGATTATTTCCTCCACGGGCCCTGCAAAATCCACCGCGGTGGTAACCCCGGCCTTGGCAAGCATTTTATACCCCGCATCCAAATGCCCTCTTAAGTGAACATGAGTATCGATAATCCCGGGAATAACCGTTTTCCCATGAAGATTGATAATTTCATCGACCCCTCTGCTTTCGATTGGAAGGCCTCGTTCCCGAATAACTCCATCGGCGATGAGAATATCCTGCTTTTTGTCGATTCCACTTTCCGGGTCGACTACCCAGCCGTTTTTTAACAA
>CAYXSD010000158.1:0-5570 GCA_964466335.1 uncultured Spirochaetales bacterium
AGAAGAAATTGATAAGTACCTGGTATATTTGATTAAGAGGAGACTTCTATTGCCTTCCTATAACGGCTCTCCCACTCCTGGTAGGCCTTTTCTATAGCCCCCTCCGGTCCAAAGCGGTCCCTAATGCCCACCCATTCCGTGCTGGCCTCTACAAAGTCCGCGAACCATCCCGCGGCTGCGGCGGCGTACATTCCCGCTCCGTAGCAGGCGGGTTCCGGACTGGTGGTGGTAACGAACTCCGCACCGATGAGGCTGGCCTTTATTGTAAGCCAGAGGTCGCTTCTGGCCCCCCCGCCGGTGGCAAGGATCCTGGAAGGCACATTGTCTCCCCGGAGGGTCCGGATATGTGCTTTGAGGTTCGCCGCAATTCCTTCCATCATTGCTCTGAAGTAGTGGCCTTGGGTGAATGAAGGTCCCCCCTCCTTACTACCGACGCTGCCGGCAGCTCCGCCTTGGTTCGGGAAATCCGGGAGGGTGAGAAACCCTTCCAAATCGGTATAGGTCTGGGGCATAGGCAGGATGGCCAATCCATCACTACCGGGAGGAACAGATGCAGCTGCATCGTTTAGCTCCTCCAAACTGAGGTCCGTGGCATAATGCTTTTGATACCACTCCAGCGCTCCGGCGCCGTTGTTATTAAAGGCAACCTGATAGTAGAGGTTATCCACTCCTACCGGCCCCATAGCGCAGCCGGAATGGGGGACATACTGGTCCGTGTAGTTTAGGGCAGCCAACACAGTCCCGGTGGATTCACTCATTTCCGCGACATTCCCTATTCCGGACCCAACGGCGGCCACATGGTGGTCCAGGCTTCCCACGGCTACCGCCGCGCCTTGGGGAACCCCCAAAGCCTCCTCTCCCCTCTTATTGACTTTACCTACAACAGTTCCCGGGACTTGGGGGGTGGACAGTATCTTCTCCGGGATTTCCATTATTTCCAATCCCTCTTTCCACCACTTCATATTCTTTAAATCTAATACACCGAGAAGAGAGGCCGTCCCGCCATCTCCATAACGCTCCCCGCTTAATAGATAGGTGAGATAATCGGAAATAGTCATGGAATAGGCCGTTTTTGCCCAAATCTCCGGCTGATTTTTCATAAACCACCGAATTTTTGCCATATAGAAGGATTTTCCCTTCAAGTCCGTTCCTGTAACCTCCATGTACGGAGGTGCCCAGAGGCGGCGCGTGGCATCGTCCTCCGCTTCTACACGGGTGTCCGGCCACATTACAATGGGGGTAAGGGCCTCCCCGTCCTTGTCCAGAAGAAGAAAGCTGTTGGCCTGGGAAGAGTAAGAAACGGCTTTTATATCCTCCGGTTTTCCGCCGGACTCTTTCAGTGCCTCTGCAATCCCCTCCTTAAGAATGGAGCGAAATACCGGTTCCTTCAGCTCGTGTCGGTTTCCTTCAATATCCGCCGGTACCTTTACCCGGCCAAGACCCTTGAGGGCCCCCTCCGGATCGATACAGCCGACCTTGAAATAACTCGTCCCTAAATCTATTCCCAGTACTAAATCCATTATATATACCTACTATGTACAGTTTTGAATAAGTTCGATGCTTTTCTCCACAAGGACATTACCGCTCTCATGGGAGAAAAGGGCGTTGGATGCTTCATACCCGCCCTCATCGGCGGCTTCCTCGGTTACAATGTATCCCTGGAATTCTCCATTGGCAAGGTTGATAACGAAGGTATCCGAACATTTTTCCTTAAGCTTAAGGGAATACTCAATAAAGACCTCCCCGGGCCAGCCGATAAATTTCCACTTCCCCACCCGAATCAGTTGTACTTCCGCGGGCATGCAGACGGCATAGTACTGGTCCAGCTTACCGCTGGAGGCCGCCTTTGCCAGGGTGACCGTTTCTTCCGCGCCGAACCAGTCGCATTCGGCGGTTCTCGTCTCCTGCCGGGGAGCGCTGGTCTCCCGAAGGTGCTTAAGGCGCTCTACGGAATTTTTCAGATGGGCCTCCGCGGCTTTCACATCGGGGAAACTCCGCCGCGGAAGTTCGGTAAAAGTACGATTCGCTTCCACGGTTACTTCTGGTGAAAAGCTCGCCTCAGGAATGACCTTTTCTACGGCTTTCCCAAGCATCTCCCCGAGCCTCTCCGCTTCCGCAAAGGTGTTCCCCTCTGTAACGTGCCGGGGAGATTGGTTCCCCTCCGGGCCGGTGTGGTAGAGAAAGGCGCAGTCTTTAGGAAGAACATTCTCCTTTAAGTATTTCCGGGTCATCCCGGGGAAATCGGCGCTTACCAACTTGGAATCCTCATGAAGGACCGTCGGATGCATGGAGTAGAGGACCATGCATGCGATAAGGTCCCCACCGCCGGCCGGTCTTGCAAGAAGTACCGGCACCTCCGGGTCCGCGGGACCTGATGGGTCCCGCCTGTTCGTACCCACCCCTTTTCCGTCGGCAATCACAAGTCCTGTTTCGGCAGGAACAGCAGAGTGGTAGGCCCTCTCCGCGGCATGCACAATACCTTCCAGCATATGGGCTATGTAGGCAGGGTCGGCCTTGGGGACTACCGGGTCCGCCTCATTGCTCAAATAATTTGCGGTAATGGGCCCCGAGTGGGTGTGGGTGGCGGTTATCATAATATTCGTAGCGGGAATTCCGGTGCTCTTCTCAATACGATTCCGTGCCTCTATAGACTGCTCTTTGGTTACAAAGATAATATCGTTGGTAATAAACAGTACTTGATTCTCTCCGTCAAAGAGATAGAGGGCGGAACTAATAAGGGGATCATGCACCCCTTCGCTGTATCGCTTAACATGGGGATATCCGAAGAGAAATTGTGAATCCTTCGGGGTAATATCAAACTCGCCTGCTCCTGCCATTAATGTATTCATGCTGTTCCTCCAACATATAGATTGATTGCTTTATCTGTATTCCTACCAAGCTCGGGGATATACGGGAAAATCCTGTTTCGGTAGATTCGTTTCTTTTACAAACCGTATAAGCCGTACATACTCATCCACAATTGCTTGGAAAACTTTCTTTCCTGTCTCCTCATTTGCCGCCGAAGGATCTCCATATACTCCTGTCTCCGTCTTCTGAAGGGCCCAGGTAGACCAGCTCGCCTTCCCCGAACCGTTTACAAAATCTCCGGCGATCCACTCATTACAGTACTGTACCGAATCTCGGTCATCGAGTCCAGAAATATCCACGGGAAAGCCGAAGTGGAGCATTAGGGAAGTCTCATACTCTCCGATAGCACCGCCTCATTCTCTATGGCTTTGTATATATCCTCCCTGGTCTTCTCCGCAAAGAATACCGTATCACTGGGTTTACTCCGATTCTTCATCTCCCTAACCTCCATATTGTGGTAATAATGATATATCAAAAAGGGGGAAAATGACAAGGCAACGGGACACACAGGCAGCAACTTGTACAATCCACCAGGCCCGCAATGTACTCAGCTCGCTATTGATGCTTTGGGAAATGGCAGTGTTGAATTGTCCTCAGCACTCGAAAAAGTTCGTCCTATACAATCCACTTGTGCTTTATGTTTTTTAAACTGATGGTAAAGAGGAGTAGGCAGAAAAGGGCGATGAGAGCGAAATCGAGGAGTATGGGGAGAGTATTTCCTCTTCCTATGGCCCCGTGAAGGATGTCCACGCCGTAGGTCAAGGGCAGCACGTAGGAGAGGGGTTTCAGAAATATGGGGAGGTTTTCTATGGGTATAAAGAGCCCGCAGAGGAAGATCATGGGAAACCGAAAAAAGTTGGAAAAGGTTTGGGCTTCGAAAACCTCGCTCACCGATACGGCAATGAAGAGACCTAAAAAAGTAGAGGCCACGGCAATAAAGAGGACCGCCGGCAGAGCAATCCCCCAGGATACCTGGGAGAGGTCCACAAGGAAGGAAGCTAACAGTACGGGAATAAATGCGTTGGCGATGCCGAAGAGGATTGCCCCGGAGGTCTTTGCTAACATCAGGAGCCTTAGCGATATTGGCGCCAGGAGGAGCCGCTCAAAGGAGCGGTTCTTCTTTTCGAAGGTCACCGTTACCGCCAGCATGGAGGTGGTGCCGAAGAGGAGAGAGACGGACATGACGCCCGGAAGAAGCTCATAGATACTCTCCAACCCGCTGCCGGTACGTACAAAAAACATCGCCGTCCATGCTAATGGAAAGATCAATCCCCAGCTTATGTTTGGGGGCTTAAGATAGTAGGCCAGCATATCCTTCACAAGGATGTTCCAAAAGGCTATCCAGGTTTTCATCCTTTTCCTCCCTTCTTTTCTTTCTCCCGTTTCATCGCATCAGCTTCAATCCCGGTAATCTCTACAAACACGTCCTCCAAGGAGGGACGCTGCCGCCTCGCTTCAATGACATCGGTCCCCCGGGCATCGAGAAAATGTATAAGTGGAGCTAGCGGGATTTTATCTTTCCCTTCAATCCTGACTTGTGTTGGAGAGATAGTGCTGGACTGGAGGTGTGGAAAGGCCTCGCTAATAGCGGCAGCCGCGTCAGGGACGGGACTGTCAAAAATGAAGCGAAGGACGTACTTCTCCCGGACCGGTTCCAACAGGTACTCAACACTTTCCACACGGGCAATCCTTCCCATAACAATGAAGGCGATCCTGTCGCAGAGACGCTCAGCCTCTTCGATGTAGTGGGTGGTTAACAGAATAGTAGTGCCTTCATGGTGAAGGTCCGCGATAAGCTGCCGGATCTGTCGTGCACTGGCCACGTCGATGCCGGTAGTGGGCTCATCTAAAAAGAGCATGGGAGGTTTATGGATTATGCCGGCGGCAATGGTAAGTTTTCGTTTCATCCCTTTGGAATACCCTGAAAACTTACGGTGGGCCGCTTCCTTTAGCCCGAACATTTCCAGTAGTTCTTCCGCGCGTCTCTCCCTCGGTTTCTTCCGCATTCCGTAGAGGGAGGCACAGAAGGTAAGGTTGCCGTAACCCGTTAATTCAGGATAGAGGTTACTTTCGTCGGGCACTATCCCTATTAGGTGCTGTGCCGCCTTGGGGTTCGCGGAACAGTCGATCCCTCCGACCTTTATGTTTCCCTTATCGGGTCTGGCAAGGCCGGTGAGCATATTGATGGTGGTCGTCTTCCCGGCGCCGTTAGGACCTAGGAACCCGAACAGTTCTCCCTTGCTCACGGTAAACCCTACGTCCACTACGGCTTGTACATCCTCGAAACTCTTAGAGAGGCCTGCTGCTTCGATCATGCTATGCATTCGAGCTTTTCTTTACTCGCCATTCCCACAACAGGGATGTTCTTTTTCCTTCTGTTCTCCATGACATTCTTTAATTTGTTCCGGAGTGCACTCATCCGGGGTACTCTGTAATTTATCAGGCTGCTCGCAGCAGCAAGGCTTCTTTTTTCCTTCTTCAGACTTTGTACTCATCTTCGTTCCTCCTGTTTAAAAACGATACATGCTTTCATATAAGCATATAAGTTTATTAGTAATTTCTTATAAAGATACAAGAAAACCGTTTCTCCGTCAAGGCCTTTTACCGTTGTTTGCTCCCGTTTCTGCAGCCGCCCCCCTCAGGCGCGGAAGCACTTTTCTTCTCTCCGATCAACCTTAAAAAATCGGCTGTTTTATTCAATT
>CAYXSD010000159.1:0-5558 GCA_964466335.1 uncultured Spirochaetales bacterium
TTCGTCTAACCATGCAAGGTTCGTCATTAAAAATTCGTCTGGCATTACATTTAACTCTCTTATACACGCAATTCTATGATATCAGAAATAGATAATTGCATCAGCCACTTTCACCATTAACCAATTTTGAAAGTGGCTCAGCTAATAAGAAAATTTACTCGGAACGCCTCTTAGCCCTCAGCCCTTACTCGCCCATAGTCCGACCAGATAGACAATGGTCTTTGTCGCCTTCCGCATCAATTCCAGGGAGGCCCATTCCTTGTTGCTGTGAAAGTTACATCCCCCATTGAACACATTTGGAGAGGGTATTCCCATTTCGGTGAGCCGTGCTCCGTCGGTGCCTCCCCTAATGGAGCGTTTTTCCGGTTCCGTACCGGTCATTCGGATGGCTTCCTCTAAGAGTTCCAGGACCTGGGGAAATTCAACCAGACCGTCCCGCATGTTTTCGTACATCTTCAGGGCCTCCACCTCTATCTTCCCTCCCGGGAAGAGGCCTTCCACTATTAACGCTAAGGAACGGACCAGCTGTATCCTCCGTTTCACCTCTTCAATCTCAAAATCACGAATGTAAATTTCTACCTCTGCTTCTCCCATGGAACCATTGATCTCCATAGGGCAGAAAAAGCCGTATCTTCCATCCGTTGCTTCCGGCGTCTCATTTCTCGGCAGCATAGCCATAAAGGTGGATGCCATGGTTACAGCGTTTACCAGCTTCCCCCTACCCCTGCCGGGATGGACTACCTGTCCCTTGAAAAAAGCCTTTACCGTGTGGCCGTGAAAACACTCCGCCTCGACAACCCCGTCCCCGTCTCCATCCATGGTGTAACAGCAGTCGGACTGAAGTTTCTCCGCGGGGAAGAGGTTCATTCCCTTTCCCGTTTCCTCATCGGGGGTAAAGATGAACTCCACCGGACCGTGGGGGGTGTCCGGGTGCGACATGAACCAGGCCGCAGCGGTGATACACTCCGCCACACCCGCTTTGTCATCAGCACCTAATAGGGTCGTCCCATCGGCGGTAATAATGGTATCTCCTATTCTTTCTTTAAGTTCAGGAAACTCTTCGGGGTCAATAACCACATCCCTCTTCAGTTCAATTGGTCCCCCCTGATAGTTTTCGTGAATTTGTGGCCTTGCCTTCCCCGGCAGTTCTGAGGCAGTATCTATATGAGCCATAAACCCTATACAGGGGGTCCCTTGGTTCACACCGTTTGCCGGGAGCCGGGCGATAAGGTAGCCGTTTTCATCGAGCTGGATGTCCTCTATCCCCAGTTCGGTAAGTTCTTTCTTTAACAGGGTAATAAGATCCCACTGACATTCGGTAGAGGGTATATTCTCTACATGCCTGTCGGAAGTTGTTTCGATCCTTACATAGCGGTCGAAACGCTGCAAAAGCTGTTTATTAAGCCAATCTCTGTCTATCTGGGGGACGTTTTTTTCCATAGGACTTCCTTTACATGCTGTATTCGCCCATACTATCGAAGAAGGACGGTCAAGTCAAATCCGAATAGCAGCAATCAAAAAACAACGAAAGGGGCCGTGTTCATGCTTAAGAAGGCAAACCGACAAGATATCAGATACCTACAAATATGTACTAAAAGCTTAATATAGCTACATAAATGTAGCTAACAAATACCGTGCAGGGGTAGCAGCATCTTCTCAGATTGTTGCTTTTACTAACAGATTTCTTGTTTTTTTTTAAGATCTACCCCTTCCTTTGTACATATCCGAGATTTAGCCTCTGAAAAATGGCAATATCGAAAGAGGCCCACCTAAAAAGAGAAAATTTTTTATTTTCCGAAGCTCGAATACACCCGCCCTACGCGGGGAAGACATTTTTCCGAAAAACCAATAAAATGTGGTACGGAAATTGCAGTTATATTCAATATCATTTTCAACACTATGGTAAGGAGAGCATCAACATGAAAATTCCAGGAGATCCCAAAGAAGTTGTAGAGTTAATAGAACGGGAAAAGGTGCAGGTCGTGGACCTTCGCTTCATGGACTTTCCCGGACTGTGGCAGCATTTTTCAGTCCCTGCCGGGGAAATCAACGAAGAGTCCTTTACCGAGGGTTTAGGTTTCGACGGGTCCAGTATTCGAGGCTGGCAGGCCATAAACGAATCGGATATGATCGTAAAACCTGTTCCGGAAACGGCCTTCTTCGATCAATTTACCCAGCATAAAACACTCAATATTCTCTGCAACATCTGTGACCCCATTACGGGGGAGGATTACACCAAAGACCCCAGAAATATTGCCCGCAAAACCGCACACTATATAAAAAGCAGCGGGATTGCCGATACCGCTTTCTTCGGTCCCGAGGCGGAGTTCTTTATTTTTGACGATATTCGGTTCGACCAGAACGAGCACAGCGGATACTACTTCGTGGACAGCATCGAGGGAAGATGGAATACCGGGCGGGAAGAAGCCCCGAACCTGGGATACAAACCCCGCTACAAGGAAGGGTACTTCCCCGTACCCCCCACGGACAGCATGCAGGACATACGTTCGGAGATGATGCTCACCATGGAGGAGGCGGGTATTCCTGTGGAATGCCAGCACCACGAGGTGGCCACAGGAGGACAGGCGGAGATCGACATGCGCTTCGGGACCTTGGTAGAGATGGCGGACAACCTCCTAAAGTACAAGTATATTATCAAAAACATCGCCCGGAAACACGGAAAGACGGTCACCTTTATGCCCAAACCCCTCTTCAGCGACAACGGGAGCGGGATGCACGTTCACATGTCCTTCTGGAAGGAAGGGAAAAACCTCTTCGCCGGCGACGGCTATGCCGGTCTCTCCGAGACGGCCCTCTACGCCATCGGCGGCATCCTGAAACACGCTCCGGCGCTTTTGGCCTTCACCAACCCCACCACGAACAGCTACAAACGGCTGGTTCCGGGATTCGAGGCGCCGGTAAACCTGGCCTACTCGAGCAGGAACAGGAGCGCCGCCGTGCGGATCCCCATGTACTCCTCCTCGGAAAAGGCGAAGCGCTTCGAATTCCGATGCCCCGATCCCAGCTGCAACCCCTACCTTGCCTTTTCGGCAATGGTTATGGCCGCGGTCGACGGAATCGTGAACAAGATCCATCCCGGAGAACCTCTGGACAAGGACATCTACGATCTTCCCCCGGAGGAACTCTCCAAAGTACCCCAGACCCCCGGGTCCTTAAGAAGCGCCTTGGAAGCTTTAGAAGCGGACTATGATTTTCTTTTAAAGGGAGACGTTTTCACCCCCGATGTTATTGAAACATGGGTGGATTACAAGATGACCAACGAGGTACAGGCCATCGATCTCCGTCCCCATCCATGGGAGTTCGCCCTGTACTACGACATTTAAAGATACCAGGATATGTAAAGATACTAGGATACTTCCAGAATATGTAAGGAGGGCCCCCAGTTCCGGTTATGATTCTGTGGGGTCCTTTTTTGACTCCTCAGGGGCACCCAAAGGGGCGCCCTCCGAGGCGCCTTCCTCAGCGAAGAGCCCCATAATGAGGTTGGCCCCCATAAGATCGGGACTCTCCATGGATTTTAGGCCCTCTAGGAGGTCTTTCATCTCCAGAATTTCCTCCAGTACCAGAAGGCGCACAAACTGTTCGTGTTTGGGGGTGGTATTGAGGGTTATTACCGGCCCCTTTTGCACCAATGTTATGGAAATCTCGTCCTTCCTTAAATTGTAGATTGCGCCCTGCATATCAATACGCTGAGAGAAAAACCCCTCCTCCCGAAAAGCGGAGATAATGAGCCCCCGGACAAAATCCGCAAGCCTCTGACGCCCAAAATCCAGTTCCAGAGACGTAAGCTCTGCCGTTTCCTCTTTCTCCCTTCCCCGGTACCCGCTGCCTCCGCTGAAACTTCGGATAAGGACCGGAGGAGCTATGACACTGGCAATGAGGAGGGTCATGATGGCCACTCCGAACATATCATTCCCGATGGCCCCTGAGGCAAGACCTATTCCCGCGACGATGAGAGTAACCTCCCCTCGGGGAAGCATTCCCGCGCCGATCCTAAAGGCCCCGCGGAGATTGAATCCCGCGAAGAGGGCGGGAACCCCGCAGCCTAAAAGCTTCCCCGCCACCGCGGCTGCAGTGTAGACCATGCCGAAGAAAAAGACCGCCTTTATCGCCGCGAAATCCACCATCATCCCCATGACACAGAAAAAAATAGGCACAAAGAAATTGTACAACCCCTGAAGCTTCTCCCGGAGTTCATGAGCTATATCTGTTTGCGAGAGGGCGAGACCCATTACATAGGCACCGATGATCATAGCCAAGCCGGCCAGTTCTGAAAGCCCAGCCAAGAAGATGGCCAGCCCGAAGGCAATTCCTGCTATGGTGTCCATGGAATCTAGATGCTTCAGCCCCTTGGTAAGCCGCGGCGCGAGGATTATCCCTAAAACAGTGGAGATAAGCCAAAACCCGAAGGCCTTAGCGGCAATAAAGCCGATCCTTCCCCATTGAATGTCCCCTCCTGTCTGCTGCACCTTGGCGATCCCCACTACGATGGCGAGAAGGATAATACCTAACACATCATCCAGGACTGCCGCGGCCAGTACGGTGACCCCTTCGGGGCTGCTCAGCTTCCGTTTCTCCGAAAGCACCCGGGCGGTAATACCCACGGAGGTGGCCGTCGAAAGGGTTCCCAGAAAGAGAGCCGTGGGATCCATGAATGACCCAACTCCCGGAAGCAGTAACACCGCGGTCAAGTCGCCGGCGGCGAAGGAGAGCACCACCCCGCCCAGCCCCACCACGGAGCCCCTAACAGAGAAGCGAATAAAGGTGGGAAGGTCCGTTTCCAAACCGGCCAAGAAAAGGAGAATAATAGAAGCCATTACGGCGAAACCGTAGAGCTCAGGACTCACCGGGAGGGTAGTTTCCGGCAGAGGAAAGAGAGGGCCCTGGATCACCGGCATGGATATGCTTCCAAGAGCGTAGGGTCCGATAATCATGCCCGCGGCAAGTTCACCCAAAACACTGGGCTGCTTAAGATAACGGGTAAAGAGGTGACCCACAATCCTCGCGGTGATAACAATAACAGCGAGTTGTAGTACCAGGATTGTCATGTGGTGGGTCATTATAGGCTGCCTCAGGGTACAATAATGGAGAGGACCTCTTCCTTAGTAGCGGCTGCCAAGAAGGCCTCCCGCTGGTCCTTCTGCTTTAACAGCCGTCCCACCTCGGCGAGAAACTGCAGATGAGGTCCGGTCCTGTTTATTGGTGAAAGGGTCATAATAAAGATATTACTCGGCTGGTTGTCCAGGGCCTCAAAGTCCACACCCGGTTTTTTAAGCCCCACACAGGCCACAAGTTCATCCACCACCGGGGTTTTCCCATGGGGGATTGCCACCCCATTTTGAATTCCAGTGGACATCTTCTTCTCCCGCTCCAAAATGCATTCCAAAGCCGCGTCCCGGTCTTTTACCTTTCCTGTTCCCATGAGGAGGTCTAAAAGAGACTCTATAATTTCATTCTTGGTATTTCCGGGAAGGTCCAGGGAAATAACGTCGGGATAGAGTATTTTCTTGAGGTCCATAGCTGGACATTACTTCCCG
>CAYXSD010000160.1:0-5548 GCA_964466335.1 uncultured Spirochaetales bacterium
AGCTGCCTTCCGAGGATATGTCGAAGATAAAACCTGATTTTAGAGGGACGGAGGAGCTAAAAGAGGAGCTAAAAGAGGAGCTAAGAGCGGAGCTAAGAGTGAGGAAATAGTAGGGAGAATTTAGGGTGAGTACAGAGAGGACCAGGGTGGAACAGGGGAGTGTTGAATTTCTCATGCTTCTGGTCACCGGGAGGTGCAATCTCCATTGTAGGTACTGTTTTGCGGAGGGGGCCCTTCCCGGGGAGGATATGCCCGGTAAGCTGGCAGTGAAGGCGGTACGGCGGTATATGAGTAAGGGAAAACCGGGTGTGGTAGAATTCGCCGGGGGGGAACCTCTCCTTGCCTTTTCGGTTATTCAGGAATGTATTGAAGGGGTGGAGAGAGAGTACCGGGGTCTGCGGTTTGCCGTCCAGACCAACGGGACTGTAGCGGAGAGGGATATTTGGGATTATCTGAAGAAGAAGGAAATCGGTGTCGCCGTAAGTCTCGACGGTGTTCCCGATGTAAACGATATTCACCGGGGAAGGGGAAAAGAGGTTGTGAGGACCCTTACCCTCTTAGGGTATTTGGGGATGGGGGCTAATATTACCGCGGTGGTAACGAAGCAGAATGTCTCCAGAATGGAGGATTTTCTTCTCCTCTGCGGGGTTTTACCTTCGGTAAGAGTAATTAACCTGGATATTCTTCGACCGAAGAGGGAAGCCCTTGATACCGAGGGATTTGAGGAAAGTGATCTAATACCGGGAGACGAAGAAATTGGAGAGATGGCAGAGATCCTCCTTCAGACACTAGAGTATGTGAACCGGAAACGATTCCCTCCGCTTAGGGTCCGGGAGGTGGAACAGGTTCGGCGGGGTCTCCTGGAAGGAAAGGTCCAAAGTTGGGGACATGGAGGATCACGGGAGCACCGAGGATTACGGAAGTCCGGGTGTGATAGCGACTTCGGAGAAGCTGCCTCTCTCCCGCCCTTCTGCCATGTTGCTAAGGGGAGTGCCCTGGCGGTAACACCGGAGGGAATGCTCTACCCCTGCGCTTCCTTCCTGGGGGATTGTCGGCATAGTTTGGGAAGAGTGGGGGAGGAGGATTTCAGCGTGCTGGAAGACCTGATGAGTGAATTGGCCCTCCCCGAGAGCTGCGGAACCTGTGAAGCGGTCAGCCTCTGTCGGGGAGGATGTCCTTCCAGACGGGTCGCCTATTCCGGGACTGCCCAGGGTAGACCGGGTCCTGAATGTACTCTCTACCGGGAGTTGTTAAGGAGGATTGAAAAATGAAGAGAACGAAGTTCGTTCTTATAAGTGCCACGGGAAATTATCTTGCCACCGCCTCGGATGCGTACAGGAACAGGGAAAAAAAGCATCCCGGATCCATGGAACTTATCTGCGCCACCGGAAAAGATATCCGGGAAGAGACGATACATCAATTTATAGAAGAACACCTCAAAGGTGCCAATTATCTTTTTATTGTCTTTCATGGAGGAAGGACCTCCATTCCTCTTTTCGACACGCTGATAGAACAGACCGGTAACACGCATGTGTATATTCATCCCTCCGAGGGGGAAGACTTGGAACTTTCTCAGAAATACTCCACCGGTTACGAGAATGGGTTTTTTAAACACATTCTAGAGTACATAACCTACGATGGGGTGGAGAACTGGGAATCCCTTTTTTCCATCGCCTGTGAGCTTGCTGAGAAGGGCAGCTTTGATGCTCCGAAGCTGGTCCGTCTTCCCACGGAGGGAATCTACCATCCCCAATTCGGTGTGGTCTTCTCCCTGGAGGATTACTTTGAGAAGGCGGGGGTAAAAGCGGATAAGCTTATACAAAAGGGAACGCCTGTTATAGGAATTTCATTCTTCCGGGGGAATTATATCGAAGGGAACGTGAAGCATATTGACGCCCTGATAGAGGAGATAGAAAAACAGGGGGCTTTCCCGGTTCCTTGCTTCTCCATTCGATTCCCCGACACCCGGGTAAATAATCTTACTACCCGAGAGGTGTTCGCCGCATATTTTTCCCGCCATGGGAAGACCTTCATTCATGTGCTGCTCAATCTCCACGGATTTTCCATCCGTCAGACGACGCCCATGGACGCCGCCGTCTACGAGGCGCTGGACGTGCCGGTCCTGCAGACCATAACCCTCTACACTCCCTACGAGTTCTGGTCCACCACCGAACAGGGAGTATCTCCCATGGACGTCACCATCAGCGCCGCCCAACCTGAATTTGACGGTGCCCTGATTACCCTGCCGGCGGCGACCTATGAAAAATCCGGACCCGACCCGGATACGGGGGCGACGGTGAAAGTATGCGAACCTATTCCAGAACGGATTGAAAAGCTCATATCCTTAGCCCGCAACTGGGCTTATCTGGGGACCAAGAAAAACAGCGAGAAGAGGGTAGCCATCATCTTTCACAATTATCCTCCCAGAAATGACAGGATAGGAACGGCGGCAGGCCTCGATTCTTTCGAGAGCGTGGCATCCATCCTGGGACGTTTAAAAACCGAAGGATATCGTTTGGAACAAGTCTACGAAAACGGAAAGGAATTAGCCGAGGTGGTCCTCTCGGGACTTACCAACGATAAACGATGGCTCTCCTGCGAAGCAATGGCGGGGCGTTCCTGTGATACCATTCCCGGGGAGGTATACAGCGAATGGACTGAGAGCTTCCCTGAGAAAGTGAAGGAGCACATGGAAAGGGACCTGGGAAAGCCCCCTGGGGAGGCCTTTGTTTATCAGAATGAAGTTATTATCGGTGGAATAAGGAATGGGAACCTCTTCATCGGTATACAACCGCCCCGAGGTTACCTGGACCAACCCGATAAAATACACGATCCCCATCTGCCTCCCACCTACCATTACCTGTACTTCTACTGGTGGGTCCGATGGGTCTTTAAAGCCGACGCTGTGGTCCATGTGGGAAAGCACGGCTCTTTGGAATGGCTGCCCGGAAAGACCATGGCCCTCTCCCGTGACTGCTACCCTGATTTGGCAATCCAGGACCTTCCCAATATTTATCCCTACATCATAAACGATCCCAGCGAGGGGACCCAGGCAAAGCGCCGATCCTACGCGGTAATCGACGATCACATGATTCCCGTTATGACGAACGCGGACAAGTACGAGGAACTCGCGGAAGTGGATACGAAGCTATTAGAGTATCTGCAGCTCAGCATAAGTGATCCTGATAGGACGGAAAGGCTAAAAAGGGATATATGGGAGACCGCGAAAAAACACAATCTTTCCTCGGATGTGGAGATCTCCGAAGCGGAAGCTTTTAAAGATTTCGATTCCTTTGCCCATGATCTTCACTCCTACATAAGCGAGGTATCAGATACAGCTATTAACAAAGGACTGCACATACTGGGCCATAAGCCCGAAGGGGAAGGTCTGGGGGAACTCTGTAACCAGCTGGTAAGACTGAAGAACGGTGAGGTCCCCTCCCTCCCGGAAAGCGTGGCGAGAAGCTGGGGTTACGATTACGGCAAGCTTTTGAATGACCGCGGGGGTAAGGACGAAACAGGAAAGTTTACCACTCACGCCCAAGCCCTGGAAGCAATCCGCGGGGAATGCTTAAGGATTGCGGCAGAAATGGTGGGAGAGGGCAGTGGAAGAGAGGGAAGAGAGGCACGGAGGAAAGAAGGGGAAATCCCGGGGCTGGAGACAATCCGGGAGTATATGGAGGAGGTGCTTCTTCCGAATATCAGGCGGATAGAGGACGAGGAAGAGACAATAATCCGGGCGCTCTCCGGGAAACACATAGCCCCTGGTGCAAGCGGGTCGCCCACCCGGGGGATGGCGGATATCCTTCCTACGGGGAGGAACTTCTTCAGTGTTGATCCCTTCAAGATTCCCGGGGAGTCTGCCTGGAAGGCAGGAATCGCCCTGGGTGAGGCTCTGGTGGAAGCTTATGAAAAGGACAACGGGAAGCCGCCCGATACGGTGGCTATGGTTGTTTGGGCGGGAAACACCATGAGGACCCTTGGTGAGGACGTGGCGGAGGCCCTTTACCTTATGGGGATAAAACCTGTGTGGAACCGGAGAAACGGTAGGATCGACGGGCTCGAAATTTTACCCACGGAAGAGCTGAAATACCCCCGGGTAGATATAACCTTTCGTACTTCCGGGCTCTTCAGGGACACCTTTCCCAATGTTATGGAACTACTGGATGAGGCGGTAATGATGGCAGCGGCTCTGGACGAGCCGACGGCAATGAACTCTATCAGAAAAAACGTACAGAGGGAAAAAGAGGAACTTATCCTTAGGGGAATGGACCCGGATAAGGCAGAACGAGAGGCATCCTTCCGGGTATTCAGCGATCCCCCCGGAGGCTACGGCACTGGGGTACCGGAAATGATCGAGTCCAAGCAGTGGAAGGACGCGGATGATCTGGGAAACATGTTCATACATTGGGGAGGATACGCCTACGGGAAGGAGGTGTACGGGTCGGATCAGCGGGAAACCTTTGCCCGCAGACTTTCGGACATCAACCTGGTGGTAAAAAACGAGGACTCTCGGGAGTATGATATGCTCTCCTGTACTGATTTCAATGCCTACCACGGCGGACTGGTAGCAGCGGTTAAGGCTTCCTCCGGGTCCTATCCCCAGGCCTACTCCGGCGACGCTTCAGACCCCGACAGGATGAAATACCGGACCATTCAGCAGGAATCAAAACACGTGTTCCGCTCACGGGTCCTCAATCCGAAGTGGATAGAAGGCCTTAAAGATCACGGTTTCAAAGGTGCGGGGGACATGTCCCACGCCATCGATACGGCCTTTCACTGGGATGCCACGTCGGAGGTGGTGGAGGATTGGATGTATGACGGGATCGCCCATCGTTACGCATTCGATGATTCCATGAAAAAGTGGTTTCAAGAGGTCAATCCCTACGCGCTTCAAAACATCCTGGAAAAACTTTTAGAGGCGATTGCCCGGGGCATGTGGGAAGCTTCTGAGGAAACAAAACGACGATTGGACCAGATGTATATGGAGATTGAAGGTGACATAGAAGATGTCCTGGAATAATTGAAATAATTTCGAATACAAGAAGGAGAACTGTATGAGCAATATTGCTTGCAGCAAAGACGCTGCGAAGGGAGAAAAAAAGCCCTTTGCCCAGGGATACGTTCATATTTACACAGGTAACGGGAAAGGTAAAACCACCGCCGCCCTTGGACTTGCCCTGAGGGCCGCCGGGGCCGGTCTTAAGGTCTTTATAGGACAATTTATTAAGGCGACAAAGAGCAGTGAACATTATGCCTTGGAGCGATTCTCCGATCTAATAACCTTTAAACTCTACGGCAGGGGCTGCTGGATAAAAGGCAGACCCTCCTTCACGGATGTCGACTGTGCCCAGGAGGGAATGATGGAAATCTGGAAGATTGTGTGTAACGGTGAATACCGGCTTGTCATCCTGGATGAGGTGGATTTGGCGGTAATGTACCGTTTGTTCGGTGTGGAGGAGCTTATTGGTTTAATCGATAGTAAGCCTGAGCACATGGAGCTTGTATTTACGGGAAGGAGCGCGGACAGGAGATTAATAGAACGGGC
>CAYXSD010000161.1:0-3109 GCA_964466335.1 uncultured Spirochaetales bacterium
AATAAAAACAAGACCCTAAGAGGATATTGGATTGATCCTTTCCGCTATACCCCCTATGATGACTACTAACAATTATGAGTAAAGAAAAAACAAACACAAAAACAGACAAACCAACGGGAAAAGAACAAAAGAAAACCACGAGAAGAAGCAGAAGGAAAAAATCGGCTAAAAGAAAAGTAACCGGCACCCTTCAGATCAACTCCAAGGGCTTCGGCTTCGTACGATTGGAGAACGAGCCGGACCTGTTCATCCATTTCGAAAACCTCTCCAACGCTATGGACGGGGACAACGTGGAGGCGGAGATCCTTAAGGCCGGGGAGAAACCCTACGGGAAGATCACCGGCATTGTCTCCCGTTCGGGGAGGAACATCATCGGTGTATACCGAAAAACCGGTAAGGGCGGGAAAGTTTACCCGGAAGACAACCGACTCCCCTCCTCCTTGGTAATACCGCCGGAAGAAATAGAAAAGGCGGGCCTTGGGAAAAAACTAAAAAACGGTCAGATCGTCTTGGCCACCCTTTTAGACTGGAGTGATCCTGCTTCCAAGCCGAAGGGCTCTATTAAGGAGATCGTGGGAGACCAGAACGAACCGGGGATCGACCTTAAAATCGTGGCCCTTTCCCGCGGGCTCCCCCTTACAATTCCGGAAAAGATTGTTAAAGAGGCCGAGTCTATCCCCTCCCCGAATATTAAGGAAGAAAGCAAAAAACGAAAGGACTTAAGGAATACCCCCTGTTTTACCATTGACCCGGAAACCGCCAAGGACTTTGACGACGCCGTCTCTCTGAAGCAGCTACCCTCGGGACTCTTCGAACTGGGAGTGCACATTGCCGATGTAAGCCACTTCGTACCTGAGAACAGCCCGATAGACCGGGAGGCCTGGGAGCGGGCGACCTCTGTCTACTTGGTGCATAAGGTCCTTCCCATGCTTCCGGAACGTCTCTCCAACGAAATATGCAGTCTGGTCCCAGGGGAACCCCGGCTTGCCTTTAGTATAATTATGAAGGTTTCCTCTCTGGGGGAGGTAAAAGACTTCTCCATTGAAGAGACAATTATAAAGAGCAAACACCGCTTCACCTACGAAGAAGTGGAAGAAGTGATAGAGGGAAAAGACCACAAATACGCGACCAATATTCACCTGATGCAGGTCCTCTCCCAGGTACTCCGTCTGCGCAGGGAGGAGGAGGGGAGCATCGATTTCGACTTAAGTGAGCCGATTATCGACCTGGATGAGGACGGGGTGCCTCGGGAAATAAAACCGAAGCAGCGCCTGGAAGCCCATAGGTTGATCGAGGAGTTCATGCTCTTAGCCAATCGCACCGTAGCGGGATACATTGTTGCTGAAGAGAAGAAGCGAAAAGGGAAAATCCCTTTCATCTACCGAAATCACGAGACACCCCCGGTAGAGGATGCTAAAACATTTCTCTCCGCTGTAGAAAACCTGGGAATCCCTTACAAGCCAGGGGATTCCATCGAACCGGAAGACTACCGAAACATCATAGAGATGATCCAGAATTTCGAGTTCAAAGACTTTGTTGAGAAGATCGCCCTTAAGTCCATGACCAAGGCGGTATACGATACGGAAAATAAGGGGCATTTCGGACTCGCCTTTCCCGCTTACACCCACTTCACCTCCCCCATCCGCAGGTATCCGGACCTGGTGGTGCACCGGCTTTTAAAACGCTACATCTCCCGCAGCACAACGAAATCCCGGGGGACCGGAAAAGGGCCCGGTAAGGGAGCTGTCCCCGCCTCACCAAAACTCAAACCATTTCTGCAGAGGACCTGCAAACAGAGCACGGAAAAAGAAATAACCGCGGTAGACGCCGAGCGGGAGTATATAAAAATAAAGTCCATGGAGTTCCTCGCGAAAAAGGTGGGCCGGGTATACGAGGGCCTTATTTCGGGGGTCACATCCTTCGGTCTTTTTGTGGAACTCTCCCGGTATCTAATCGAGGGATTGGTCCCGCTGAAGGAGATAAAGGACGACTTTTACACCTTCGACGAGGAGAACTTTCAGTATGTGGGAAAAGAATCAGGAAAGGTATATCGACTGGGGGACCGGGTGAGGGTAAAAATCGAGCGGGTCTCCGTGGAGGACCGGAAAGCGGACTTCAGTTTTGTAGATGAAAGTGAGGATAGAGACTAAGAATGAAGATCGGTGATGAGGAAATCACGGTAAATTGGAAAGATTGAGGAGAAATATGGCACAGCAAAAAATCGGTTGGATAGGAACAGGAGTTATGGGTGCGTCTATGTGCGGGCATATTCTGAAGGCAGGATATACCGTAGCCGTACACAATAGAACAAAGGCCAAAGCTGATGATCTGGTGAAAAACGGCGCCCAATGGTGCGACACACCTAAAGAGGTAGCTGAACAGTCGGATATGATTTTCTCCATTGTGGGATATCCAACTGATGTGGAGGAGATCTACTTTGGGGAGAAGGGAATCCTCGGGGGAGCTAAAGAGGGTTCCATTATTGTAGACATGACCACCTCCGAACCTACCCTGGCGGAAAAAATATACGCCGAAGCGGGGAAGAAGCGTATTTCCGCCTTAGACGCCCCGGTCTCCGGTGGAGATGTGGGAGCTAAGGAGGCCCGTCTGGCCATAATGGTAGGGGGTGATAAGAAAACTTTCGATACGGTACAACCCCTTTTCGATATCATGGGCAAGAACATCGCCTACATGGGCGAGGCCGGAGCGGGACAGCACACCAAGATGTCCAATCAGATCCACATTGCCACTACCATGATCGGGGTCATAGAGGCCCTCCTCTACGCGTATAAGGCGGGACTGGATATGGAAGAGGTCATTGCCGTAGTGGGAAAGGGCGCCGCCATGTCCTGGTCCATCAACAACTACGGGCCGCGAATAGCCAATGGGGATTTTAATCCGGGTTTCTTCATTAAGCACTTTGTAAAGGATATGGGAATAGCCCTGAAAGAAGCTGAACGGATGAGACTCTCCCTCCCCGGATTGGCCCTGGCCCACCAGTTCTATCTCTCTGCTATGAGTATGGGATTGGAAAATATGGGGACTCAGGCACTCTACAAAGTTTTCGAAAAGATGAACGGCGGCTGAGAGAGTCAGCCCTGGGGTCACC
>CAYXSD010000161.1:3209-5368 GCA_964466335.1 uncultured Spirochaetales bacterium
ACCGCTCATTCTATACGTAACTTTTTTACAAATTGTTACGTAACATTCTTAGCCTCCATCCCTCGGCACCCTTACCATCGGGGCTTTTAGCGACCAGAATGTAAAGGATGTACTCGGTCTATCCACTACCGGCCTAGTACCTCTCTATCTCATGCCCGTGGGACACTTTACTCATCGGTAAATACTTCCACCACGTCCTTTGGAGATGAGGCATTGGTGAGGAGTTTCATGACAGAGGGGGACTTGGTAAGCCGGGCAATCTCCGAGAGAATCTCCACGTGCTTTCCCGGCTGGTTCGGGGGGGCAAGCATGAGGAAGAAGATGTGGGAAGGCTTTCCGTCCATGGCTTCAAAGTCAACTCCCTTAGGAGAAACACCAATAGCAAGGGTAATAGTGTTTACAGCCTCTGTTTTCGCGTGGGGCACGGCAATTCCCGCCTCCAGCCCCGTACTTCCCTGCTGCTCCCGATCCATGAGGGCGGTCATGGCTTTGTTTCTGTCCTGAATTTTTCCAGCTTTATCGAGAACATCTACCAGCTCCTGAATAATGCCATACTTGTCGGTGGATTCAATGGGTACTTTTACTACCTTTTCCTCAACTAGATCTACAAGGGCCATTATATCTCTCCTCATTCGCTTACATTTTCAAAGAGGTCCCAAACACGGTCCGGGTCCTTCACCACAAGAACAGAACAGGGGACACTCCTCATGGCCCGCTCCGCCTCATTGTAAAATTCGTCTCGTCTGCTCTTAATATGGGAGAGCTCTCCGATAAGAAGAAGATCATACTCTCCCTCCTTTACCGCTTTCTTTATTTCCGTATGGACGTTTCCGCTGGCTTTGACGGTTTTCATCTCAAGACGTTTCTCTTCCGCCATTTTTTTCACGTGCTGAAGGTACCGTTCCGAATCGGCTTCCAGGTCCTGACGGTATTCCTCCTGTTCCTCCTGAAGAAAGATACGGGATTTTACGAGATCATCCAAGGCCCGGGTGTTCACCACATAGATAGCGGTAAGACTGGCCCCCTCCGCCTTGGCCAGGCAGATTGCGTACTGAGCAGCGGTAATGGACTCCTCGGACCCATCGATATACACTAACATTTTCTCAATGGTTTTCATCTTTCACCATCTCCTTTTTTCTCTCCAATCGCTCCTTCACCATTTTCATAAGGATGAACATGTCCCTCTCGTTCTCTTCAAGCCTGTTTTGGATATACTCCACCGACTCCTCCAGATTGGGAATGGCGATTTTTTCCAGGGCATTTACCTTCCTGATCGTCTTTTTCACCTCCCGGGCAAGCCGCATTATGGAGACCTTCAACTCGGCAAGCCTCCCCATTACTTTTAGAACTTCTTTGAATTCCTCGACCGTGAGGTCCGTGTAGTAGGTGCTCCCAAACGAACTGAAATAGGGAGGGTTCTCGGTGAAGTTGGTGTCCACCACAGGGAGGTTCACCCCCATTACCTTCCGCTGGGAGAGTTTTATCTCCGCCTGCACATTGATAGCGCTGGAGAGGCTTACAAATTTAAGCTTCCCCGATTCCAAAACTGAGTCTTTAAAGGCCTGAAATGCTGTCTTTAAGGATTCATCAACCTGACTCTGCAAGTCAACCGCCTGGTCCACCAGATTGAGGAGTTCTACCACCAGGATGTTCCTTTTCTGGTCTAGAAGCTCGTAACCGAGACGGGCAAACTTCAGCTCCTGCTTCCGCTTTAAGAGGTTCGATTTTGTCGGCGCTTCCTTGGCCATAGATTATTCCTTTTTATTCCGCGGCGAATTATCCATGATAGTATTCGTCGATCTCCTCTTCCGTGACCCGGTGGAGCTCGTCCGCCGGAAGGAGCCGTAAGGCCTCCCAGCCCAGTTCCAGAGTCTCCTCAATGGTTCTCTCCTCGTCGCGGCGCTGGTTTACGAGCTTCTTCTCGAAGTTCTCGCCGAAATCCAGGTACTGATGGTCTAAAGGGGTCAGTTCCTCCTCCCCGATGACGGAAGCCAGGTTTCGTACGTCCTTCACGTAGCTGTAGGCGGCAAAGAGCTGGCTTGCCAGGTGGGGGTGATCCTCCCGGGTCATCCCCTCCCCGATTCCGTCTTTCATCAGCCGGGAGAGGGAGGGAAGCCCCGCTACCGGTGGATAGATGTTTCGAGCGTACATCTCCCGAT
>CAYXSD010000162.1:0-5300 GCA_964466335.1 uncultured Spirochaetales bacterium
GTCCAAGAAGCCCAAATTAGCAGTTGTGCCAGCAAGGAAAGTCTGATTAAATGAAGGTAGGGCCACTTTCAACATTGGTTAATTTTGAAAGTGGCTGAGCTGTTGTGAAAATGTAATTGTTTGCGGGGTGCTGTATGAATTCCAACGATTATCTACTTCGGAAATTAAGGGTTAAGAAGGACCGCGTCCGACTAGGGGGGGGAGAAAGAAGAATAAACGCCCAGCACGAGAAGGGTAAGCTGACCGCCCGGGAGAGGATAAAAGCCCTGGTGGATCCGGACAGTTTTGAGGAATTCGACGCTTTCATCCTCCACCAATGCCAAGATTTTGGCATGGAAGAGCAAAAAACCTTCGGAGACGGGGTAGTGGTAGGCTGCGCCACCATCGAAAGCCGTCTGGTCTACCTCTATGCACAGGATTTTACCTTCCAGGGCGGGTCCCTCTCCAAAACCCACGCTGCCAAGATCTGCAAGGTGATGGATATGGCCATGCGTATGGGATCACCGATTATCGGATTAAACGATTCCGGCGGCGCCCGGGTACAGGAGGGTATCGACGCCCTGGCCGGTTACGGCGATATTTTCCTGAAAAACGTGCTGGCTTCCGGGGTAATTCCTCAGATCACCTCGATTATGGGCCCATGTGCCGGGGGGGCGGTATACTCTCCGGCCATTACCGACTTTATCATTATGAACGAAGAGACGAGCTATATGTTCGTTACCGGCCCGAAGGTGGTAAAAACGGTCCTCAACGAGGAGGTAACAACCGGAGACCTGGGAGGGGCCCGAGTGCACGCAACAAAAAGCGGGGTGGCCCATTTCATTACCGAAGATGAACAGGAGACGATTCTCCTTCTAAGAAAACTTTTAAGCTATCTTCCCTCCAATAATATGGAAGACCCGCCCTACTTCTCCCCCAAGGACACAGCAGAGCGAAGAAGCGAGGCCCTGAATACCATCATCCCGGAGGATATAAACAAACCCTACGACATGCTCGATGTTATTGCCGAAATCGTGGACGACGGGGAATTTTTGGAGGTGGCGGAGTATTTCGCGGAGAACATTATCGTTGGGTTTGCCCGCCTTAACGGCCATTCGGTGGGGATTGTGGCGAACCAGCCGAAGATGATTGCGGGAGTACTGGACATCAACGCATCTACAAAAGCTGCCCGGTTCGTCCGCTTCTGCGATAGTTTCAACATCCCTCTGGTGGTCTTAGAGGACGTCCCCGGGTTTCTCCCGGGGACAAACCAGGAGCATAACGGAATTATCCGCCACGGAGCAAAACTTATGTACGCATTTGCCGAGGCCACTGTCCCGAAGATAACGGTCATTCTCCGTAAGGCCTACGGCGGTGCCTACATTGTTATGAACAGCAAACACCTCCGTTCAGACATGGTCTACGCTTGGCCCACAGCGGAGATCGCCGTCATGGGTGCTAAGGGGGCGGTGGAAATCGTTTTCCGGAAATCCTCTAAAAAGACGGAAGACCCGGAAAAGTTCCTTCAGGAAAAGGAGGAGGAGTACCGAAAGGCCTTTCAGAACCCCTACCGGGCAGCGGAGAAGGGATACATCGAAGACATCATAGAACCCGCCAATACGCGATTTAGAATTATACGAGCTCTGGAGATGCTTGCCTCCAAACGGGACACCAATCCTCCGAAGAAGCACGGGAACATACCTCTGTAAGAGAAGAGGACCGGAAAAAAAGGAGCATTTATGAAAGTAATAGGAATAGCGCTTATTATCCTTTCGATCTCCCCCCTGCTCTATACGGAGGAAACGGAACTACCAGGGCCCTCAGTTACAAAAAGCATTGTGGAAATCTCGGTTGGAATGGATATTCCGGTGAAAAAATTCTTAGAACTTCTGGGAAGAGATTTAAGCCTGGATAGTTCCCTCACCTTAGAAGAGCTGGGTATCAGTTCCGAAGAGGCCGGCCAGGCCCTGGATAAGTATAAAAAAATCCGCAACAGCTATCTCTTCAGCATCGTGCTAGTGGGAATGATTATCGTGTTCGCCAGCCTTACGTTGATTAGTGTTATCATCGGTCAACTGAAGCATCTGGATGAAAAGAAAGAAAAAACCGGAAAAAGATATAGAAAGTCTACATGGAAAAAAACCGCCTCGGCAGATCCTGAAAAAGTCGCTGAGATATCTGTGGAGAAAAAACACGATCCCCGCCATGTTGCCGCGGTAATCGCCACCATGTTTCTCCACGAGCAGCGCGCGGAGGAGGAGAACCAAATTATTCTTACCTGGAAACGGGTCCCCATGAACATGTGGAAAACCGTAAGGCCCCTGCCCAATCAGACCTTTTTTGATTCGATTCGGAGGAGAGGACAATGAAAACCTATAAAATAATTGTGGACGGGAGACGCTACGAGGGAAAGGTTGTGGAATACACCGAATCAAAGGTGGTCGTCCGCCTCAATAATGTCGATTATACCGTGGGAATTGAGCATGAAGAGTATGACCACGTTCCCAAACTTGTAAGGAGAAAAAAGCAGGAGGCGGAAACCCATATCGTGAATGCCCCTAAAAAGGTATCTGCTTATAAACCGGGACAACTATTAGCGCCCATACCCGGTGTGGTCCTCTCGGTCCTGGTAAAGGAGGGGGATATTGTGAAAGAGGGTGATGTGGTTCTTATTTTAGAAGCTATGAAAATGGAATCGGAGATCACCGCCAAAGCCAGCGGACCGGTAACGGCGATACGAGTAGCAAAGGGGGAGAATGTGGCGGAAAGTCAGGTCCTCTTGGAAATCGGGGAGCAATAGGAGAGCGGCCTATGGAAGAATTCATCAATTTTATTCAAACCACAGCGATTGCTCAGATGGAGTGGAAGTACCTTATTATGATTGTGGTGGGCCTTACCTTCATTACCTTAGGAATAGTAAAGAAATACGAACCCCTCCTTCTTATACCAATCGGCTTTGGAATTCTTTTAGGAAATGTTCCCGGCACCTTCGGGGTCTACGATGAAGGTTCCGTTATGAATCTGCTCCACTTCGGTGTAAGAAGCGGTATCTATCCTCCCCTGATTTTTCTCGGGATTGGCGCGATGACGGACTTCTCCACCCTTATTGCCAATCCGAAACTTGCCCTTTTGGGAGCAGCAGCGCAGTTCGGGATCTTCGCCACTTTCATCGGTTCCACGCTCCTGGGATTTTCCCTAACCGAGGCCGGAGCAATCGGGATTATCGGCGGGGCCGACGGACCTACTTCCATATTCCTCTCCTCCAAACTCGCCCCGGAACTGGTGGGTCCCATCGCCATTGCCGCCTACTCCTATATGGCCCTGGTACCGGTGATCCAGCCGCCCATTGTTCGGCTGCTCACCACGAAGAAGGAGAGGCTGATCCGCATGAAGGCCCCCCGAGTTGTTCCTAAAAGGACCAAGGTCCTCTTTCCCATAATCGGCTTTATTATTACCGTATTTATTGCCCCCGGAGCATCCATTCTTCTGGGGATGCTCTTCTTTGGAAACCTCTTAAAGGAGAGCGGAGTAACAGAGCGGCTTGCGGAATCCGCCCGGAACGCGCTGATAGATATTATTACCATCCTCCTCGGGGTCTCCGTCGGCGCCAGTACGCAAGCGAATGTCTTCCTTCGGATCGAATCGATAAAGATCTTCGGCTTAGGGGCCGCCTCCTTCTGCGTCGCCACCGCCGCGGGTGTGCTTTTTGCCAAAGCTATGAACCTCTTTCTAAAGGAGAAGCTAAACCCCATGATCGGTGCTGCAGGGGTCTCCGCTGTTCCCGACAGCGCCAGGGTAATACAACACATGGGGCAGATATACGATAAGGAGAACTACCTCCTCATGCACGCCATGGCACCCAACGTAGCGGGGGTAATCGGTTCCGCTGTTGCCGCCGGTGTTCTATTGGGTATTCTGGGGGGGTAAACTACTACAAAGGAATTCACTACATATGTTGAGAGATGAAATAATCATTGAAACAAAAAACGGACTCCACTACGTTGCCGCTGATGAGGGAACACGTACCACTCCAAAACCATGGTTTGGAGACCTTTTCGCCTCTACCTACGATTTCTTTATGGAGAAATCAGTCTTTCCAAAAAAGTTTAACGCCGATATGGACAGGCATTACCAAATCCTCCAGGGTGAGCTTTCTAAGAACCATGGGAAGAAAGTTTTGGAGCTGGCAGCGGGAAACGGAAGCGCCGTTTATTTCCTCCCCACGGACAACGATTACACCGGTATTGATATCAGCCCTGGTCTTTTAAAGAGGGCAAAAAAGAACTTTTATGAGTCGGGTTTCGCAGATGCGGAATTCTACGTAACGGGAGTTGAAAACCTCCCCTTTAAAGATAGTATCTTTACCCTTGTTCTTTGTATACTCGCCCTTAACTTCTTCGACGACCTCCCCGCTGTGTTTGCTGAAATAAAGCGGGTCTCCGCCGAGGGGGCTTCCTTTCTCTGCGCCACTCCCGTCGTGGAGCGAAAACGGAACGAAAGCAAGATAACCGGTACTGTGTACTCTGAAAAGGAAATCGTCCGTACCTGTGAAGAAGCCGGCTTCATCTACAGACCTGTATCCGAGGAGAACGGCGGTCTTCTCTACTTCTGGGCGGACCTCCCGTGAATGTCTACTTAAGAGTGCGCGAGAGGGACGGAGGAACGCGGAACAAAGCTATCTGAAACTACGAAAGATGCCCCGGACTATCCTGCGGATTACTCCCGAGAAACCGTACCGCACTTCGCCCTTCACCGAATTTATGAGATCGTCTTTCAGCCCCTTCTCTCGAGCCCCGGCAGGTGTGCTTCTGTTCGATGCGGCTCCGGGAATTGACCCGCCCGGTATCGCTCCGCCTGAGGGAGAAGCACCTTCTCCGGCCCGTGTAAAGACTGCCATTTTTTTCCATGACGGATCATTTTGGAAAAACGCGGTAAAAATTCCTTTGACCGTTTCAGCGGGCAACACCGAAGCCGCTTCGAAATGACCCGAAGGATCTCCGTACTCTACCACCAATTTAGGGTCGCTGCCGGCAGCCTGAATAAATAGATTGCCATCGCTTAAAATACAGTGGTCCAGGCCCTTTCCCAGCCGACCAATCATATCTGTTATTTCAGATACTCCTTTCGGTTCACTTGTTCTTCCATTGGAATCTTCTAATTTCATACCATCCTCCTTGAAGTGTTCATTGTTTACCTTGAAGAATACACTATTTTCATGGGTAAAGCTATCAGAAACTTCAATAGAAACGGGAGAGGTAGTAATGCGCTTTAAGCTGCCGGGGTCTTAGCACTTTTGGCGGATTTGCAGGTTTAAAATAATT
>CAYXSD010000163.1:0-5258 GCA_964466335.1 uncultured Spirochaetales bacterium
TGTACCCATAATTGGGTACACAGTCAAGATGATATTGGCCATCCCAGCATTTCGAAATGAAAAGCAAGCTCTCGGCAAAAATACTTCTTGCAAATGAACCATTATTATGATATTATGAACCATAAGGTGGTTTTTATGTCGATTACAATACATGAAATTGAACCGGAACTAAATGATCGGTTGTCCCAACAGGCGAGGCAGAAGAGGATTAGTAAAAACCAGTTGGTGAAAGAACTGTTAGCCCGGGCTGTCGGGCTTCCCGGTTCAGAAGGATATTCCGATGATTACCGGGAATTCTGCGGAGTCTGGACTGCCGCCGAGCACGCGGAGTTTGCGGCTACCCAGCAGAGCAATATGACCGTGGACCCGGAGGATTGGTAGGTGGGAAGGGTCCTTCTTGATACAAACACGTATACGGCCCTTCTCGCGGGGAACAATAAAATCGCCGATGAACTTTCAAGAAGTGATGCTGTCCTCCTATCTCCCGTCGTTTTAGGGGAGTTGTTGGACGGGTTTGAAGGCGGAAGCAGGAAGAGTGATAACCGGAAAAAACTATCGAGATTCCGTGAGAAACCTAGAACTGTTTGCATACCGATAACTGATGAGACCGCCGATTGGTTTGCCCACATCAAGCAGCAGCTACGAAGAAAAGGAAAACCGGTCCCGATAAACGATGTGTGGATCGCGGCCTCATGCATGGAGCACGGCGCGAAACTGATAAGCCTGGACGCTCATTTCGCAAATATCGACGGGCTTTTGCGTTGGGGAACCACATGAAATCATTCTTTTAAAAAGTTTTGTGTATAGTCAAATGTTTAGTAATTTTTTAGAATGTTTTGTGTATAACAGTATATTCTTTAACCTTTGACGATGCATAGAGTTCTAATCCATAATTTCTCCGTTGATTTTTATAGAACTCCTTGACTGCTTTGCCATTCTTCATTATATTACCACTGGTAATGACCATCGGTAATTACCAGTGGAGTGTGAAATATGTCAAAGCAGAAAAAGCTTGAATCCCCGGGGAAAGAGTCCTTTATTGACGCCGTATTGGCAATGCTGGATGAGGGCACCTCCTTAAGGGAGATAAACCTGAGAAAGGCGGCCCGGAGGATCGGCTGCGCCCACACAAACGCCTACAACTATTTTGCTTCCTACGAAGAGCTGCTGTGGTGGAGCCTTAGAGCGGCATTGGAGGCAATGACCTCCTCGGTGGACCCGGAAACCGGTGACATTCCGGAGACCTACGTCCGCTTCGCCTTGGACCACCCCGCCTGGTATCGCCTCATCTGGCTCGAACCCCTCTCCGGCGATCCTCCGGCAGAAGTGGCGGAGTACCTCTCTGTTCCGGCACAGCTGTACACCCGGTGGCTTACAAGCCGGTTCGGGTCAAGCTTCGCCGGTAGAGAGCTGGAAATTAGGGGAAGGGTCCTCCACGGGTATCTTCACGGGGAACTCTCCGCTATAACCGCCGGGAGGGTTACCGGCAAGAACAAGAAAATGAAGGAGCGGGTCCTCTCCGGGGCGGCGCTGCTCATAGACCGCCTCTTCGGCAAAAACGAAACACAATAAGGAGTAATAAGAGATGAAACACAAAAAAGCAATTACGGTCCTGGTTGTCTGTATAATTGCCGCGTCGGGAATAGCCGCCGCCACGGGTATTTTTTCCGGCAGCGGACCGGGTCCCTTCGACTACGAAACAATTCGGGGAGAAACGGTTAGAATCCACGGTTACGGACTGTACAAACACATGTCCGCCGATGTGGCGGTGCAGGGGATAGGGCAGGACTATGTTACCCTCTTTCTCGGGATTCCTCTCCTTACGGCGGCCCTTATCGCAGCCAGGCGAGGCTCTCTACGGGGACGGTTCTTCCTTGCGGGAGTCTTAGGATATTTTCTGGTCACCTATCTCTTCTACCTGGTTATGGGTATGTACAACCCACTTTACCTTGTATATGTCTTCCTTTTAGGGACAAGTTTTTTTGCCTTTTCCCTTACCATGCTCGAGGTTTATATCGAGAACCTCCCCGCCCGATTTTCACCTAAAACCCCCGTCAAACTCTGCGGCGGGTTCCTGATTTTTAACACCATTGCCATTGCTCTCCTCTGGCTGAGCATTATCCTCCCTCCCCTCCTTGGCGGAAGCATTTATCCCCTCGAGGTACAGCACTACACCACGCTGATTGTCCAGGGGCTGGATCTGGGATTGCTGCTTCCCCTCTGCTTCGTTTCCGCGATACTTCTTATAAAAAAGCGGCCCATGGGGTATCTTCTGGCACCGGTCTACCTGGTCTTCCTCTCCATCCTTATGACAGCCCTGGTTGCGAAGATTATAGCCATGGGTTTGGTGGGGGCAACAATTATTCCCGCGGTGTTTATTATCCCGGCAATAACCCTTTTCACCATTATCTGCACTGTTCTTATGCTTAAGGATCTTAATAGCAGCAAGAGCGCCGAAACCGGATTACATGAGGCCCTTTAAAGATAAGGGTTTACAATTAGCCCCGGAAATGCCGGTGCCTGTTATTGTCGTGTCTATTGTTTTGCGGGGAATTCTATACTATTGCCGGTTTCAACAAATTGCTATATACTAAACGTATATAGCATCAGGGGGGACTTAGATGAAGAGAGGATCCGTTTTTGAAAATAACCGTACCCAGGCAGTTCGCCTTCCCGCCGAGGCTAGATTTCCGAAGGGGGTAAAAAAAGTCACCGTCAGGGCAATCGGAAATACCCGGATAATTGAACCCCTCAATCAATCATGGGACAGTTTTTTCCATCCCCTGGAAGAAGAGGTAACGGAGGATTTCATGAACGAGAGAGCCTCTCAGCATCAGCCTGAACGAGAGTCACTATAATGCTGCAGTATATGCTCGATACGAACATCGCGATCTATGTCATTAAAAAGCGCCCAATCGAGCTTTTGGATACCTTCAATAAAAACGCCGGGACTCTCTGCGTCAGTTCCATCACTTTGGCGGAACTGAACGGGTAACGGGACTGCGCGTTGAGAATTGGTGTTTGTAAGAACAACAACCCGAGCAGTGCGCGACAGCGAACGACCATCGCCCGTTCACAGGCCATGGCGGGAATCCTCTCCCTGGGCGGCTGGATCTTGATCTCCCTCCTGTCCCAGTGGAGCGGACCGGGTAAATTCTTCGCCGGCTCACTGCTTCAGGAATCCCAGGGAATTATCTACGGCATGACCTCGGATTGGCGCCCCTACGCGGGGGGAGTTATCTGCGTTATCTGCGCGGTGGCCGGAGCGGCTGCGGTTTTCCGCAGATGGGAGGCGTGAAAAGAAGGAAACCTTTATATCTATTCCATAAATCCTTTTCGTATTCTGGCTGCAATGGGAAGACAGATCAAGTATGTAAAAAATCCAACCGGGGGGTTCCCCTTCCCGGTTTTATTATCTTCATAGATTTTGACGGTGTTGGAACAGAGGTTTCCGAAATACACCACCCGGATGTAGGCCTCTATGTGTGTAATCCCCTCTTCCCCGAACCGGTCTATCACCTTTTCCCGTGCCCCTCCGCTCACCATGCCGTCGGTATCCGCCCAGTGTTGGGCATAGACCAGCGCGGTGGCCTCGTTTTCCGCGAGAGAACCAAAGTCGCCGCTTAAGAGTTTTTCGATCTCTTCATCCCGAATGCCCTGTTCCAAAGCATTGCGGGTATGGAGCCAAGTGCAGTAGGCGCATTCATTTACCCCGCTGACCGCAAGGGATATTTTTTCACATAGTTCTTTAGAAATACGTTTATTCTTCGGCACCTTCCGTAAGGACATCATTACACCAAAGATGCTGAAAAAAAGGGAAAAGAAATGTCCCGCGCCTTTTAATGTCTTGATCCTTGTTTCCATATGGTCACCTCACTTTATTAGAAAACCGGACCGGATTCAACCCAGTAAGACCTTCTACTATTAGTAAATCCATGGCTAACCCCTTCACTTTGCCATAACTCTATCAATATTATTACCTATAGGCTAAAATCGCCGTCTGTAAATTTGACTCTGGTCTAAAATCACAGTATAATTTCACTATTGCTATGATACAGGAAAAACCCCGGTATATTCATGATTGCGTATCGAAAGACCTCGATAAAAAGATGGTATTCGTGGCCGGCCCGCGTCAGGTGGGAAAAACAACCTTTGCACGGAAGCTGCTTTCTGACGATAAGGGATACCTCAACTGGGACATCCCCCCGCACAGGGACGCGATACTTCGACGGGAATATCCACCGGTACCGCTCATTGTCTTCGATGAAATTCATAAATACCGGAACTGGAGAAATTACCTGAAAGGGTTTTATGACCAGTTTGGAAAAACGAAGAAAATTTTGGTAACCGGCAGCGCCCGGCTCGATTACTACCGATACGGCGGCGACTCGCTGCAGGGGCGGTATCATTTCCACCGCTTATTCCCGTTTACGGTAAAAGAACTTAATATCGCAAGCCCGGCCGACTTCTCCGACTTAGTACGATACGGCGGTTTCCCGGAACCGTTCTTAAGCGGTTCGGAAACAGAATCACGAAGGTGGTCGAGGGAGTACCGTCACCTCCTTATCAATGAAGAGATCATCTCGCTCGAAAATGTGACCGATACCGGCGCCATGCAGCTCCTTGCGACAAGACTTCCCGATCTTGTTGGGTCTCCCCTTTCAATCAACTCACTCCGGGAAGACCTTCAAGTAGCGCATAAAACAGTTTCCCGCTGGATCGATATCTTCGAGCGTATGTATATGATTTTCCGGCTTGCCCCTTTCAGGTCTCCGTCAATACGCGCCGTGAAAAAAGAGCAAAAGCACTACTTTTTCGATTGGAACACAATAGAAGATCCCGGAAGCAGATTTGAAAACGTAGCGGCCCTTCATCTCTATAAATGGGTATGCTTCAAGCAGGACACGGAAGGACTCGATTACGGATTGACCTATTTTCGCGACTCCGACGGCAGGGAGGTCGATTTCGTGGTGACCGACCGGAACAAACCGCTTATGCTGGTCGAGGCAAAATCATCGGACAGGGAAATTTCGAAGAGCTTAAAATATTTAAAACGTAAATTCTTTGAAGCGGCGGCATATCAGATATCGGCCGGCGGGACGAAGGACTTCATTTCGAAAGACGGCATACGGGTGATGCCGGCGGTAGTTTTTCTACAGACACTAGTATAGTGCCGCGGCAGGGAATCTACTCCATCTCACTATTATTGTAACTCTCAAAAAATGGTATTACAATTCTTGTATTGTTGAGTTTGGTTC
>CAYXSD010000164.1:0-5153 GCA_964466335.1 uncultured Spirochaetales bacterium
CTTTAAGAGAGGCCGCCTCCGGGATTTTTCTCGATTCCGTCTCCAAAAATTCGCCTTTAAAATAAGCGGGGACCGTGTAGTAAATGACCCAGTAGGCTATCCAGTTCATCATAATGGTAGCTACTACCTCGTGGACATTGAAACGGGCTTTCAAAAAGCCGGGCACAAAACCCCATAGGGCGCCCCCGAGAATGGCGGCGATCATCATAAGGAGGAGGAGGAGCGGCTTCGGTAACACCAGGGTAAGACCCACGGCAGTAGCGCAGAGTCCGCCGAAGAGCATCTGTCCGGAAGCTCCGATATTAAAAAGCCCTGTATTGAAGGCGAAGGCCACAGCTAGCCCGGTAAGAATTAAAGGAGTTGCCGTGGCCAAGGTATTTCCGATCCTTTCGATATTCATCAATCCCCCGCGAAAGAGGAACTTGTATCCCTCCAGGGGATTGTGCCCGGTAACAGCCATAAAGACGGCGCCCGCTAAAAGACCGAGGAAAATAGAGACCAAGGCAATGATTATTGCTCGGGGTACACGAATTTTCATGCTGTGGCGTTCTCCTTTTCAACCCCAGCCATCATGAGCCCCACTTCATTCTCATTGGTTTGATCTGCTCTTACAATGCCTACCAGTTCTCCGTGGCTTATGACGGCGATCCGGTCGGAGAGATCGAGGATTTCATCCAGTTCCAGAGAAATCAGAAAAACCGCCTTCCCGTTGTTCCGCTGCTCTACCAGGCGTTTATGGATATACTCTATAGAACCGACATCCAATCCTCGGGTAGGCTGGACCGCAATAAGAAGCTCCGGGTCCAGATCAATTTCCCTTCCCACAATCGCCTTTTGCTGGTTTCCCCCGGAAAGGGAACGGGCAAGGGTAACAGCCCCTTCTCCTGCCCTAACATCAAAGTCCTCAATGATCTTTTCCGCGTGCTCTCTGATAGGCTCCCTTTGAAGAAATCCGTTTTTTGCATAGGGAGGGTTCCCGTGGGTCGCTAAGACCATATTATTTTCAAAACTGTAATCCAACACGAGACCGCGTTTTTGTCTGTCTTCCGGAATATGGGCCATACCGGCAGTTATTCTCTGGTAGATGCTCCGATGGGTAATATCCTTGCCCCTGAGAAAGATTGTTCCGCTTTCCACCGGCCGCAGCCCGGTTAGAGCTTCCACCAACTCAGACTGGCCATTTCCATCCACGCCGGCAAGCCCGAGGATCTCCCCGGATTTTACCTGGAGAGAAAAGTTTTTCACCGCCGGCACCTTCCTACTGTTCAAGACGGAGAGGTCCTCGATCTTTAACGTTACCTCTCCAGCCTCTTTCGCTTCCTTAACCACGGTGAAAGAAACCTCCCGCCCTACCATCATCTTTGCCATTTCAGATTCGCTGGTTTCGGCGACATCCACCGTTCCTATGACCTTTCCTCGTCTAATTACGGTGCACCTGTCGGCGATAGCCTTAATCTCCTTCAGTTTGTGGGTAATAAGAATAATAGATTTTCCCTCATCGATAAGATTTCGCATAATTTCCATCAGGTCTTTGATTTCCTGAGGAGTGAGGACCGAAGTAGGCTCATCGAAGATAAGGACATCGGCATTCCGGTAGAGCATCTTCAAGATTTCCACTCGCTGCTGCATCCCTACGGAGACATCCTCGATTTTGGCGTAGGGGTCGACATTTAACCCGTAGTACTCGGAAAGCTCTTGTACCTTTTTCGCGGCTTTGGATAGGTTCATGGAGAGACCCTTGGTGGGTTCAATCCCCAATACAATATTTTCAGTAATTGTAAAATTGTGGACCAGCTTAAAATGCTGATGCACCATCCCGATACCCAGTTCGCTTGCCTGGGTGGGGCTTGCCATTTGCACTTCCTTACCACGGACCTTAATAGTCCCCCCCTCCGGTGTGTACAGACCGAAGAGGATGCTCATTAAGGTCGATTTCCCGGCACCATTTTCGCCTAAGAGGGCAAGAATTTCCCCCTGCCGCAGATTGATGGAAACATTGTCGTTGGCAATGATCCCCGGGAATTCCTTACGGATGTTCAACATCTCTACCACATAGTCCATGGAAACCTCCCCCTATCACCACGATCGGCGGCAGTACAGATAAGAAAAGGGTCCCCCGGTTCTTCGGAGGACCCGCTCTTAGACTGTGTTTATTTAATCAGATCTCCCTGTTCCGCCGCGACGGCGATGCTTCCCTTCTTTAGCATCTGAAAGATTTCTTCCACCTTAGCTTCCACATCATCGGAAAGATTGGGGTTTTCCTTTGGAATGCTTACACCGTTATTAGTGGCATCCAGGGTGAGGATTTGTCCGCCCGGAAAATTTCCGTTCAATTCAGCTTCAATCATATCGTAGGAAGCTTGATCAATCCTCTTCATAGCAGAGGTAAGAATGATGGACTTATCGTCCTCGTAAATGCCCTCAGCGTATTGGTCTACGTCAACACCAATGATCCACACCTCCTCGCCGGACTTTCCGCGGGCTTTTGCCTCATTGATGGCGCCCACTCCGACACCTCCGGCAGCGCAGAAAACTGCGTCGACGCCTTTGTCGAACATCTGGGCAGCGAGCTGCTGGCCCGCGGCTACGTTATCGAAGGTACCTTGATAAACAACGTTCTCTGCCTTAATGGTAATGTTGGTCCCCAGTTCCTTGTTGGCGTACTGAATACCCTGCTGGAATCCCCAGTTGAACTTCTGTACCGCGGGAATTTCCATTCCCCCGATAAAACCGAATTCGGCCTCTTGCAGTTCAAGGGAAGCCGCAACCCCGGCTAAGAACCCCGATTCATGTTCCGCGAAATAGATAGAGACAGTGTTGTCTTTCACTTCAATGCTGTAATCTCCGGGGTGGGGTGCGCCATCGAGAATGACAAATTTCGCGTCTGGATACTTTGTCTGAGCCTGGTAGATACTAGTCTCGAATTTGAACCCGGGGGTAATCATAAACTTATACCCCGCGTCGTAGAGGTTGCCGATTTCCTTCAGATAATCCGCCTCGGTGGTACCGTTGGGTTTGAGGTATTTAGACTCTACATTGAAATCTTCCTCGGCCATTTTAATACCTTCCCAGGTCCCCTGATTGAAAGATTTGTCGTCAATGGTTCCGGCATCGGTGACCATTCCTACCTTCATGGGTTCTGCTTCCTTCGCTTTTTCCGCTTTGCCTTCCTTTTTGCAGGAGGTAACAGCAAAAACAGCTAAAGCAAGTATTACCATGATAATAAGTGCCTTTTTCATGTTCGTCTCCTTAAAATTAGTTGTTATATAGAGGCTCTGAAAAATAGCATTTTGAAAGAGCCTCTATATTCTTAAAAACTAAGTGTATGACTCCTTTTTCCATAGGTCAATACACCTTTTTATTAATCTCGCCTCAATCTATATAGAATATACTATACAGAATATACAAATGTTTACTTTGCAAGAAGAGTTTCCACCTCTCCCACATACATCCGATGGTACTGTTTCCCCGGATAGAGAGTATCCAGTTCCTTGTCGATAAAACAGGAAGGATCAATATTCCGCGCGTACACCTTGCGACAGAGGAGGACGAGTTTTGCCTCTGCAAAACTCACTGATTTGTTCTCTACAAGCAGAGGAGTTAATCCGGTCTCCTCCGCTTTATTTACATCTCGTCCCGAATGGGTACCGCAGTAATTAAGAGCATCCCGGTACTTTTCAGGAAAAAAGCTCAAGGTATAATACTCGTACTTTTCGGTATACAGAAAGGTATGCCGGTTAGGCCGGACAAAGGCAAAACTCACATCCCGGTTCCACAGATACCCCAGGCCCCCCCAGGCAGCGGTCATGGTATTCCAATCCTCCAAACTGCCCGCGGTTACCAGCATCCAATCTCGCCCGATGGAAATAAAGGGATTTTCCTTCCAGTCTTCAATTGATAGAGATTTCCACTCAGTTGCCATAGGACCTCCTTTCTAAACTCGGCATATTCCTATCCTATACAGCCAGTTTCAAAATTAACTAATTTTGAAAGAGCCTCTATAAAATCGGATTACTAGCCGAATATGCCCTGATCATATCACAGAAATTCAGGTTAACGATAGTACACCTCTTTGAAATTCCTCCATTCCAAAGGGTTTTTCGAAGTATAAGTCCGCACCGGCAGAAAGAAAAGGCAGGCCATCGGGTACCCCGGTGGCAACTATAATCGGAAGATGATAACGCTCCTTTATTAGAGGGACCAGGTCCAAGCCCCTTTTCCCGGGAACCACATGATCTATTACTACTAGGGCGTATTTGTGCTCTTCCATCATTGGAAAAAGCATGTCCCCGTCAGCAATGACATGGGTTTTCCATTTCAACATAGCAAAGAATTCCTGGATTAATAGACCGCAGAGATAATCATCTTCCAGAACTAAGGAGCGCATACAACCAAGAGTAGCCCGAAGTATGCATTTTTGCAACTAAAAATTAGTGGTGAGGAGGCTATTTACGCTATAGAAAAAACAAGAATGAATTCCCGGGAAATTGGAGATCAAATCCGCCGGCTCAGGAGGGAAAAGGGAATATCCCAAATAGAATTGGCGGAAAAACTCAATATTTCCTTCCAACAAGTACAAAAATACGAAAACGGTAAATCCAAAATCTCTGTTGACAGGATTTTCCAAATAGTAGAGGTCCTCAGTATTCCCATCTATGATTTAGTGGACAGAGAATCTTTTTATCCCGCGGCAGAACCGGCAATACCTCTTACAAGCTCCTCCGGCGTTAGTCCCGACTCATTGCATTACGATATTCCCGAACCGAATCTAGAGCCGAATCTAGAGTACAGTCTCATAGGTTTGTACCGCGCCCTCCCGGACGAAGAGACCAAAAAGGATTTTTTAGAGTTTTTGGAAACCTTAGCAGCTGACTTACAACAAGGTCCATAAACCCGGCGGGTATGAGACTCCTTCTTATTAGACTATAGCTATTCGTATGTAACCCATGGAAACAGTAATTCCAGAGCATAAAAAGTCCCTTCTAGCGGTGTACTTTATTGATAATTGCTGTGTTGACCAGCAATTCGCATTATGAAAGTCCAAAGGACTCTCATAATGCGAATTGATCAACACTTTCTTTGGATTTGTTCATTATTCAAAGCGCTTGAGGCAAATTCTAAAAGTAGAAGTCTTTCAGACTTCTACTTTTAGA
>CAYXSD010000165.1:0-5108 GCA_964466335.1 uncultured Spirochaetales bacterium
GGTACAAAAGCATGTGGAACAGGGCTCGTTACAGGCAAGAGATATAATAATAGAGTCTTTTCTCCGATTCATGTAGTAGGGGTCTTCGTAGCCCTTGTTCTCCTTGGAGAAGATCTCATCCATATAGGTAATGGAGAGAGTATCGCAGGGACGAGAACCAAATACGAGGATGTTTTCTTCGGGAATAGGTACATCTTCTATGGTATCGTAGTTGAAATCACAGAGTGTCTCCGTCTGGGGAAAAAAGATCCCCTTAGGAGAAAGCTCCGCATTCTGAAATTCCAATAGTACCTCCGCGTCCGGACTGAAAACGGCGAATTCCGGTCCCGCCGCGCCTTCCACCGGAGCGTATACAGTATAATCCTCAGCGGCAGCCTCGAGAAGCGCTTTTATAGTATCTTTTTGTATCCTTCCGTAATCCATTTACTTCTTCTCCGGGTCGGTAATAAAGAAATCTTTGTCCTGTTCGCTGTAGGTTGCCAGAGGAGGCAGTGTTTCTGTGTCGAAATTGGGAAGGTAGTTAAATACTTCTTCCACGTCCTTCACCATTTTCTTTGTGTAGGTCCTAAGATCTATTCCCATGGGACAAGCGTTGTAGCATGCATCGCATTCAACACACCTCCCGGCCTGGTGAAATATTCGGGTAATCTGAAAGACCATTGCATCGGAGAGTTCATTCCCCACACCGATCCATTTCAGATCGGTATGTTCCGCAAAACACTCCTTACACCAACAGGTCGGGCAAGCCTGTCTGCAGGCATTACAGCGGATGCACTTGGAGAGCTCCTTCTCAAAGTACGCCCAACGTTCTTCGTGGGGTAGTTTTTCAAACTCGGCGATCCGCGCATATCCACCGTCTCCCGCTTGCTTTGCTTCGCCTTCCACCATGTAGTCCGTGTTCTCAGGCATGGGGAAACGACACTCCACGCAGGCTAACTGCATTACATCCCCTTTTTGAAAGCTGTATTCCTTACCGCTTTTTCCTTTCACGGTGAGGGTACCGTCATCGGTCTCGGAATACTCAGCAATTTCTTCGCCTGCTTCCTCCTCCACCTTTCTGCGGTCTATCATTCCCTGACAGGGAACACCAATGAGTACAAGATTCTCCCGAATGACTTGCCGCTCCTTTATAAGAGCTACAATGGACCGCAGATCGCAGCCTTTAACAACTACGCCAATAGTGGGATATGGTTCCTCTCGCTTTTTTCTTCTGTTGGGAACATTTTCAAAATGCTTCTGAAGAAAGGCGGCAAGGTTGTTGGTACAGAAGGAGTCCCACTCCAACTTGTTTACGACCTCATCGATATTTTCATCATTCACGTCCTCGGTGTAAATGAAGCAGGGTCGGTTCTTAAGAGGGACTGTGGCCTTCTCGTAACCGATAAGGAGGTCTACCTTCTTTTCCGAGAGGAGCTCCTTGGCTATTTTTCGTATCTCGTTTCTAACCGATTCCATACACTATAATTCCTTCACCAGCCTGCTAGCGGGCCCAACTTTCTTGACCCCGTCAATAACCATGTTCATGAGGTCCGCGAATCGTCCGCCTTCGGAGGCGGACACCCATGAGAACTGCACCCGCTCAGGCTCTATTCCGATGTACTCCAAGAATTTCTTTACCAGGGCGAATTTTCTCCTGGCCACAAGATTTCCACTTATGTAGTGGCAGTCTCCGGGATGACACCCGGACACCAATACACCGTCAGCCCCGTTTTGGAGGGCCTTAATAATGAACTGAGGGTTTACTCTGGCCGAACAGGGTACTCGTATGACCCTTACATTCGGTCCGTACTGGAGTCGACTCACCCCCGCCAGATCGGCGCCGGCATAGGAGCACCAATTACAGAGGAAAGCTACAATTTTCGGTTCCCAATTTTCCTTTTCTTCCATTTCCCTATCCAATTCTATTTGAACTCGTTTGTTATACTACATTTATCATGTTGAGGATCTGTTCATCCTTGAATCCCTTAACATTCGGTGCGGATCCCTTACAGGTGGAGGCGCAGGCCCCGCACCCCTTACAGAGCACCTCGTTTACTACAGCCACTTCTTTTTCTTCATCTATCTCAATGGCGTTGTAGGGGCAAACTGTGACACAGGCCCCGCAAGCATTACAGCGGGCCGGATTTATGTAGGCAGTCCTTCCTCCTGCTTCCACAGTGTCCTTGCTTAGTACGGTAATTGCCCTTCCGGCGGCAGCCATTGCCTGGGATATAGACTCATCCACATCCTTCGGATAGTGGGCAAAACCGCAGACAAAAACCCCTTCTGTTGCAAAATCCACGGGACGAAGTTTTACGTGGGCCTCTAAGAAGAACTTATCCGCCGTTAGGGGTACCTTGTACTGTTTACAGAGTTCAGGGTTGTCTGTGTTGGCATCTATCCGAGCGCTTAAGACGAGGAGGTCGGTGGAGATTTCCAGTTCAGCTCCAACTACGCTGTCGTACACAGTAACGGTAAGATCATCTCCCTTCTCCGTCACTACCGGTTTGTTCTCCGGGTCGTACTTAACAAAAATGATCCCCATCTCCCTTGCCTTAGTGTAGTACTCCTCCCTGAATCCGTAGGTCCTCATATCTCTGTTGAGAATAAAGATCCGGGCATCCGGGTTCTGTTCCTTCATGGCTATGGCGTTCTTCACTGCTCCGGCGCAGCATATCCTTGAGCAGTACTGATGGTCCGGTTCCCTGGAGCCGACACATTGGATCATAACCACCGTCTCCGGAACGGTGAGTTCTTCCTTTAGAGAGGCCTCATTCACCTCTAAGAGGGTCTTAACTTTGTCGTTTTTTCCGTAGAGGTACTCGGTCGGCTTGCTCTCTCCGCCGCCGGTGGCGACAACCACTACACCGTGCTCAATTTCGTGGCTCTCAGGTTCCTTCCCATTGCCTGGGTAGTTAACCTCCACAGTAGTAACGAAGTTCCCCACAAACCCTTCAACGTTTTTTAGGTCCGCGTTCAGGTAGAGGTTGATATTCTTGTGGTTTTTTAGCCGCTCAATAGTGTCTTCCAGATATCGTGGAATACTCCGTCCGTCCAGGGTCTTTCCCACCCGTAGAGCGTTTCCACCAAGACGGTTGCTCTTCTCTACAAGAAAAACCTCGTAGCCTTGGTCGGCTATAGCGAGAGCAGCTGTCATTCCCGCGAGTCCGCCTCCCAAAATGAAAGCTTTCTGCGTAACCGGCAGGGTAATTGAGCCTAAAGGCTCTATGAGGTTGGCCTTCGCGACAGCCATGCGGACCAAGTCCTTGGCCTTAGCGGTGGCCTTGTCGTGTTCATGCATGTGGACCCAGGAGCATTGGTCTCTTATGTTGGCCATTTCAAAGAGATTTGCGTTTAATCCCGCTTCTCTAATTGTCTGCTGGAAGAGGGGTTCGTGGGTCCTGGGCGAACAGGAGGCAACAATAACACGGTTAAGGTTGTACTCCTCAATTCGTTCCTTAATTACCTCCTGGGTATCGGAGGAACAGGTGTACATACTGTCCACCGCGTATACCACGTGGGGAAGCTTGGACGCGTACTCCGCTACTGAGGGAACATTCACGATCCCGCCAATGTTAAGACCACAGTGACAGACAAAAACACCTACCCTCGGCGGTTCCCCCATTACGGAACGCTCAGGCGGCAGGGTATACTCCTCCACCTCGGTACCGCGGACTTCGGCAAGGTCGACCATTGCCCTGGAAGACGCACTGGAAGCTTCCACTACCGTTTCGGGAATGTCCTTTGGTTGGGCGAAAGGTCCGCATACATACACTCCGTCCCGGGTAGTGGAAACAGTGTCAAAAGGTTTTGTTTGGGCAAAACCGTACTTATTAAGCTCTATTCCGAATTTTGCTGCCGTATCTCTTACTTCCTTGGGCGGCTGAAGTCCCGCGGAGAGGACCACCATATCGAATTCTTTGGTCTCATACTTCTGGGTATCATCATTTACATAACCGATCCTTAAGGTTTCCGTCTCATCATTCTGTTCCACCTTCGAAGGTCGACAGCGGGTAAATTTTATCCCCATACTCTTCGCACGCTCATAGTACTCGTCAAAGCCCTTTCCGTGGGCCCGGATGTCCATGAAAAAAACCTCGCACTCCAGCTCCGGTTCATGCTCAATCGCCATAATTGCCTCTTTAATGGCGTACATACAGCAGACGGAGGAACAGAAGTTGTTCTCCGCTTCCCTGGAACCAACACACTGAATAAAGGCCAGTTTATCCGGTTTTCTACTATCAGAGGGACGAATGACCTTACCGTTACAGGGTCCGCTGGCCGAGAGGATCCTCTCGAACTGGAGGCTGCTTACCACATTAGGATAGGTCTCGTACCCGAAGTCCGGTTTCTGTGAAGGATCGTAGAGACAAAACCCCGGAGAGAGGATAACCGCTCCCGCGTTAATGTCCTCAGTGGTGTCCTCCTGGGAGTAATCGATAGCCTCCACAGGACAGACACTCTCGCAAATCCCGCATCCGCCGGTATTAAAATGAACACAGTTGTCTCGATCAATAACAGGTACATTGGGCAAGGCTTGAGTAAAGGGAATGTAGACGGCGGGACGGGACTTTAATCCCATTTCGAATTCCGATTTTTTCTCGGCCGGCGGTTTGGGATAGACCGTCTTTAACCGGATCGAGTTGGTAGGACAGACCGTCTCACAGGCACCGCAAGAGAGGCAGACATCGCTTCCCCTGTGATAGGGGGTGTCCACAATCATTTCCGGGCCTCGACCGACAAAGTCAGCCACCGCGGCTCCCATCTTCTCCCGACAGATCCTTACACAGAGACCGCAGAGAATACAGTCGTCATTGCCCTGTTGAAACCGGGGTTCTTTGAGCTTGTACATCTTGGCCAGGTTTTTAAGGACCTCTGCATCCGGACATTTCGCTAAGAGGAGTTCCACCGTCATCTTACGGTTTCGGTGGACTCGCTCGGAGTTTGTTAGGACCTCCAGTCCCTCCCAGACCTCGTAGTTGCAGGAAGTGACCATCTTGGTGCGCTTTCCCATCTTCGCCTCTACTATGCAGAGCCGGCAACCGCCGTAAGGCTCCAAAGCCTCATGATAACAGAGGGTAGGAATGGGAATGTTTTCCCGCCTCGCCACTTCCAGTATGGTTTCCCCT
>CAYXSD010000166.1:0-3897 GCA_964466335.1 uncultured Spirochaetales bacterium
CATAGAAAACCATAAAATCTAATCGTCCAAGGCTAAGTTGAATTACCCAAGGCTGCTTAATGGAAAGAGGGCCTATTTCAAAATGGGCGGGCGCTTTGCGCGGGTAGTTGTACTGCAGGAGAAGAAGACGATCCACAATGCTTTTTTACTATTACTATAGGTTTTTATACACACTGTTGACATGCACATGCATGTTTAATATTATTATAGTATGAGGACGACCATAGAGTTGCCTATAGATCTAAGGGAAAAACTACAAACAGCCGCGGCCAAAGAACATCTTAAGGGCTTTTCTCCGATCATTGTACGGGCCCTGCATGAATATTTTGAGCATAATAAACAGATACATCCGGAAGAATCGATCCGGAAACTTCGAGGCTCCTTGTCCCGAAAAGAGTACAGGGAGGCTATGGACCGTTTGGAAGAGGGAAGGGGCGCGTGGAGGATGTAGTTGTTTTAGATACCAATGTTCTGTTTGATTTCCTTGCGGATATGGAAACCGCTGAGGAGACGGAAAACATCCTGATCAATGGAAAGGGGGCTGTTTCCGCTATCACCGTGTATGAGATGTTCCAAGGCGTAACTTCGAAAAAGCACCTCGATCAACGGGTTTCCCTTCTTTCTCACCTCCATGTTTTGGACATCACTACTCGAGTAGCTCGCAAAGCCGGGAAGATTTACACCTATCTTCGGGAAAAAGGATTCCTTGTAAGTAACGAAGACATCCTTATTGCCGCAAGCTGCATTTTTTACAAGATTTCTCTTCTTACAAAAAACAAAAGTCATTTCGAACATATTCAGGGTATTCGCCTATACGAAGCAAGGAAGAGTTTTGATACACAATCATTCTTTTAATCATTGAACCTCTTTCAAGGTTACCATTTTTTTATAGCTTCAACATTGAATTTCTCTATCGATCTCCTAAAGTTCGATTGGCTGACAATTATGAACGGCGCCCGGAATGAAGATCAAATTGAGGAGCTTAAGGAACGCTGCCTAACCATGTAAAGGAAATACGTGCGACGTTACATCGCAACCCTCTTACCCTTCTTTTAAGGTCTTCCCGTATTCTTCAACAGCTTCCTTTGTTGTCATCCAGTTCCTGTTGATCTTTACAGCTGTAAGTTTGCCTCTTCTTGCAAGGAGCGACAGGTATTCCTGGGAATAATTACAATACCGGGCCGCTTCTTTTAAGCTTATAAACATTTTTTCGGGAGGTTGGTCCGGTTCTATTGAATTCAAGTATAAGATTAACGACCGCTCAATGGCTCGGCCGATAAAATCTTCATACGGTCCCTTTTTTCCCAAATTTGCTTCGTTAAGGACTCTATAGTATTTTTTTCTGTCAGCCTTTAGAATAATTCCCGGCGGGTACCCCTTACCCATCAAATATAGATTCATCAATAACCTCGCCACTCTTCCGTTTCCGTCAACAAAGGGATGAATCATTACTAGTCTGTAATGCAGTTCCGATGCCATTTCAGCCGCGTCCATCTTCCCTTCATTTTGATAATACCAATTAATAAAGTCTTCCATTAGGTTTGGAATTTTTATCGACTGCGGCGGCAAATGATGTGCTCCCATAATTCTTACATTTGTTCTTCTGTAGTTCCCCGCTTCAGCATCATCTATGGATCTTAGGATAATCCCATGCATTTCCTTTATACAATTTTCCGAAATTTCCGCATTTTTTTGAATAATGTCTTTAAGATATTCTATACCCTTACCATGATTTATAGCCTCCAGATGCTCTTGTACCGTCTTCCCGCCTATTGCTATTCCTCTATGTACAACTAATTCGGTTTCTTGTATGGATAGCGTATTCCCCTCCAGGGCATTTGAGTTATAGGTCCATGCTATCGAGAATTCTTCTTCTAGTTTTCTTACTACAGAGGAATTCAAAGGCCTGTGACGGTCTAATACTCTCTTTTTGTTTTCGATGCTCTTTATAAGATCGGGATCCATATCGGTTACACCATATTTTTACTTATCCGATATTAGCATATTTGATGCCATTCCGCAAGGTAGTATGACAGGCTGGAGAGGTTAAGGGTTACCGCTCCCTCCATCGTTTAAAGAAATTCCGTAAAAAACCCTTTTTCCTGCTCCCCTCCTCCTGGATGGAGATGTCCCCTAAAAGAGAAAAACCCTCTAACACACAGGTACCCGGGGCCTCCGGGAAACTTCCCTGCCGGTCATTCTCTCTCTCATTTCGAAGCAGCTCGTAATCACCTAATAGACTGAACAGGCGGTTTCTCACCTTCATGCCCTTAGGGATAATGATCCGCGTATCCCCGATAAGGGAATAGACCTTTATACGCACGGGTTCTTCGGAATTTCTAAACCGGCGAATGTCTATGTTTACGTCTCCTATTATAGAAACGGAGCGAATTTCCTTTCTGTAAAAATCTTCCGCCGTAAGGTGCTGGTCCCCCAATAACGCGATTTTTGTGTCCGCGTCTCCCTCGGGGATATCATCGCGCGGCTCCCCTAACTCATCTATCCCACTTATCCCGCTGATTTTCGGACGCTGATGTTCGGGAAAATCGCGGACAAGAACCTCAAGGTCCTCTATGAACTCCGCTCTATTGGCCAAATCGAGGCGCTTTTCATATTCCTCCAGTTCCAGCTTGTTTTCAGCGTAAGCGGTTTCAAGGCGTCTAATGATTCTGTCCCTGAAATCCGGGACACCGTATTTTCTTTTCTCCGGCATATTCTCCGACACTTTCTTCTCCAATGGTTAGGGTATCTATTTTCATCAAAAACGATATTCGCTGTTTATACTACCATTAATATCATTTATTGCAAAAGTTTATTGTGATTCCGGAAAGAATTACGGCAACAGAGAATACCCGCCTTCACAGGAAAAAACAATTAAGCAGGCCGCGCATTGCAGCGGAAACGGCCTGCTCCCGGAGGCGGCAGTGATTGCGGCGGTTAAAAATGCATGGACATAATAACATATTTATGTTATTATGCTTTTATGAGAACGACCTTTGAACTGCCCGACCAACTCTTTAGGAAGGCAAAAGCCGCGGCTGCCTTGCAGGGAATATCACTGAAAGATCTATTTTCTCAAGCAATTAATGAAAAGCTAAAAAGAATCTCTACTCCGGACGAGGAAAAACCGTGGATGGCATTTTACGAAAAAGGCGGGGATTACGCCCGGGAACTGGATAAGGTAGAAAACTTCATAGCTGCTGAATTTGAAACCATAAGGGATGAGGATTGGAAGTGATTCTCGATACAAATGCCCTGTCTGCTCTGTTCAAGAAAGAGCGCGGTCTGGGGGATCTCCTTAAAAAAGCAGACCAGCTTTATATTCCCGTAATTGTTATAGGTGAATATCTTTTTGGACTTACGGCATCCTCCAAGGCAAAGGAATTAAAAGATATGCTGGAAGATTTACTCACCGGGACCAGAATTCTCCCTGTGACCGCCAGGACCGCGGGCTGCTACGCGGATATCCGCGGAAAGCTGAAAAAGGCCGGTACACCCATTCCCGAGAATGATATCTGGATTGCCGCCCTGGTCAAAGAACACGGTCAGCCTCTTTTAAGCCGGGACCTGCATTTTGATTCCGTAGAGGGAATTAATAGACTGGAATGGTAGAAAACAAAAACCTAAAAATTGCCTTCAGTGTTCCCTCCGGTTTTTCGCTGCCGTTATCAGTCGACCGTTGACAATATCTTAGCAGCAGCTTTAAGACCCTGGAATATGGATTCCGCGAGGTCCGGAGGAAAATCCTTCGGCAGTTCGGAGGAAACTGAATTGATTGCCCGCGGGGTTTTGTCTATTATATCCACCAAAAGGTCTTTAACCACAGCGGTCTCCATACCAGCTGCTTCACCGGTATGGACCCAATGTCGGGGGAGTATATTTTTCCATTTGTAATGT
>CAYXSD010000166.1:3997-5100 GCA_964466335.1 uncultured Spirochaetales bacterium
CTGTACCATCACTTCCAAATTAAGGGCTGAGAGGTACTTGAAGAATGATTCAATACTGCTGCCTTGGGGTCTGTTTTCCAACGCGGATACTGTTTTCGTCATCAGGCCTACCAGTCCGGCCGCCTCCCTCTGTGTAAGCCCCATGCTTTTGCGTCTTGCCCGCAGAATTTTTGATAACTGGTCCGGTATCTGTACTAGGTTTTCCACTATACCATCCCCCCTATAGGGTATATAAAAAAAATATACCCTATAGGTGATAAAATGTAAATATACCTTGCAGGGTAGGAAGGAAAAAATTGCGATGAACCGCAGGAAAATTCTCCCGGCGGGGAAAACCTACCTTCTTTACCTTTTTTGTGCATTTTCTATAATCAAAACCTGCGAGCCGCCCCATTATACTCCTACTGCCACATCAAGTTCTATTTCATCTTTCATTGGTCTTAATGAAGTTGGCACCGGATCACCATGATCAACATACGATTCAATTAATTTTCGGGCGACATCCTGCGCGATTTCAATTGTTTCAACTACAGTTCTTCCTTGGGCCACCAATCCTGGAATATCTTTGGACTCCGCAAGATATTGGCTATTCTCCAGTTTTGAGATCTTCAAATGTATTGAATACATATTTTCCACAGTATAATTATACTCCAATCCCAAATCTTGGGCAATCTTGAAAGGTAGACAAGTCGGGCAAAGCCTTAAATATGCTGAAAGTATTAAAGGCTGCCGAGTATTTGTCAAATTATTTGCGGGAATTCGGATTAGACCATATCGGTCAGTTTATCTATATACGCTTTATGCGCCTGGGTGAATCTTTCAGTTAATTCCGGAACTTTTTTTTGTATAAGCATTATCCTGTCAGGATCATGAACCATAGACAACTATTCCTTTTGTATCAATTTCCTCTTTAATGTGGGAGATGCAGGCATTATAATCAATGAGGTCGTTTTTAAACGGGCTGTTCAATGTTTCCGCCGCGCAGAGGTAATATTCACGACCTTCGAAGGACAAATCGATATCAAAATTCTCGGAACGCACAGTATTTTCAGCCAGTGAACCGAAAAGGACGACCCGTTTAAGAGACGGATCGATCTCTTGAA
>CAYXSD010000167.1:0-5100 GCA_964466335.1 uncultured Spirochaetales bacterium
TCCAGGAGCCCCTTATTTATGTTCAATGTAAAGGGAGAGCGGTTTACATCGTCTATAATAAACCCCTGGTATGGATCAGCAGGTACTCCGGTGGGATTGAGGAAATCAGCGGTAATCTCGGAAATAACAATCTCCTCCCCCCTTTCCAGGGGAACTTTAAAGAATGGAAGCATATAGTCGTTGTTATTTATAGTGTTCGAACTGTTGGTGTCCTCTATAATGGATAAATACACATCTCTGCGATCCTCATTCATTTCCATGCTAAAACTAATACTGCTCTCTCCGGTAATGTCATAACCTGTGGTAATTAATTCATCGTGGGGAATAAGATTGAGGAGAGCATCTCTGTTCTTACCTAGAGCAGCATACACGGAGGCATTTGGAACAATATCGACGTAATCCACTATTAATGTGGCTGTATCATTGCCGCAGCCGATAAATAATACCCCAAAAAAGCTTCCTAGGATGAGAAACGTAATAGAAATAAGGGATATCTTTTTTCCAATCCTTCTCATATTCTTACCTCAATATCCTCACCCTCCGGCGGCCACTGACTTGGGAAGGGAGAAAACACTCACGTTTATGGAACCGTCTGTTTGTTCATAAAAACCTGCATCTCCCTCCAATTGGAATAGGAGAACATCCGTTCCGTCTATTACCGTATTTCCCATAAACCGGATGTTCCTCCCCCAGACATCCAGAGTGTTCACCTCGCTCCCGCTGCCGTCGTATACATGAAGCACATACTTCTGTGGATAATTCAGCTCCTCTACAAACATAGTGTATCCGCCGCCGTTGTAGTTGAAATACCCGAAATAATCCTGCTCCGGCGGTATATCGGTCAGCACCGAAAGGGTAAACCCGTCCCAGGACACGAGGAGGACCGTCTCTTCATCGGTAATGACATCCTTACGGTTAATGACAAAGTAGGAGGTCATGACATCGGTGTTAAATCCGTAACCGAGAAACCCGAAATCACCGTCCCAAATTGCACTTCCGGTTACATAGTTGTCGAATTCCGTGTTAATAGCGGGAGTTGAGGAGTTTGCTCCCCCGGTCATTGCTGTTAGTTCGGATGCATTAGCCCCTTCATCGGGAGGTCCTCCGATGGTGTACGGGGTGGGAGCGTAGGCTTCGTACACATTCACGGCGTCCTTGTAGAGCCAGTACATTTCGTTCCCCGTGGGAGCAATTTCTTGGAAGAAGACAAGAAGATCCAGACCAGGTGGAAAAGCCAAGATTCCCTGAGATTGATGGAGTTCTCCGCTGAATCCCGCGGCCACCGCGGAGAAGGGATAAACACCAGTGTCAAGGTAGTACTCTTCGTAATCCGGCGCACCACCGTCACGGAAGAACCGACCGAAGGTCCCCTGGGCGTTTAGGGGAAGGATCTCCGCTTCCACGGGAAGGTTCATATCGGTTTCATAAAACCCGGCGCCGTCCCAGTAGGCCAAGCCCGCTTGGCTGTCATGGTCCCACCCATATATTACATAACAAGCGTCGCTAGTACCCTCGTCGAAGTACACCTTTAACTTCTGGTCTTCAGGAGAAGCATCGTAGCCGTCCACGTACCCGGAGATATCGGTGATCCTCGTGAACTCTTTCCCCGGATCGGGAAAGACGAACCGCTCCTGCATCCATCCGGCATCACAGACGCCCAGAAGAGTGATGAGGCTAATCACTGTTAGAATCTTCACCACTTGTTTCAAAACAGTATCCTCACACCGATCCAGACCGGTCCCACCAGGGTGGCATGCAGGTTAGGCAGCAGGGTAAAACTCCCCGGGACGGAATCAGCCAATACATTCATAGATGCCATATCCCGACTCCAGAAGAGCCTTATGGGCATTCCGGCGTAAAAGCGGAGCCGCTTCCAAGGGGCAAATTCCGCAAAGAGGCCTACCTGTAAGCCGATGGTTTGGGCTTTCGCGAAGTAGACCCGCCAGGTCTCCATGACAAGACGTGTATAGAGGTGCCCGGTAACGAACATCCTGAACTTCCACTCCCCCGGGAGGAAGTACACTCCCGCCCCGGCCATGAACTCCCAGAAGGGCCGAACATAATAGGCGACATCGGAATTATCATCTCCGCCTCCGTCATGACCCGAATAGGGCCAGAACCAGTGACCGAAGCCGATGAAATTCTGGGTAATCTGCCCGCTCAAGAAGAAGATATCCGGGACCAGATTGTATACGTACCCCGCGCCGGGACACAACATCCAGGAAATTAGGAGGGCATCGATACCCATTTTAGCGTATTGTATCTGCTTTATTTCGTAGGAAACATCTTCCTCCGCTATGGTGATCTCGAAGGTTTCCGTGTAGTAATCCGGGTGCTCCGCCTTAAGGTTTACAATGATATTCTGGGGTACCTCCCCCTCAAAACGGCCGTCCGCCTTGAGGACCACCTCCTCAAGGCCCTCTCCGGTTATCCTGGTCCCCGGCACCCCGGATATGGAGAGAGTCACTCCCTTCCCGATTTCAACCAGCTCCACCTCCTTTACCACCCTCTCTTGAATAATTTCAATAACCTCCGGAGCAACAGGTCTAAAGGGTTCCCGGACTATTCTGTACACATCCTCAAAGAACTCTTTACTAAGATAATCAATATTTAGGGAATCTAGGGGAATCTCTTCGGTAAAGAGGGGATCCTCGCTTCCCGCATCGAATCCTTTAAGAATAGCCAAGAACCCCCCGCTTGAACGTTCCTGAAATGTGATCTTTAATACCGCGTCGTGTTCCTCCGGTTTTTCCAGAAGATATAGATGCTCTTTGGATGCGATGGTAATCTTTATGTGTTCATAGATGACCGACTGGCCCCTTTCTCCGACAGCCCTCCCGGCGGCGTTGGAAAAAACCGGCGGTTCAATGTAAAGTCTCCGTTTTATCAGGTCCTGCGAATAGAGAAAGGAGGTCCCAATCAAAAGAAAGAGGAGAATAAGACTGAATAGTTCCGTCGTCTTTCCCTTCATCTACTGCACCAACCTAAACTTCTTTAAAACCGGCGGCTCATCACTGTTATTCACATTCCGGAGAACAAAGAGGTACTGCCCGTCCGAAGAGAGTTCCGCTGTTCCATCTTCCTCCAACCTCTCCTGGTAGATCAGTTTCCCGTCCGAGGTATATACATAGATGGTGTAATTCACAAATACCGCCGCATGGTTTAACCCGTCAGTCCGGGCCCACAGATGATCAATATCCATATCCACCGGGGGGAGAGGTATTTGCGTATCTTCATACCCGTAGGGATAATCCGGAACGTTTGTTCCGAAATCCCCTATGGGGATTCTTCCAATATAGAGGCTAGGTTCATCGGGATTGATGAAAAAGGCGTAGAGGTTGTCATCATCCGGGTTCCACTCTAGATTGATCAGGTCAGTTCCCGCGGGGAAATAACTCTGCTGAATATTTGGAACAGTATCGGCGGTCTCGAAGTACTCCCAGGAAGAATCGTATCCGAACTCCCACTCAATTGCGTTATCTGTTCTTTGCCCGAATAAAGTCGAGGCGATTACGTTCAAGGGCGTCATGGTATCCATTGCCGGGGTGCCGATCTGCAACTGAATACCGTCCAGGGTACGAAGATTTCGAATAAACATATCGAAAAGGTTAGCGTCATAGTCTACGTACCACCTTCCCCGTGCTTCATTATAACTTATATTCCCGAAATCCAGGGTATCCGGCACGGGGTAGACGATGGTTATTTCGAAGGTCTCTTCATTTATCTGATAGACCCCGTCGTAGCCGAAAACGTAGAGACTTCCCGCGTATGAGGCCATGTACCGTACATCAGCGTCTATTTCCATGTAGTTATCCAGGGAGGGATTGACCCCGAAATTACTCAGCTGCTGAAGAAACCCCGCAGGGCCCAACTGGAAGAGAACATCACAGGAGGTGAAGAGAAAAACACCAGCTCCGAGGAGAAAAAAGAGGAGGACCAGAGGAGCCAGGCGGCGCCGGGAGACTTTTCTCAGCATTTTTAGAGCTTCCATATAGCCCCCACCTCCCAGAACCAGAGCATCTGGGAATCGCCCCTGTGGTAATTCGGGATTATGGAGATGATCGGAGGATAAACAATCTGTCCTCCAAGAAAAAACATCACCGTGGGAAGTCTCAGTTCCGCCCTTATGCTTTGAACGACTGTCATCTGTATATCGCCGATGATAGCGCTCTCGTTTATGTAGAAAAACTCCCCTCCTAGACCAATATCTATTGCCAACCGAAAGGGAAAGGGCGGCGGCGGTACGGGAATGTACCCGCCGATCCCCGCGTTTACTCTCCCCCACAGGGTAAAACGTTCGGAGAACATGGTGTCGATGTAGTAGGCAGCGGGTATGTAGTATCCGCCGAGTCTGCCATAGGCATAAAGATAATCCGGAATAATGTGAAAACGGAAATCCCCGGAGGCACCAAAGGGCGCCATCAATGTCCAGGAAAAGCCGAGGTCGAAGCGGCTGCTCTTCCAGAGTCGTCCCGCGCGTATCTCCTCCTCCTCAGCCTTTATGGTCCTGGTGATTGTACGGGAGTGATGCCCTTCCATCTCCAAGCGTACCACCAGCTTCTTATCCACCTTGGTCTGGATTTCCAGTTTTCCGTTGGCAATGGCCCCTAGATAGTGGTCATCTCCGCTTCCGAGATAAACCTTCGCCCCCTCGTCGGGAGAGAGGATGGTCACCTTCGCCGGAGTTCCCAGCTCTACAATGACCTCCTCGTAGGTGGTGTCCTTTATGATCTTCTCCTTCTCCAGCACCTGGGTCCTGGAGGCATAGGGGTCCAAGGCTTCGCGGATCCGGGAGGAAACAGTAAGGGCGATTCCCTCGATCTCGTCGAAGATTTGTAGTCCTGCCGGGCCTTTTTCGGTCAAGGCAGAGGCGATCTGTCCCGAGGGGACATCGTATACTTTTATACCGGTAAGGACCTCGTTGTTGCTCACCCTGAAAAAACCGGTCACCGCAATGTCGGCGTCTAAGTCCTTGGCGAAGGCCAGGACCTTTTCTTTCTCCATGATATCCGATTCGCTAAGACCCCGCTTTTCCCGTTCCTCCCTCACATTCTGGTTCTCTAAGACATTGTAGCCCTTTAATTCCAGTTCGATGGCCAG
>CAYXSD010000168.1:0-5045 GCA_964466335.1 uncultured Spirochaetales bacterium
GGGGACGCGGATCTTGCTGAGGTGGTAAAGCGTGCCGAAAATGCCTTTGCCATTGTGGGAAATATCGACCAGGTGAATGTACTCCAAAAGGGCAGTCCTGACCTGGCAAGAGAAAAGGTGAAGGATGTTTGCGAACTGGGGAAACAGTACCCCAGGTTTGTGCTGCAGACCGCCGATTTCCTCGAATACGACACTCCCCTGGAGAACGTTAAGGCTTATGTAAAGGCGGGGAAGGAGTACGGAAGGTTCTAGGGATTCTCTCTATGTAGAATAATGGTACATAGACATAGCTGTCTCGTCTTAAGCAATCATACATCATCGTCTATATACCGTTCGTACAGTTCCTGATAGGTCTTGTGTCGCTTAATATCAGGGAGGAGGACCTTTTTCCCCACCTTGAGGCGGGTTGAAGTACTGCTATCAAATAGTTCTAAAGCGGTGCCGGCGACCTTTGCCGCCCCCAGGGCACCGGTAAACTGGCCCTCTTGAATCTCTATGGTAAGTCCTGTGATATCCGCGATAATCTGCGGCCAGACAGGAGATTCCGCGGGTCCTCCTACAAGGACTATCCGCTTTGCCTCCCCACCTGATTTTTCAAGCTTTTTCAGGTTAGAGTATAATTCAAAGGCAGGACCTTCCATGAGGGCCCGGGCGACGTCAGCTGGATCGTGATGGGCTATTTCCTCCTTAGTAACCTGCTGTTCCCGTTTCTTTAGAAGGTGTAGAAAAAGACCATGGGCCCCCGGCGATGCATGGCGGGCTAATTCATTGAACTGAACATATCTGTTTTTCTTAGAGGCTTTCGTTATTATCCGCACATATTCGTCGATGACAGTACCGATTCTGGAAAGAGAAAACATTCCACCCCAAGGGCCGCCAAAGGGAGAAAGAAAAGGATCGATAAGAAACCCCAGGGAAAGAGCATCTTCTCTCTTCGTTATGGGACAAAATACTACCCAGGATGTACCGCAGGAGAGGAGAATGTCATTCTCTGATACCACGTCCACTGCTCTGGCTGCCCCCGGATGATCAAAGGAGCCGTGTACAATGGTCGTTTCCTCAGAAAGACCTGTGGCCTTACAAAAATCTGAGCGTCCCTTACCTATAATGTTCCCAGTAGCTCTAATAGCCGGCCGAGCGGAAGGATCCATATCGAGGGCATAACAGTATGGGGAATACCAGCTTCTACTTTTTTGGTCCTGCAGGAATGACAAGGTAGCATTGGAAGTATCGATCTCCCATTCGCCGGTAAAAACGTGGACAAGATATTCAATATACATTGAAGGGTAGGCAGACTGGCGATATAGTTCTGATTTGTATTTTTTCAGCCACCCAAGCAGGGGAAATGTAAAGGAGCCCCTCCAGGGCCATCCTACTATCTCATGCAGATTGTTTATTTTCACTCCTTGCAGTATATCCTCCGCCTTATCCTCTACCCGCCGATCTAACCAACTGATTGCGTTTCCCAGGGGATTTTTATTTTTATCAAGAAGGACTGCGTTCCCTGTCGCTCCGTTAATAGAGAGACTTTTAATTGATAAAGATATATCTTTTTTCTTTGTTTCTAAAAGAAGTTTGTGAATAAGAGTACAAATGGAGGTTTTTACTTTTAGAGGGGAAAATTCTTTTAGCTGAGGATGTTCGCGGCGAGGGGTTAGATACTTCATTGGAACTTTCTCAGCAGCCGAAATACTTCCATCTTCCGAAAGCACAACTCCCTTAATAGTTGTGGATCCAAGATCGAGGCCGATTGCCGCTTGTTGGTGCTTCTTCATACTAGTATTTCCTAGGGGTATTATCATTTCTAGTGTTCATAAAGTCAATAGAAAATGTGATCGTTCACAATCTCGGTCTCCTTGCATATACAAAGTTGCAATGAATATTTTCCTATTGAAGCTCTGAGAAAACATATTTTAAAGAGTATCAGTACCTATTATGCAACCGAAATTTACTACAATACTCGATATAGTACGCTTCCCGATTTTTTCATATAGCATCATACAGAGTCGTTCCTTGACATCGACTTTTAAAGACTCCTATAATGTGATCGCTCACATAGTAATACGCTTTTTTTATTATGTTGTAAGTTGGGTTTAAAATCATCTAAAGTACAGTACCATTAGAATGAAGGATAGAAATTCATGAACATTACTAAGAAAGACATTACTAAGAAAGTTCGCGAAAACAAAAAGCTTGGAATACTCCTTACCATGGCTGATTTCTACCGACAGAGGCGTCCTCAGCTTTCCGGTGAGCTTTCTAAAAAATGGCAAAAAAGAATAAAAGCAGCCTTTGGTGGAAAGTATGACCTTTATTTTACAGATACCGCCCATAGCGCGGAAGATTTCACCAAGGGGGTCCGTCAATGTGTTGAAGAGGAATGTACCGTACTTATCGTTGTCCCCATGGTGTATACCTCCAGCGGGGCCGCTCAAGAGGCTATTGTTAAAGCTCCTCTTCCGGTGCTCCTGGTTTCCTCGGCTTGGGACTACCGACTTCCTCGGGAGCTTAAAGGGCAAGACCTTTTCGCAAATCAATCGCTCCATGGAGTTCAGGATATTGCTAATGTCCTTAGAAGAGAGGGAAGACCTTTCTCGATTCTCGCCGGTCATTTCGAAGAGGATACTTTTCTTGAAGCCTTTTTTAAGGGCTGTGAAGCCGGAGTCGCAGCATCATATTTTTTTCGAGGTAAAGTAGGGCAGTTAGGCGGTTCTCTACCGGGGATGCTCGATTTTGGGTACAATCTTGAAGGGAAGAGCGAGTTGTTCCAATTTGAAAAAATCGATATTCCGCCTAATATAGTAACGAATTTGGCGAGCACTGTTATAGAAGCTGAAAAATTTCAATACATAGATTGGATAAAAGAAAGCTTCCAACTGGGTCCCGGGATTACCGACGATGAATTGGATACAAACGCACGGTACTCCTTGGCTCTGGAAAAACTTGTTGGTAAGGAGAACTTAGCTGGGCTGGCAATGAACTTCGCCGCTCTCCTCGACAGTACTGTAGGGACCCTTCCTTTCCTCGGAGCATCCCGGTTATTGTCTCAAGGCATTGGATACGGCGGGGAAGGTGATGTACTTACCGCGCTCTTGAATGCATCTATTGCATCTATACATCCGGAAACGACATTTTCCGAACTCTACTGCCCGAATTACGCGGAGGAGGAGATACTGCTCTCCCACATGGGGGAGTGCAATATCAATTTGGCAAATCCCGCTATGCCGATAAAGCTTAAACCCCGTGTTTTCCCATGGGGGGATATTACCCGTCCACTGGTACCCGTTTTCCAGATGAAACCGGGGGAGGTTACCATTATAAGCATTTCGGAAACTCCGGGGGGCGAAACTTTTCAGTTGATCTCCCTGGAAGGGGAAATAAGAGAAGGCCCGGAACAGGAACAGCTTGAAGTACCCTATTCCCACCTGCGGCTTAGGGGAGGGGGAAGTATCTCTCGTATGATCGAGGAATATTCTCGGCACGGCGGCACCCACCATATCGTTATAAGTTATGGTAATATGAGAGAACAGGTTCAACGCTTGGCAGAATTCTGCGGGATGGAACATTATGAGCTATAAGTATCGGCGGTCTGTTACAGTTGCTACAAGATAAAGGGAGAGAAGACAAATGAACGGTTTGGTTATAGATGATCTGAATACTCTTGATGAGCAGGACCTCTCTACAATTCAAGAAACTTCTAAGGAGTTTTCTTTCCGGTCCTATCAAGGTGGAGATTGGAAATTATGGGAAGAGATTGTTTCAGCTTCGTTACATGAAAACGGTATTGAACAAGCAGTCGATTTTGACACCCTTCAGCGTAAAAACCCACTCTATAAACCGGAGTTGACCTTTTTCCTTTGGGAAGAGGACCGCGTTGTTGCCACCGTTTCCCTGCAGCGGGACCCGGCCTTTTTTGCAGAGTATGGGTATCGGATTATTCATCTCCACTCCCTTCCAGCGGGCAAGGAGAAAAGGAAAAAATATCTAGAGTTGATTTCTAAACTTGCCCTCGGAGAGTGCAGGAAACGAAGGGCCTCTTCGGCATGGGCTTCCGGCGAAAACGAGCGGGCTACCCAGAGCCTCATTAAAGTGGGTTTCAAAAAAACAGAATTAACTCCGACGACCTTCCACCAGGACCATACGGACTACGGAAAAAGAACGAAACCCATGTATCGCTGGCACACCCATCGGATGATAGGTGAATCTACCGGGAACACCGGCGACGCTCGGGGCGATGAGTCCCTCTATAAGCCGAGTGCCCTCGGCCGGGCCTGGTGCGGCCTGAAGACAGTCTATGCCGGAGATGACCGGCCCTTCGAACTTTTCTTTAAGGCGGGTCCGGCAGGTATTCGACCGGGGGTGACGGTGAAATTTTGGATGCCCGGTCAGGGCTCTCTCGGGACGGCACCGCAGATGGAGGAGCCGGATTTCCCCGGGTTTGTGGAGGTTTTTCCTCCCCGGAATGTGGTGGTCGAACCGATTTGTTCCAACCCCCGGGTGTTCAGTATGGAAACCGGTGAGACTCCTCCCGGGGGGCTTAAAGCGGGGGACCTTATTGTTGGGCCGGTTCATCTCGGCTTCACCCTTGTAAAGGGAGAAATGAAAGAGGGAGATACTGTCCGTATATCCGTTGGCGCTGAGGGAGGCTTCCGCTGGAAAAAACTTGCTCAGAAAAAAAAGTTTAACGTCATCATTGAACCGGGGGAGGGCGAGCCGAAGATGCGGCTTCCCGAACCGGTGGTTATCCACATTCTTCCCTTAAAACCTGATTACCTCGATGTATTTCTTCCCGGGAGCGCAGCGAATGCGGAAGAGGTAAGGGCCGTTATCTGTGCAAGGGACAGGTACGAGAACCGCGTACCCGTTAATGGGACGGTAAGGGTGTACGGCTTGGATCCTCTCGCAGCTGCGGAGAAAAAAGACCTCGGTACTGCCTACTTAAGCAGCGGCCGGGGAGAGTTCCCTCTTGGTAAAATGGAAGATACCCCCATCCGGATACAGTGCGAATGCAGCTTGGGTGCGGAGGACAAGTGTGATGCATCACA
>CAYXSD010000169.1:0-5034 GCA_964466335.1 uncultured Spirochaetales bacterium
TTTTTTTATCTCTTTTTTTCCAAGGTAGCCGAAAGGAAGAAATTCCAGTACCTTGTAATAGGACAAAAGGTAAGGGAAGAAACATACGAAGAGATAACCCAAGGGGAGTAATTATGGAATATACAGTATTTGGGAAATCCGGAGTTAAGGTCAGCCGGGTCGCCTTCGGCGGCATCCCCATTATGCGGAGGACCAAGAAGGACGCGGAGGCGATTGTTCGGGGCGTAATTGATCTGGGAATTAATTTTCTGGATACCGCTCACGGGTATGGTGACAGCGAGGAGAAAATCGGCGCTGCCATTAAGGACTATCCGAGGGACAAGCTTGTCATTGCTTCCAAATCCCCGGCGGAAGACAAGAAAGGTTTTTTGGAACAGCTCGATGAATCTCTTCGGCGTCTCGGTACAGATTATGTGGACTTTTATCAGCATCATAATATTTCGAAGTTGGAAGGAATGAAAAAGGTGATGGGCCCGGGAGGAGCTCACGAAGGGATGGAAGAAGCGGTAAAAGCGGGGAAGGTCCGGTTTCCCGCCTTTAGTTCTCACAGTATCGATACCGCTATAGAGGTGTTAAAAACGGGAAAGTTCTATGCCACCCAGATTCCCTTTAACTTTGTCGATCTCGGTCCGGAAAAAGAACTCATCCCCATGGCTGAAAAATTGGGTGTTGGGTTCATTGCCATGAAACCACTGGGCGGCGGCCTTCTGGAAAACGCAAGGCTCTGTTTCCGTTTTCTCAACCAGTACGACTCTCTAATCCCGGATCCGGGAATTGAACGGCTCGAGGAGATGGAAGAAATTATTCGGTACATCGATGATCGGGGTCCCCTTACAGAAGAGGAAAGAAGAGAGATGGACCGAATTCGCGGGGAAATAGGAAGTGAGTACTGTCACCGTTGTCTCTACTGTGAACCCTGCCCTCAGGGCATCAATATGTCCATGGTCCTTATCGCGAAGAGTTTTGCCAAACGTCTTCCCCATGAGAGGGTGATCGAATCCTTTAGTCCCATTATGGAGAAGGCCGAGGACTGTATAGAATGCAGAGAGTGTGTGGAACGCTGCCCGTACGATCTGCCTATTCCAGACCTTCTAAAGAAGCAGCGTAAGTACTTCGAGGAGTACAAAGAGACCAAGGTCTGGCCTGCATAACATGAAACGGTCGGCCGAAGGGGAGGAAAACCAAAAACAGATGCGATTGACCCGCGGGAAGATCATCCGCCGGGCCTCCCTGGTAGGTATTGTCGGAAACGCTTTTCTTGCTGTTGCGAAGATTACCGCGGGACTTCTCGCCGGAAGTTACGCCCTTATTGGTGACGGTATAGACAGTACATCGGATATAATCGGGTCCGTCATTTCCCTCTACACGGTGAGCATCATCTCAAAACCTCCGGACAGGAACCACCCCTACGGGCACAGCCGGGCGGAGACCCTTGCCACATCCCTCCTTGCCTTCATAATGTTTTTCGTGGGGTTTGAACTCCTGCGTACTTCCTTCAGTCATCTTTTCGAAGAGGAAGGTCGGGTGGTACCTTCCTCTCTAGCTCTCATTGTTACCGCTGTCTCCATCGTTGGAAAGATCTTCCTTGCCCTGTACCTGAAAAAGAAGGGTAGAAAGATAGAGAGTGTCATGCTTATCGCCAACGGGAAGAACATGCAGAATGATATTGTTATCTCCTCCGGTGTGTTGGTCGGTCTCGGAGTGACCCTTATAACGGGAATTTCCTTAATCGATTCGATTATCGCCATCGCCATAAGCCTATACATTCTCTACACGGCGTTGACCATTTTTGTTGAAATAAACACGGAGCTCATGGACAGTGTAAAGGAAAAGGAGGTATATCAAACCATCTTCCAAGCGGTACACGACACCAGAGGCGCGGTAAACCCCCATCGGACCAGGGTGAGAAAACTCGCCAGCTTTTATGTTATCGATTTGGATATTGAGGTAGACGGGAACATTACTGTTACCGAGGCCCATGAGATTGCTGTTGAAGCGGAGAAAAACATTAAAGAGAAGTTGGACAATGTCTTTGATATTATGGTCCACGTTGAGCCTAAGGGAAACGAGGAAGACGAGCAGTACGGGTTAAGCCACGGAGAGGAACGCCGGATAGAGGGAAAGGATAAGAAAAAGAACTAAGCTGCAAGAGAACAATATATACGTAACAATTTTGAAAAAAGTTACGTAATCTTTTATCCTTTACGGTTCTCCTAATCCATCTTCTAAGATCGATTTCGTCAATATATAACCTTTCTTCTCATGTTTTTTAGATTTATGGTGATTTTTGTAGAAAAATAGCGTAAAACGTGCAACAATAGAGAGTGAGGAGGCAAATTATGGAAATTAGGACTTTGAAAGAGCAGCCCTTTGCCTTTACCAACTCCGGGGAGCTGGAGCTTTTTTTTCTCGGTGTGGGAAGCGCTTTTACAAAACGGAACTATCAGACGAATCTGCTTATTATAAAGGGGGAGGACCATCTTCTGGTGGACTGCGGGACCAAGTGCCCCCAGAGTTTTTACGAGCTGGGATCGCAGATCACCGATGTGAGGAACCTCCTTATTACCCACAGCCACGCGGATCACATCGGAGGCTTAGAGGAAGCGACCCTCCTTGGGCGGTACGTGACAAAACGAAAACCCAGGATTGTCATAAACGAGACCTACCAGCATATTCTCTGGGACATGAGTCTCCGCGGCGGTTCCGCCTATAACGAGGAGGACGCCGGGGACATTTTAGGCTTCCACGACTTCTTTGAGGTTATCCGTCCGTTATGGCTTCACAACTATCCTCGGGAGACTTTCAATGCTAATATCGGTTCCATCAATGTAAAAATGATGAGGACCATGCACATTCCCGATTCTTCCGGCGACTGGCAGAGCAGCTTCTGGAGCTGTGGTCTGATAATCGAAGACAGGGTCCTCTTTACCAGCGACTCCAGGTACGACCCGGACTTGGTCCTCTCCTTTGATGAGATGTTCAACTTCGAGGTGATTTTCCACGACTGTCAGTTCTTTACCGGCGGGGTCCACGCGGGACTAGAGGAGATAAAGCAGCTGCCGGAGAATATAAAGAAGAAGATGTACCTAAGCCACTACGGGGACAACTGGGAAGACTTTGAAGAGAAGGTCGCCCAGTACGGTTTTGCCGGCCTGGCGAAACAGCACACCCACTACGTCCTGTAATTGTAGAGCTTTACCTCTTCATCTGTTCTGCGATGTTCCAGGAAACCCGAATACCTCGCCCCAAGAATACTCTAGTTCCGGGAAAAGGGGGGAACTAAGGTTTTTCCCTTCGTCCAGCATACCGGTTAGCACATACTCCTGATCCGGGTTCTTGGAGAACAACTCTATTTTTTTTTCTAATGGATCAACGATCCAATACTCACTAACTCCGTTTCTCTGATACACTTCCTTTTTGTGCCTCAGATCATAATAGGCCGTACCGGGGGAGAGAACCTCCATAATCAGGTCGGGTGCTCCGCGAATATACTGTTCCTTGATAATTGATACATTGTCCTTTGAAATGAAGAGTAGATCCGGTTGAAACACCTCGGTTTCAGAGAGGTAAAGATCGATGGGTGAGCAGAAAGGTTTTCCAAAGCCTCTGTCTTCTAATTGCAGTAACTTCCGCAATAATCTGAGAAGTACCTCCTGATGGCCTGTGGAAGGAGATGGAGAATCTACAAACCGTCCTCCAATGAGCTGCCTTGTATCTCCCTCGGGAAGAGCAACGTAATCCTTATAGGAAACCTTGGATTGTGTTTTAATCATAATACCCCCTCATTATACTGCTTCATATATAATATACACAAAAAAGCATGTTTTTGCTTGAACTGAGGGTGTTAACATGCCTACCCGGGTACTTTACATGCCAACCGGGCTAATTAGAATACGAAGAGGAGGACCACGCCGAAGATGGCAAGAAAGGTAGCTGCCACCGCCTGGGGAGGGATCTGCTTTTTAAAAATGAAGCGGTCCACCGGAAGGAGCATGATGGGGCTGGTCTGCATAAGAGCGGTGGCGATTCCAACAGGGGCCAGGGAGATGGCGTACATGGCCAGGATAACCCCCAGGACAGGACCGATTAAGGCACCGGATAATATAAGGAAGAAGGAGCGGTGGTCCTTCATTTTGGCGAAGTCCCGAATTAGTTGACCCCGCAGGGCGGCGAAAAGGACCAGACCCGCGACACCTGACATCATCCTGAGGAAATTCGCGGAGACCGGATGAAGTCCCGATTCCAACCCCCCCTTAGCCAGGATCATTCCTACAGATTGGCCGACAGCACCGAGGACAGCATAAACAACACCTTCTACCTTTACCTTTTCCCACTTACCGCCGCCTTTTCCCTCTATCATTATGACCCAGGCCACTCCGCCGATAGTGGCAAGCATTCCTGCAATTTCCAGGATCGAAAGGGTTTCAGTGAAGAAGAAATAGGCGAAGAGGGCGGAGAAGAGAGGGGAAAGGGTCTGAATGACCATGGTTTCCCGCGGCCCCAGGTCGACAAAGGCCTTGAAAATGAGAATGTCGGCGATAAAAAAACCCATTAAGCCGGAGCCGAAGATGAAAAGGTAGGCCCTTAGGGCAAGTCCCGTGGGAAAGAAGGTTTTTGTTATTAGATAGTGGATGAAAAAAAGAGGGACAATGGCAAGGCAGAGCCTTACCGTGGCGACCGTATTGGAGGTGACACGCTTCCCCGCTAAGGAATAGACCACCGAGTTCTGTCCCCAACATGCCGCGGTCCCGACCGCGAACAGCTGCCCAAGAATTTCCTGCATACAGAAAGTGTGGATGAAAAAAAGAGAAAGATCAAGAAGAGATAGTTCTTGAAAATCTCAATTATTGGAATTCTATTCCAGTCCCAATGAGACGTAGTTGAAGGTTTTCCTCTCCATAAGGGTGTCGGGAAAGTTTGCCTTCTTTAATGCCTTTTTTATATACCTCTTTGGTAATGCATTAAAAAACCATCATTGTCCATCATTGACAAAGCTCGTCCTCGGGAGTAGCCTTAGTATATGGCTGAACGGAG
>CAYXSD010000170.1:0-4913 GCA_964466335.1 uncultured Spirochaetales bacterium
CGGCGAGGTCCATCTCTGTCTCAGGCAGGGGCCCGTCATCTCGAATGGAGCCGGCAAGACTGTAGGGGATGTTATTTGTAATTGTTTCATACATTACTCCGGCCTTTAGTTCCCCCGCGTCAATACATGCTTTAATGGAGCCGCGAATTCTCACCCTATTGATTGCCCTCATGTGGTTCTTGTGTCCCTCATTAGTAGGCTTTCCAGTTCTCAAGTCAACCCCAAGGGAGGTACCGAAGAATTGGGATTCCAAGTCGTGAACTGCCAAAGCATTTCCCGAGAGAAGCACCTGCACGTATCCCCCTTTTATGAGTCTTCCCAAGGCCATGGCGCCGCCGGTGTGCACCACCACCGGCCCCGCTACGAAGACAATCTTCTTTCCCGTCTCTCTCTGTTGAGAAAGCTCCGCCGCTATCTTCCCCACGGTAATATCCACCGAACGCTCCGAGCTGACGTTTCCCGTCATAAAACCAAAGGTATCCGAATCCCGCTCACGCTCCGGTGGAAAGACCCGTACACTTTCAGCGGAACAGACAACCAGTTCACCTTCTTTTACATCCCTAATCTTCTTGCAGACGGCCCCTTCCGGAGATTCCGGTCCAATATCTTTATTTTCAGCACCGCTGATGCTGTTATGGTGAGCGTCCTTTTTCTTTCCGGTCGTTACCGTTATTACGGCATCCATTCGCATATTCTCAACGGGAAGCCATTTTTCCCCGCTATACACCTCGGTACGGTGATTGGTGGTAGAATAAAAATCCTCCGGGACTGCACCATTTTTAGGGGCCGGCTTTAAAAGCGCCTGCGTAACGGACTTCTCGTAACAGCCGTGTTGCACCAGCTTTTTTGTTACCCCGGCAAGCTGTTCTTCGCTATCGCATATCAGTTCTATTTCTAACCTGGAAGTATTCTGATTTGTTTTTCCAATAGTGAAATCAATAATCTGATAATCCGCGCCTTCATCCACAATGAGATTAAGGATATCGGCTAAAATGCCGGAATCTATGAGATGTCCTTCTGAAATGAATCTGCGTTGTACTTTCATACCTACTTTACCCAAAAGTTTTTAGACGAAGACGAGTCAGTATACCGGTTCTACCCGGTACGATTCAAGCAGATTCGCAGGCGATCCGGCAATTCTAAGGTCCGGAGAGCAGGTTATTTTGATGTCTATTTCCAATCAAAGACTTCAAATCATCTGCAGCGGCAAGAATTCCACTTTCGGGAGGCTCTTTCAACATAAGATAATTCTGAAAGTGGCTGGATTGAAAAAAGAGAAATAAGCGGATAAGCTCCTCCATGAGGATGCAATGGGAGGAAAAAAAACCACATCACAAAACTATAGAACAGCATTACAGGGGATATCCCTGGTAGTAGTTCTCTGGGGATTGATGTATTCCATTATCGGTCCCTTCGGTATGGAAAGGGGCCCGCTCAGTCTTCTCGATATGCTCTTTTTTTTATACCTGGGAATGCATTTTCTTTGGGTGCTTCTGCAGCTTGGACCGAAAATCCCCGGCATTTCAATGAAAGCGCTTTTTCGGTGGCCGGAAGTTTTTTTTCTGTTTGGGATTATTCTTTTTATCTTTTCTTATACCTACGCCAGTAACGCGAACATGGATTATGTCCAACGTTTCGCCGAAAGTAGTGGTAATTTAACATTAGCTCCGGATTCACAAACAGAACGGCTGAATTCCATTCTACGTTTTATGCCGTTTCTGCTCCTCGATGTTGGAGCAGTTATTGTTTGGAGAATGTACAGACCAAAAACAGCAAAAAAGATTATTGGATACCCCTCGGCAGAAGCGGTGTGGGCCTTATTCTATATGTTACTTTCAGCGGCTGCCTATGCTTTCGCGTTTCCGAGCTTTCTTTATCTGCCGGGGATAGCCCCGCTGGCATATGTTGCGCTCATTCCACTCATTCTAGTACTTCGGTCTTCCTCATACGGATGGTCTGTTCTTTATGGCACCGGTTTCGGCATTATTCAAACTATGCTCACTAACTATTGGCTGGGGACCTTCAGTTTGATCTCTCTTCAATTTATAACCATTTATTACGGATTCATCTATTTTTTGTTCATGCTTATTCTCGTATGGTTGTTAAAGAAGAGCGGAAAGTTTCATTTTCTTATTTTCGCCTTAGCCTGGACAACCTTCGACTACCTAAGGACAAACGGATTCATGGGGTATCCCTGGGGAATGATAGGAGTAACCCAGTACAATTTTCTTCCTTTTATCCAGCTGAGCTCCATTACCGGTATTTGGGGGGTGAGTTTCATACTCTATCTTATAAATGGTGCCCTGTCGGAACCAATTCTCCTCCTTAGAAGAGGGTTTCCTCCGGGTAAGGTACTTCTTACAACTCGAAAAACAGTATTTGGGATTGGGATACTCTTTGCCGGAATCATAGTATTCGGAGGAATACGAATTGCTGTATTGGAAAGAAGCGAAGAAAAGAACGGTAATTGGGTAACAGCCGCATTAATTCAGCAAAACACGGACCCCAGAAAACATGAATATAAAACCTCTCTGGATGTGCTTACAAACCTAACCGACGAAGCAATAAAGCATACACCGGATACGGATATTGTTGCATGGTCTGAAACGGCATTTGTACCCAATATTCGCCGATGGGGGGCAATGAAACCGGAAGAACATGAATACGCGCGGTTAGCACACCAGTTGCGTACATACCAGCAAGCCCTTGAAACCTGGTTGGTAACGGGAAACGACGATTACACACTTACCCTCGATGAAGATGGGGAGGAGCTGAGATTAGAATACAACGCGGCAATACTCTTCTCCGATAAAGGTACCAGAGAGGAAACATACCACAAGATCCATCTTGTTCCCTTTACCGAATACTTTCCCTTTAAGGAGCAATTACCTTGGTTGTATCAGATGCTTCTAGATTTTGATGTGTATTTATGGGAACCCGGTACTGAACGGACGGTGTTTAAGCACCCGAAATTTTCCTTCTCTACTCCTATCTGTTTTGAAGATGCTTTCCCCAATGATGTCCGACTCTTTGTACAGAATGGGGCTGATGTAATACTAAATCTTTCTAACGACTTTTGGTCACTTACCAACGTAGAAGCGAAACAACACTATATTAATTCTCTCTTTCGCGCCGTGGAAAATCGAAGGACCCTACTTCGCGCAACCGCTTCCGGGCTTACAGCATGGGTCACCCCTGAAGGAAGATTGAAGGAAAAACTCCCCTACTACGAAGAGTCATGGATGATTGCCCGCTTCTTTGTACCCGAGGAAATGCCGGAAACGATTTACACTGCCCTCGGAGACTGGTTTCCCATTTTTTGTCTGATTCTGCTCTGTTTCATTTTTATTTTTGCCCGATATGCCGCCAAGAGGGAGCTCAGCACCTAACGCTTCCCCTTGTCGAAGGGCTCGCCCGCGGCCCGAGGGGCCTGGGAGCTTTTAGAGAAAATCACCAGAGCAACCAGTGTTACCACGTAGGGAAAAGCTTTTAGGATCAGTCCTGGGATTACCGCCAGTTCGGGAATTACCTGGGAGACATTCGCTAAGGTACTGGCAAAGCCGAAGAAAAAAGTGGCACCGAGGATCCCCAGCGGTTTCCATTGTCCGAAAATGAGAGATGCCAAGGCCAGAAATCCGAGTCCAGCCACCGAACCGTTAAACTCACCGGAATAAGTGACGAGGATCACCGCGCCGCCCAATCCGGCGAAGGCCCCGGAGAGCATTACACCGATGTACCGGATAAGATAGACGTTCACTCCCGCCGCGTCGGCCGCTTGAGGATGCTCTCCACAGGCACGAAGGCGCAGCCCGAAAGGAGTTTTATAGAGGGCGTAGGCAGCAATAAGGAGAATGCCCAGCACAACCCAGGTGGTGGCATAGGTCTGGGTAAAAAAGAGCTTCCCGAGAATAGGGATGTCTTTAAGTACAGGGATACTTCTTCTGGTGAGTCCTGAGACAATCTGAATATTCCCACTCCCCGTGATATTTCTCGCGAAAAAGACGGTAAGGGCGCCGGCAATCATGTTAATTGCGGTACCGCTTATTACCTGGTCCGCGTTTAGGTGGACACTTGCGAAAGCGTGGAGAACAGAAAAGGCGGCCCCGGCTGCCATGGCGGCAAGGAGGCCAATCCACACAGCTGACATTCCCGCCGCAGGGTAGAGACTGGCAATCACAATGGCACTGGTAAAGGACCCTACAATCATAAGGCCTTCCAAACCAATATTTACCACTCCGGAGCGCTCACTGAACAATCCTCCCAGAGAGGTAATCAATAATGGGATGGTAAAAGCAATTGCATAGGGAAATATTTGAGTAATTATACCCCACATATTACTCTTCTCCTTTCCCGAATCTTCGCTTCAGTGCGTTTATCCCCCGATCGATCAGAACGCTCGTTGCCGCGAAGTAGATAATGGTGGCGATAATGGTATCCCCAATTTCCGGGGGGATCTCCGTCATGGCGTTCATAAAGCCCTTTCCGGAGTGAAGAATTCCGAAGAAGAAGGCCGCTCCTAGAACACCAATCGGTGTATTGGACCCTAAAAGGGAAACGGCTATTCCGTCGAACCCTTGTACCGGGAGCACCCCAATTTGTATGTTGGAAGCGTAGCCGACATAGAGGGTCGCTCCGCCTAATCCCGCTAAGGCGCCCGCGATGGTCATGGAAAGAATAATGTTTCTCTGCACGTTCATTCCCGCGTATTCGGAGGCGTAGCGGTTGAATCCGGCCGCTTTCAGTTCGTATCCCAAGACGGTACGGTTAAGGATTACCGCTATAACCAATACCGCAACCAATCCGATAAAGAGGCCGAGATTGATGTAAGATCCATCGAAGAGCTCCGTAAGCCAGGGGACTTTAAGAGAGGCCGCCTCCGGGATTTTTCTCGATTCCGTCTCCAAAAATTCGCC
>CAYXSD010000171.1:0-4891 GCA_964466335.1 uncultured Spirochaetales bacterium
AAGGGGGAATAGGACCATCATTGTAAAAAGAATGCCTATGGCCGGAAGGCTCCCGTGATATCCCGCTATCGGATGTTCCCTTTTCAGATTTCTTCTCTTTCTTATCCATCTCATCTTCCATTCCCTCACCGGCTAAGCCGGATAGTCCCTAACTGAATGGCGGACCGCTGGTTTCTGTCCACCTGAAGGCCGCCCTGGCTTAAGATAGGCTGGTATCCTTCCGCTCCTACCATTACGGGATAACTCACCCCGGGTTGGAGGATTTTAGGAAGAACAAAATTCCCCATCCTGTCCGTTTTTGCCCCGACGAATACCATGTCGTCCCGCTGCTGCTGTAGAAAATCCTGGATCCTCACCCCCGGCTGGAGCAAGAGAAACACCCCACCGGTAATACCACGGCCGCTGTCGGCGCTGACGATCCTGCCGGAACAGCCGATCCCTCCCTGGGGCGCTGCGGAAGCTCCTATTACCGCCTCCGACCGGGCGACCCGGTTACCCTGTACAAAAAAATCGAAAGTGTAGGTCCCCGAAGGAAGCGGGCCCTTATCGGTTTTCTCGAGGATGTTCCAACTGGTGCCGTCCTCGTTAAAATTCCAGGAGTCCGTACTTTCGGAGATCTTCTCCCCGTTTAAGTACCAAATATTGGTGAAAGAGTACCCCTGTTTAAACCCCTGATGCTGGTAGATGGCGTAAAGGGCCTTGGTCTGACCCTCCGGGAAACTCGTCCCCGGGTTTACAGGGTTCCCGTTGCTCTCCACTCCGGTAGCGAAGGTTATCCCGGAAATAACCAAGCCGGAAGGCTTCGCCCCCCCGCTGGGCTGCTGGGATTGAGACTGGGAACGAAAGTAGCTGGTGTTCCTCGCCGAAGGGTCTTTTCGGTAATTGTCTATCATGTCGTCGGCGAGGTCTAAAGCCCTAAGAAGACTGATCTTTGTCTCCAATGCTCCCTGTCCCTTTCTAAGCTGGGTAGGCACGCCGATGAACCGGCCTTCATTGTCGATGGCTGTTCCTCCGGAGTTTCCGTAGGAAACGTTGGCGTCCGTTTTTATCCATGCCCGGGGAAAGTTGATGGATTGATCATCGTTGAAAAATCCACTTACACTTCCCTTGGTAATGGTGACCGTTCCCTGCCCGTAATCGGGATACCCGATAATAATAAGATCATCATTCAAACGCAGGTCTTCCGCGCTTTTCCAGTAATTAGGTTCTTCCCAGTTATAGGAAAAGATGTCCCTCATCTTTATTTTATCCGAAAGGGGTTTTGTAATCTTCAGGAGAGTAAGATCCTCCTTGGGATCGCCGTTTACGAACTCCGCCATGAATGTAGGCTCCGGATACTGGTCGGGACTGAAGGTAACGCAGATGACCGCGTAAGGGTGGGCGTAGCGCATACTCGTATCGGTGGCCACCACGTGGAAGTTGGTGAGGATAAGTCCCTCCTCGTTGTCGATGACCGTACCGGACCCGGAACTGGTGGGCTGCCATCCGTTGTAAGGTTCAGGCTGGTCGATGGGTAATACCAAGACTGTACTCTCCACCATATCTTCCAACTGTTCCGAATCCAGTGCAAAGGACACTCCCGCTGTAAAAAAGAGAAGAAGGATACTTATCACTATACTATTGTTATAACACTTCATTACGCGTCGCCTCCTATGGTAGAAATGGACAATGTCGAGAGGAGTTGCCTATAAATATCCTCCAGATGTTTTTGGTACTGCTTTTCTCCCCGCAGCGTGAACACGTACACCTTCCCGCTTGCCGTCGCGGGAACAAGAAGATCGATCCCGTAAACGACCTCGGGCAGGGAATCCTTAGAGGCATCGGGCACCTCAACATAGCCGTAATCCTGCCTGAGAGAGGTGGTCTCCAGGACCTCCGTTTCTCCGGAGGAAAGAAAGGTGTATCCCGGTTTTGTGGAATATCCCGAGGCAAGGCCTATCCATATGAACCGGGCCATTCCCGCCGGGTCCTCTATATCCACCTCCTCGGGAAGATCAAAAGCCCTTACCAGTAAAGATGTAGCGTAGAGTTCCCCTTCATACCTGTCCTGAGCAAAGAATATCCTCTTCACCGCCGCGGCAGTTCCTTTCTTCCCCTGCTCTTGCGCGGAGTACCCCGGGTCACTCACCCATGTGGCGGGATACTCGAAAGCAACGGTTTCGGAGTCGAACTCTTTTCGGTTATTGAGGGAGGAGGCGGTAATAATAATACCGATGACAATTAACACTACCACGGTAAGGACTACTACCCATTCCGGTTCTTCTTTCTTTTTAATTCTCTTAACTGTTTCTGTTTTTTTCATGTCCTTCTCTTTCATTCCCTTTCTCCTCCCCCTGTACTCGTATCACTTAGGGCCTTCTTGTTTATTCGATCTATCAGATAAAAGAGGACCCAAAAAACGGCGGCGGCAATAACAATCGCTAAAATGAGACCGAAGGCCGGTTTATAGGTGAGTCCCTGCCGGGAAATTTCGTGGATAAGAATCCGCTCAATCCCGTTTAAACAGGCGGCCAGTACCACCCCAAGAGGAAGCCACCAGAAGGGGAGCTCCTCGAACTTGGCCCTCCCTAAAAAATATCCGCTGATACCCCCGGCGCAGGCATGGGAAAGACTCACCGTGGCAATCTTTATGGCGGCCACACTCATGTCCATCCCGTCCATACTGAATATGTAGGAGAGGTTGAGCATAAAGGCAAATCCCAGTCCCACGGCTGAACCGTAAATGACCCCGTCCACCCTCTCGTCGAACTCGGCGCTCTTGAAAATGGAGAAACGAACAACGGCATACTTGAGGTATTCATGAATAATCCCGTAGGTGAGTATAGAAGCAACAATCCTTAAGCCTAAGGGAATATCATGAAACCAGCTTCCAACCTGGTACATACCCTCCAGTACGGGCATGGCAATTCCCCGGGCTAAGACTGCCCCTAGCACGAAGATACCAAGCACATAGCCCTTGGGTTCCGGTTCCAGCCGGTCCAAACGATAGAACACGCCGAGCCAAATAAGCGCCGGAAGGAGAGAGAGGACAGCACCGGTTATCCATGCCCCCACAGCGCCGCCGGTAAGGGCCGACCCAATGGCCGGCTCTAAAGCAGCCACTATAACCACCACCGCGGCAATGGCCGCAATACCGGCCAGGGTGGATATCCAAATCCCCCGGCGATTCGTGGACGCTTTGTTAAAATGATACTCGCAGAAATAGCGGTTTCCTATGCGAAATTCCCCAGTTTCCAGAGGGACTTCGCAGACGCAACAAATATTCTTTTCCATGATACCTCCACCTGACAATATACTTTTAGAAATTGCACCAAGGTTGTTACAGCCTTGTTACAGCTGTTCTAGACATTTCCACATTTTTGACCGAGTACAATCCCCACATGTTTTACAGAATTATAAAAACGCACCTATCAGTTACCCCACCATACGTAACCCCACCGCGTCAAAAAGGTCTTTACCCTCAACATAACACATTGAGAAAAATAATACCGAAAAAAAACCTTCATTTTTTCTCCCCACCACATGTTTATATCAATGGGCTATGCTCCACTTTTGTTCGGGGACATGAATATGCGATGCCTCTTCAAAAATTTTCTCTATCTCCTTCTCTTCCAGGATGTAGTAGTAGAGTCTGCCTTCATCATCATTAACGATATTCGGTATATCCCGTGCTTCGAAGGACAAATGAAACCGCGGTGGGCCGGTATCGATTACATTCCACTTTTCCTTCTCGTTGCGGCGGAAGATGCAGAGCACGTGTCCCTCCTCATCGGCTTCCCGACGGGTAAGGATGAGCCCCGTTTCGTAGCGCTTTCGCTTCAGGATGTCGTAGAAGAAGAGGGCATACTCCGAACAATCGCCAAATCCCTCATCTATTACGATCTCCGGGAGGAAAATTTCCGGTCCTTCCCTCCTCTCATACCGGATACGCTCTTCCGCTTTTGTATAGAGGCCCTCGGCAAAAGGCCCTGGCATTGCATCGATCTCATCTATGAGCTGATACATCCTTAAGGTGTTTCTCGTATAGGGCCGGTAGTCGTTAAAATCCAGCCGCACCCGAGGCAGGAAATCCTCCGCCTTCGCCTCCTCCACCCAGGAGAGGGCGTCCAATCCGTCGGGAACACCCCAGAGCTTCTGTTCTCCGTTCCCGATAACCGTGGCCGCCGCCATAATCTCCTCCCAAGAGAGTCTCGTCTCTGCTTCTGTAGTGGAAGTAAAGTCAAAGGGTTGTTTTTCTCCATCTTCCCCGGCCTCTCGGCCGTAGCCCGGGGACAAATCCGCGGAGAAAAAATCATCCACTCCGGAACAGTCCTCGGCGCTGTGGATCCTGAGCACGTAATTCTCCCGGTAAAACCCCAAGACCTCTTCCCTGTACTGCCGCCAGTAAGCATTCCGGCTGTACAGGGCATCTATCTGTTTGAGGAGTACCGCGCTCGGCTTTTCCACACTAAAACTTATAAGATATCCCAATGGGCTGTTCCAGTAGGTTATGACCTCATCGTCCCGGGAAAACCATACTCCCCCCAGGGTGACGATATTCGTCTCTTTAAAGACCTCCTCCAGTACCTCGATGATTTCCCTCTGAATCACCGTTGCCGTTGTTTTTCCGTATCCTCTTTCCACGGGAAGGGTCTTCGTTTTAACAAAATCCCCCATTCTATAGGAAACCATACCGTCCCGTTTTAGGGACCGCCCGTAAAGTTCGGGCAGAGGATTTATATAGACCTGCAAGAGGTCCTCTTCCCCGAAAAGAACTGGCTCCGGTTTCCGCCTCAAATCAAAATCTTTAGATTCCTGGGAGAAGAGTCCGGGAATACAGAGGAGGGTAAGAGTAATAGAAAGAAAAATGATGCTTCCACTGTTTCTTTTCATTATGATTATCTCACTATCT
>CAYXSD010000172.1:0-3142 GCA_964466335.1 uncultured Spirochaetales bacterium
ACTACTTCTCAGGACTATACTCACTTCCCTTATACGGCTGGTTCCAGAGGGAAGGATTGAGGACTTCCTCCGGTACGTCCTTGAAGATGTCTCGAGCTTCTTGGAGTATTTCCGCGGGGACATTATCATTATTAAAAATGGAGAGGTTTTCGGTAAACTGGTCCGGAGTATCGACCCCTAAGATAGTGGTGGTAATATCCTTGTTTGAGAATACATAGTGGAAGACAAATTCTTTTAGGTCACAACCATGTTTTTGGACGAACTCTTCTAGACGCTTCCTATAGGGAAGCGCTCCAGAAAGCTTCTCTTCCACATCTTCCAAGGGCATTACCAAAAGCCCCTGCAAATAGGTACTCCTGTTTACCACCATTACGTTTCGCGCCGCGGCAGCGGTAAGAACGCCGGCTTTGTCCCAGCGCCAATCGAATAGATTATAGGGAATTTGTATTACTTCCACCCGATCGTCTTCTAACGCCTCAAGAGCCTCCTCAGGCCCGATGCCAATGGATACTCCGATATGACCGAGATGTCCCGCCTTTTGCATCTCCTTTACGAACTCCCAGATGATCCCACCCCCATAGCGGTAATATTCCATATTGTGGAGGAGGTAGAAGGGAATACTATCAGCCTTAAGGGCTTCCATGCTCTTCTCAAAGGAGCTTTTAGCATGGTCCATCACTTCGCGTTCAGAAAGTTCCTGCCACTTGGGGGGAAGATCAAGTTTTGTACAGAGAGAAAAATCCGCCGCGGCGTTAAGTTCCGTGATTGCCTTTCCCAGAACCTCTTCGCTGGTGCCGTAGGCCCTGGAAGTATCAAGGAAGTTCACCCCGCCTTCCCTCGCTCGCGCGAGAATGGTGAGGACCTCTTCGTAGGTCACCTGTCCTTTCTGATTGTTTATACCGTAGTCGAATCCGAATTGTACCGTACCGACACCCAATCTGGATACCGGTACGCTTTTAAAGTTTTTAAATACCATAGGGGGTACCCTTTCTCTTAGTTTTCTCTTAGTTTTTTCTTAGCCTTTCACCGCGCCCACGGTAAGACCTTTTACGAAGTACTTCTGAAAGAAGAGGAATATGGTGATCATCGGGATGGCCCCGTAAGCTGCGCCGGCCATCATAAGTCCGTAGTCGACGCTCCACTCTCCCCGAGCGACCTTGGATATGGCCACCGGGAGGGTCTCCATAAGGGGTTCCTTTACCATAATCAGCTGCCACATATAGTCGTTCCAGGTCCGGGTAAAGTAGAGAATACCCACGGTACCGAAAGCGGGAATACTTAAAGGTACGATAATGCTTAAGAAAATTCGCCATTCCTTAGCCCCGTCCACCTTGGCCGACTGGATAAGCTCATCCGGGATGCTCTGCATAAACTGCCGCATAAGGAACAAACCGAAGGGCCAGGCCACCTGGGGTAAAAACATTCCCGCGTGGGTGTTGTAGAGGTTGTAGTTCCTCATAAGAACGTAGAGGGGCACCAGCATTACCTGCTTTGGGAGCATCATCGCGGTCAACAGCATCCAAAATAGAATTTCTCTGCCGGGAAACCGATGCTTCGCGAAGGCGTACCCCGCGAGAGAACCAAAGAGCAGTGTCAGCATTGTCGCGCTTCCCGCCACAACCGCGCTGTTGTACAGCCATCTGAGGGACGGAAACCTGGTAAATAGCTTTATGAAATTATCCACAGTAAGATTCACCGGAAGGAATTCCGGCGGCACCTGCATTGCCATAAAAGTCGGCTGCAAAGCCCCCTTAAACATCCAGTAAATGGGAAAGAGAAAGAGGAATGATAATAAAAAGATGAATACAAGGGCTATATAGTAACCAATTTTTTCCCTTTGGTTTCCGAAAGCGAATTCTTTCGACTCAATAAATGCCATATTTTAATCTCCCTAATAGTCTATATCTCTGCCTGCTACAAGCTTCTGCAGTATTGATATTATCAGTACAAAAATGAGAAGACTTACACCCATCGCCGCGGCCCTTCCGAATTGCAAAAATTGAAATGCCGTTCTGTACAACTGGAATATTATGGTCTCCGTCGAGTGGGCCGGCCCCCCCCGGGTCAGCAGCTGAATTACCACAAAAACCATGAAGACGAAAATAGTCTGGGTCACCACGAGGAAGAAGGTTACCGGTTTCAGTAGAGGAAAAATAATTTTCCAGGTAATGGTCCGCTTTTTTGCGCCATCTATCCGGGCGACCTCCAATAGTTGTGTGGGAATATTTCCCATGGCCGCTACATAGATAATGAATGGTACTCCTAAATTGAATGTAAAGACCACAAACATAAGGTAGAAAATAGTATTTTTATGGGCCAGCCACTCTATCGGCTCGGCTCCGAAGAGTCCGATTAAGTAGTTCAACAGACCGTAGTTTACGTTAAAAATCCACAGCCAGATTAAGCTGATAATTACTCCGCTTACCACCACGGGCAAGTAAAATACAGCACGGAAAAATATCCTCGCTTTGTGATTCAAGGGGGTTACCTGTAAAGAGACGTAAAAAGCCGCCATTACGATAACCGGAACAAGAACTACCACAAAGAGGAAGGTATTCTTTAATGCCGTAAGAAAAACAGGATCCGTAAAAATATCGACATACTGGGCAAACCCCACCCATTCCGCTTGAACAAGGTTCCGCTTCTGAAAACTATAGAGAATAGTTAGGAAAATCGGCAGTGCGACAAGAGCAAAGAACATTACTACCGACGGAAGAATAAAGAGATATGAAACTCGATTCTCCTTAATTTTTACCCAAAGGCTTTTCTTTTTTACCAATTATTTCCTCCTGCCTAAAGATAGCAGCTATTATTGTTATTACTATGTTACCACACATAGTAACGCTAAAAAATAGCCGCTAAAAAAGGCCCCTCTTAACAAGACTGCCGTAAAGAGGGGCCGGAATTACTTCGTTATATGACACGCGTAGGCGTACCCTTAAAAATCCTTATTCCCCGACGATCTTTCGAACTTCCGCGTAGAAATCTTCCACAGCATTTTCCACTGTGTCTCTTCCTGCGAAAATCTTCTGACCACACTGGGATAGGGCGACCCTGATCTGCTGATACTTGGGATGGGCAAGACCAAAGTCTCCGGATTCAAACTTTCCGAGCATTTCGCTTACCACTGCCTGATATTCGT
>CAYXSD010000172.1:3242-4866 GCA_964466335.1 uncultured Spirochaetales bacterium
GGATTCAAACTTTCCGAGCATTTCGCTTACCACTGCCTGATATTCGTCTCCCGCGCCGATCTCTACGCGGGAGACGAATATCAGGCAGTGGTAAGCGAAGTCTCCGGATTCAAACTTTCCGAGCATTTCGCTTACCACTGCCTGATATTCGTCTCCCGCGTAGAGATCGGCGCCGGCCATGCTCTTCTGTAAGGGGAACTGGCCTCCGCCCTTAACGGTCTTGGGCCACCATTCGTCGGACATGACAAACTGTACCCACTTGGAACCGCCTTCTAATTCAGCATCTTCTTGACCTAAGAAGATAAATCCTGTACCGCCGTTGGCGGTAAAACCTTTTTTACCGTCTTCGGAGGGATAGGGAATCGGCATTACCTCGTATTCCGCGTCGATTACGCCCTCTTCAATGGCGGTTTTCACCTGATTGGCGTGATATTTATGACCGAACCCTACAGCAGACTTTCCACTGAAGAAGAATTTATTTGGATCCGTGGCTTGCATACTGGCCACACCCCGGGCTATGAGTTCCTTGTCCCGGAGCTCAAGAAGATACTTATACCCCTTTATTACGCCCGTGGGATCATCGTAGACATTTCCGTTTTCGTCGAAGAGTTTACCGCCGTAGCCCCAGAAATGCTGCCACCAGCCATAATCTCCCTGTTCGTTTCCGCACTGGACCGCGTAGGGCCATACATCGGAGGGAACGGTATTTTTCACCTTGGTTAAGAAAGCGGTAAATTCTTTATCGGAGTAGGCATTGCCGGGACCGTTAAGAACAGGTCCGGTCCAGCCGTACTTCTTGAGAAGACCAACGTTTACATTCAGGTTTATGTTCCAGGCGAACCCGGGAAGTGCATGGACCTTTCCGTCTACGGTGTAGATCTGCCGAATGGAATCGTTTATGTCGTCAATCAAAGAAGCGGGGAGAACATCACTTGCCGCGGTAGCTGCCCCGGAAGCGTAATACTGGGCGGTCCTTCCAAGGTAGTCTAATCCCACCGTGGGGGGTTCGCCTCCGGCGATAGCCACGTTGAACTTCTCGAATCCGCCGTCCCACGGTACCAGCTGGGTTTCCACAGTAATACCGTCGTTTTGATCGTTAAATTTTCCCGCCAGATACTTCCACCAGTCGCCGTATTCCTTGGAATACTGGGCGTACCCGTCTACTTGTCCAATCTGGGGAAAATGCCAGAAAGAAACAGTAACATCCTCTACTGCAGCCTTTGTATCCTCGGCCGCCTCTTCATCGGTTTTCGCCTTACATCCAGTGAAGACCATTCCCGTAAGGAGAAGGGCCATAAGGGCGATAACTAAAATCTGTGTAAAATGTTTCATCTTTACACCTCCATTGTTTTTAGAAACTGTCCAACGAACAGTATGACGTTCTTATTAAGCTTGCGTCAATTAAACAATAATGACTTAAGCTTTTTATTGCCAATTTGTTTCACCAAACAATACCACGAAATCCTACTAATTTCTCTTTATTTGTGCTATTGTTATAACAATGATATTGTACAGGTCAATACATTTTTTGTCAAGTATGATTTTTGATTTTTGATTTGACATTTTTAGAAGAGCGGGTTTACAATAAATAAACTTTTTCATTTATCTTAAGGAGGATAACATA
>CAYXSD010000173.1:0-4751 GCA_964466335.1 uncultured Spirochaetales bacterium
TGAAAACTCAGCCGCTTTCAAAATTACTTCATTTTGAAATTGGCTGTCTTACCATTTCTTAAAGTGTTCTCAGCATATTGTTTTGCTTTTCTAATTGCCTTATTTTTTTCCTCCCAACCTGCCGAAACCCAGTCGCCTCTTTCTAAAGAGGTAATCAGTTCCTTTTCTTCCTCATCATAGAATTTCGCTTCTTCTTCATGCATTTACATCACCTCCTAGGTAGAATTTGGTAAATATACTATTTCCTAGCATATACTTCTCTTCTATGACCAATAGCAATTATTAAGATATAAGTTTGTTCATCATTTATTTCATAAATAATACGGTAATCTCCCATCCGAATACGCCAAGCCGGTCTTGCAGATAGTTTTATACAACTCTTTGGTCTTGGATTTTCTGCAAGTGATTTAATGGCTGAAATAATCCTATCCTGATATTTATCAGGAATTCTTCGTAATTGCTTCTGAGCAGACCTCAAAAGATCAATACAGTATATCATTCATTATAATCTTGCTTAATCTCTCTTACTGCTTGGTCTAATGGTATTCGATCCTGATATGTTGATTTTTCATGATCGTATGTTCTGATGTCATCGAGCTCTTCAAGTTCGGAAAGTATTCTTTTCCAATCAGATATCGAAATAAGTACAGCTTTTTTGCTTTCATGTTCATCTACTACAAAATCTGGTTTTATCGAAATCATTTCCTTCTGTTCCTCCACTATACGATTCATAGAAACCGATGCTATTCCCTCATAATCTTACTTAATTCATCTTAGGAAAACAAGAGAACCAAACAAAACCCCCGGTACGGAATGGATATCTATTACCAAAATTTTCTATAAGGAGTTGTACCGGGGGTGGATTGGACCGATACCGGAGGAATGGAAGTGTAAAGCTCCGCCACGGTCCTTTTTTTATGGTTGTTTTATGACGCCATCACCTCCTCTTTTTCAGGTTCTAAGCCTTCCAGCTCGCGTTCCACATCGGCTGCCTGGACATCGATGTCCTTCTCTTCCCGATCTTTCGCCTTCTCAGCTTCCTCGTCCTTTCCATTTCCCTTGAACTGGGGCCGGAATTCCACGTGTTCCGCCACGATCTTTACCCGGGAGTGGTTCTTTCCCTCCTGGTCCTTCCAGCGGTCCTGCTTCAGCCGCCCCACGACCCTGACACCGCGTCCCTTGTTAAGGTGTTCCGCGCAGTTATCCGCCAGCCGCGCCCAGGTCTCCACATCGAAGAAGGAGACCTCTTGGACGTTTTCGTCTCCCTGCTTGTAAAAGCGGTTCGAGGCAAGCCCAAAGGTGCATACGGATGTCCCTTTTGGGGTCTCATTCAATACCGGGTCTCTGGTGAGGTTTCCCTCCACGAGAATCGAATTTAAACTGTTCATACATTCTTTCTCCTTTCCTTGTGTAGTGTGTTTCTTTCCGCCTCCGGAGGCTTCATATATATACACACCTTTCATTCGCTTCTTGCTTCAAAAAAGGAAAAAAAAGAGAAAAAAATTAATATTTTTTTTATGGATGATGATTACAAGGCGGCCTTCCGGAGTCCACCGCGGCATGAATGCATAAAAAAACCGGAGTGCCCCACATAGGAGGAACTCCGGTCTGTTATACCTGTTTCGAGTCGTTGTCAAGCTACTTTAACCGCTCATAGACCACCACAGCCCGCTCCTCGCAGGCGACGTAGAGTTTTTGCCCGTCCTCGGTAAAGGCCATGTCCCAGATAGCACCGAACTCGCTTTTCTTTTCATGAACATTCTGGTATCTATCCAAGGACCACCATATGATTTTTTTATCTTTTCCGCCGGATACAAGGTACTTACCGTCCGGAGTAAAGGCCAAGGCCCAGGCAGGTTTTTTGTGTTTCAACAGGTTTCGGATAAGAGTCAACTCATTATTTTCCCAGCGGTATATGCTTACCGGGTATTCCACCGTATGGAAAACCTCTTGACCGACATCTCTACGGACACTGGATATAGCAATGTACTCTCCACTGGGAGAAACGGCTATGTCATATATTGGTTTTTTCGCATCTAACTCGACTGTTTCTATATTTTCACTGTTGCTTACATCCCACACCCGTAACTCTCCCCGCTCTCCTCCGCTGAAAATATACTTCCCATCTCTGCTGAATTTAATAGCAATTATTTTATCGTCATGTCCTCTCAGGACATTTACCTTCTTAAACTCCTCTTCCTGATCATAGAGAACGATAGACCTGTCCAATCCTCCGGAAGCGAAGTACTTATTATCCTGAGAAAATGCCACGCTGTACACCGAGTCCATATGGTCTTGAAGAATAAAGGCGGGTTCCACATTACCGAATTCGTATATACGAGTCATCATGTCCCTGGCCCCAACTGCGTACAGCATTCCATCCGGTCGAATGGCGACAGTAAAAATATCATCCGGTATATCTTCAATTATATTGATTTCACTGTTTGTCTTGAGGTTCCAAAGATACACATTATTATCCAGACTGCCTGAAACTGCGTATCCCACTGTTGAATTCACATCAACTGTTACAACCTGATCGTAATGGCCCCTAAGTTGTGTTCTGTAGCTGTAGGTATCTTCCTCGGGTAGATGGGGTATAGTACCGCAACCAATAAAAACAAGGGTAATAATTACACTAAGCACAAAAATACTATATTTCCGTCTTTTATCATTCATACATCTTCCGCTAACCATGTGTTGTGTCTCCCTTCCTATTAAGTATTCGATTTTGTGTATAAAATAAAGGTGCTGAGGTTTTCCATCATCATTCCCCATGGCATCCATCCGTTATTTATATCGTCAGTGATAGATTTTTTAACATAATCTGAATCAAGTTTGTACCCTTCGACAAAGAATTGTTTATTCTGTGCTGTGTTATCATCAATAAAAAGATACCAGACATCTTTCCCATCAAGGGATAATCCCCAGGGGGTAAACCCTTTCTCTCTAAAATCTGAGAGTACATTTTGCAGGGTATCCGTATTCATTTCGCTTTTTGCTATTCTCCACCCGTCTACTGTAATATCTTCGACGGTACCGCCTTTAACATACAGCATGGTAATCCCTTTTTCTGTTTTCGCTATATCCATAGGGACCCATCCTTCCTTCAGAAGGCCTGTAACCTCAGCTTCAAAATCTTCATTTAGTTCATGGTTAAATAACAACCAGTTCTCGAACCTGAAAGAGGGGTCCTGAACATAGAACACCATAAGACCGGAATCCGATTCAATCTCTATCCCCACAGGGATAAACCCTTCCGTACCTAAAGCATCAATCCGCTTTTTTACCTTCTCTCCTTCCTCTGCGTACGCCTCAATAAGAAAATTTGTCTCCCCGTAGAGGGTGCCCCCAAGGCCAATAATAAAAGAAATACTTATTAGTACAATCAATAATAGTCTAGGTTTTATAATTCTAAACAAAATTACACTCCTGAACATAAGAATACATGATTTATCTAAGAAAACTGTATCGCAAAATAATGAATTTTCCAAGGGCATATGAATGTTTCAACAACTATTCATAGATAGATTTTCTTTCAACCATTTTCTTGTGGTATGTTCTTACGGTAAAAATAACATGTCTCACCTATGGGGTATTAAAAAAGCGCGCCCGAAGGCGCGCTTGGTATTAACAAGTAGTTAATCGGCTTCTATTATAAGCTGATATTAGAAGCTGATTTCGGTAGCGAAGGTAATTTCACCAAGATCCTGAGCCATATGGCCAGTACCGGCAGCTGTTTTCTCGTCCATCAGCTGATCAGTGGCATACTTCAGAGTGAAAGTGGTGTTAGGAATAACCATGGTTTCTACCTGGAAGTACATGTCAAAAATCTCATCAACATCATTGGAAACATAGTCTGTATCCATAATACCCATGTCGAAGTTGAATCCGGCACCGGGCTCTACGTAGTAGGTGTCGTCGAGCATAGCTTTGTAAGCAACATCCATACCGAATTCCATACCCATACCCCAATCGGTGTCGGCGTTCTTGCCGAGGACATCGAGGAGGTTATAGTAAATGCTGGTTTCCAGACCGGAGAGAAGTCCGTCGCTCTGATCTTCGGTAACAGTAAGTCCAACATCCAAGTCACCCATGGTTGTCCCTACATAAACTCCATCTTCAATGTATGCGGGAGCGAAACTTACATCGAGTGCAACGCTGGAAGCAATGTCGCCGTCTTCATCTTCGGTTAAACCAAAGACGAAACTGTTAGCAAGTTCCCAGAGAAGACCTGTTTCTTCGCCGACTTTCTGCATTTTGAAATCGGCACCCAGGGTGTTCTCAATTCCCATTCCGCCGCCCATGGCGAGGTCGAGACCTACTTCAGGTCCAAAAGCGAGGCCATCTTCGAGTAAAGCACCTTCAGCTCCGCCGAACTTGGTCCCAGCGTAGAGACCGAAAGTGACGATAGATAGATCCACATCAGCGCTCATACCGAGGAGCCAAGAATTGCTTACATCGGCACCCTTTGCGTTATACCCTTCAACCGTGTCCATCCAGTAGAGTTTGAACATAACGGGATCCACATCGATACCCAGTGTAACTCCGGGATAGTCATCATGATCCTGTCCTTCAGCACCATCTTCAACAGTTAATCCGTCAAGGGTTGTCTGCTGTCCCGTGCCTGCTACCTGCGCTGCTGTTTCCGGATCCAAGCTTACCATTGTAGCATAGTTAAATGCCTCTTTCGACGCACTGTAGATCTGAAGCCATGCAACATCGCCGAACATGATCCTACCGGTTACTTCCGC
>CAYXSD010000174.1:0-4606 GCA_964466335.1 uncultured Spirochaetales bacterium
TCGTCGATTTCTTCCAATTCCACCTCATGTCCCGCTTCTCTGGCCCAATCAGGAACATTTTTCATCGCGCAGCTGTGGTCAATGTGTACCGTAAGAACATCGCCGACTTCCATTGATTCGATTTCCTTCTGTGCCTTAATAAGGGGTACCGGACACGCTTCGCCCATACAATCTAATTCTTTTTCTGCCATTTTTTCTCTCCTTGTAAATTTGTTTTTTGATGTGCCTTTGATCTGTTTATTAACAGCAAATTTCATGCCAAGATAAAGGATTTCTGAATGTGATGGTTGTATTTTCGAATACGGAATGAAATAAAATGCCTCAATAGAAAATACCCTTTTAGTATTTAGGGTTAATGAAAAGCAAAACAATGCGGTTTAAGACCATCCCTGTCCTGTTTTGGGCATTGTTGTTTATTGTTTTTAGTACAAAGAAAACCAGTGTTGTTCAATCAATTTTGCGCCTGTTCCAACAATTATTCTTTCAAATTCTTGTTTAATTTCTTATTACACAAGGAATTAGATAAAAGGCGAGAAAACAACCAACTGTTGTGGTTTAAAAGTGTCTCAATTCTTTATAGATGTTTATTTGCTTTATTATCCCAAGCAGCCGTTCTTCATTCTTATTTTCATGTCGGATGATACAATCGGTAAAATAGTAAAAGTTGAAAAACCTGTTGGTTCTAAAATAAATACGGAAGAGTATTTTTTCTATATATTTTAAAGTCCAAAGCCAAATTACAATTTATTTTTACAAAAACACGCAAAAAACGTCCGAATACGGGCAAATAGTCCGAAAGTGGGCAGGTAATTAGATTTTTTGTTTTTTATTGTGAAATTATACACAATAAAAATTTATATTTGGATTCCGTATTTGATTATTCTCCGATCAAGGGCTTGCCTGCTTATCCCTAACAGAGCAGCAGCTTTCGTTATGTTCCCTTCGGAAATAGCCAAAGCCCTGGAAACAGCATCCTTTTCAAGGGCCTCTAAATTGAGAGTTTTCATATCTTTTGAGTTGTCCGGGGAAGAATCCCCGCCATTATTTCGGACGGTTTTTTTATGGCTTGCAGGCGGTGTTAAAACAACCGGGTTGTCTCCCATTATTATTGCTTTTTCTATGATGTTTTTTAATTCCCTGACATTTCCGGGAAAGGGATAAGCCGAAATGGTTTCAAGACTCCCTGGGTGAAGCTGTAGGTTTTTCTTTCCCATTTTTTCTCCTAAGCTTTTAAGAAAATAAGCAGCTAACAGCGGAATATCCTCAGGTCGCTCGCGGAGCGGCGGTATATAAATTTCTAAAACCGAAATTCTGTGGTAAAAATCCAGTCTGAATTTTTTCTGTTCTATTAGTTCTTCAACCGGTTGGTTTGTCGCGCATATAATACGTACATCCACGGGAAATTCTTCGTCAGCTCCAACGGGTTTTACGGCTTCATCCTCTATTATTCTAAGCAGCTTTGCCTGAGCTTCGTAGGACATATCTCCAATTTCATCGAGAAACAGGGTCCCTCCGTTGGCGCTCTTAAAAAAACCGTTCCGTTGGTTCCGTGCATCGGTAAAGGCCCCCTTTTTGTGTCCGAAAAATTCACTTTCAAAGAGATGTTTTGGGATGGCGGCACAGTTTACAGGAAGAAATCGCGCGTTCTTTCGTTCACTTTTCAAATGGATCAGCCTGGCAATAAGCTCTTTCCCTGTGCCGCTTTCACCGGTTATCAGCACCGGACTTTCCGGATGTTTCGAGGCGGCATCCATGACTTGCGCAATAGTATGAAGGGCCTGCGATTTTCCAATTAAACTGAAATCACCGATAGTGGTAATTTCCTGCTGTAAGGTGTCGCATAGGGTTTTAAGCTCCCTGGCGGAATCTTGTGCTTCGATATATTTTTTCGTTCTTTCTATAGCAATTTGCATGTCCAGCGGTGTAAAGGGCTTTCGAAGATAATCGAAGGCGCCCTCTCTCATGGCGGCTATAACACTTTCCATGTCTCCATGACCGCTCATCATGATAGCTTCGATCTCAGGGTTGCGTTGTTTTATTTTTTTTAAAAACTCTATTCCGTCGTATTCCGGCAATTTTATATCTATTATTGCAATGTCAATGGTATTATTACTGACCTTCGTCATTGCCTCCCCGGGGCTTTTCGCTTCAAACACATTGAAGCCTTCAGCTCTGAGGTATTCGGAGAGTTCTTCTAAAAGTCTTTGGTCATCTTCAAGGACCAGGATGCTTAATGCGTGCATGGTGTATCTCCTAAAGGAACAGAAACGCGTACTAATGTCCCCTTCTCCTGGGGAATAACCTCAATTGTTCCTCCAAATTCCTGAATAATTCCATAAGAAATTGAAAGGCCAAGCCCCGTTCCTTTCCCCGGCGGTTTTGTTGTAAAAAAAGGATCAAAGATTCGATGTACATTATTCTTCGCGACCCCGCTTCCGTTGTCTATGACTTCAAGAATAATTGTATCGTTATTGCGACGCGTGGTAATGACCAATCTGAGAGGAAGTGAATCTACAATACCCGTATCAGAATCCTGTTTACTCCTTTCTTCCAGAGCGTCTTTCGCGTTCGTCAAAAGGTTTAAAGCTACTTGTTCGTATTGAAAGGAATTCCCGCAAATATTCGGAATATTTTCATCAAGCTGAAGGGTAATATCAATACCGTGTGTAGCAATCTGCACTCCTATCATTGACATCGCGTTTTGTACACATTGGTTCACGGAAAAGGAGATGTTATACTCTCCGGTAGATTCCCGCGCGAACAAGCGAACATGCTCAATAATTCTTCTTGTCCGCGCGATATCCCCGGATATGTCTTTTATCTTCTTTTTAAAGTAATCCGTGTCGATAAAATTGTTTAAGAACCTCTTATAGATATTTTCTATAGCAAATGAAATTGAATTTAGGGGTTGATTTATTTCATGAGCGATTCCCGCCGCCAGCTCTCCTAAAGAGGCCAATCGAGATTGGTTATACGCTTTCTCTTCCTGCTCTTTTCGCCTTTGAATTTCCTGGTCGACTTTCTTTTCTAATGTTTCATTTAATTTTTTTAATTCTAATTCAGCTTCAAATTTTTCGGTAACATCGGTAGATATTCTTAAAATATTCTGTATTCTTTCCTCTTCGTCAAACAGGGGTATGGATATATGTTCCCAGCATTCTCTTCGCGTAACGCCTTCGTTTTCCCGAATATAACAATTGTTTTTTGAACTAATCTTTTTTTCCGCAATTGTTTGTTCAAGCAAGGCGTTTTCTCCATCAAAAAAGCCTTTAACAGAAAGGGCCTTTGTAAGCCGGGTGCCGATTATTTCCCCTTGCCCTGCTGTCGTAGCTCTGGCATTTGCCCATAAAACACGGAAATCCCTGTCAAGGAAAAAAACTATACCGGGAAACCCGTCTATAATAGCTTTAAGGAGTATTTCCCTCTCCCGGAGATTCGCTATTATGCTGTTTACCGCGTTGATTATTTCCTTGAAGTCTGCCGATGTTTCATTCACATCACCACGAAAATTAAAGTTTCCAGAGATAATTTCCGCGCTAATGTTCTTTGTCTGCTCCACAACGTTGCGCATGGGATTAACAAGAAATTGATGAATGTATAAAAAGAGTAAACTCACAATGATACATGTGGAAATAAACATTAATGTCATAAATAATTGAAGCATCTCGGAAATTTCTTCCGTAATGGTGGAGCGCGAGAGTTCTACCTGAAAGAATCCTGCCACATTTCCTGTAAAATCTTTAAAGGGGATAAGGCCGATACTATAATCCTTTTGCGGCGGGGCAAGCCAGAACGGGGCACCTTCCTTAATTTTGATTATTTCGTCAAGTCCCGGCAGGTAGCGGGGTGTTTCTTTAAAAGAAGAAAACAGTGAAAAACTGTTGTTTTCTTCCAACTCGAATATATAGAATTCTCCGCAGTAACGATTTGTAATTTTTGTAAGAAAACTCAAAAAATCCATGCCGTATTCAATTGAACCGATATAAGAACCTTCATTGAAGACGGGCAGCATAACCCTCATACTGAATCCTTCCCTGCCTTTTTCAATCCCGAGGAGTTCCCTTTTTTGTTCAATCATTTCTGAAATCATTGGACGGATTTTGGTTAAATCGTCGCCTTTAAGTTCAGGATTATGAATTCTCAAAAGGGATATCCCCTCTGCCGTGTGAATATGGTAACGGTAAAACTTCTCTTTGTAAAATCCATATTCCGGAAGGAGATATTCTAAAAGACCTTCTCTATCTTTCTTGAGGATCATATCCTTTACTTTTTTATCCGCGACTGTTTTTTTCAACAGCATTGAGGCGAATTCAATTTCATCTTCCATTTCCCATTGCAGAATACTCGAAATTCGCCTGAAGTTTTCATCTTCACTGATTGAATAGATTTTTTTGGTTGTGCCCCTGGCGGATAAAAAAAGGAGAAAAAACAGAGCGGGAAGAACTATCAAAACCAGAGCAAGGGACCTTGCTTTGAAGGTTATATTTTTCACTATTAATCAATCTTACCGGATGTTTTTATAAGGTACAAGCGAAATTAGAATTGGTCTTCAATTTCTTAGGATTTGTTTACTATTTAAAGGGTTTGAAGCAAATTCCAAAAGTAG
>CAYXSD010000175.1:0-4586 GCA_964466335.1 uncultured Spirochaetales bacterium
ACCACCACCATAGGTCTTGAGCAAAACCTCCATAGGAGAAAGCCCTGCTTATCATACCCCCCCAGCTTATTCGAAAGGGGTCGCCCAAACCCAGAAAGGCCATTCCCGCTTCCGCCATCATAGCGGAGGCTGCCGCTAAAGCCCAGCGGGCGACAATAATGTCCCAGGTGTTTTTAAGTATATGACGGAAAATAATATAGATCGAACGAAAGCCCAGGGCCCTTGTAGATTCAATAAAGGACATCTCCCGTACTTGAATTACCCTGCTGTGGACCACTCTTGCCGTACCGCACCACCATAACAGTGTTATAACAAGGATTAAGGTTACGATACCAGGTCCTATATACACGGAGAATAATACAATCAAAGGAAGCCCGGGAAGTATAATGAAAGCGTCCGTAACTCCCAGGAGAACATCTTCTACTCTTCCCCGAAAATATCCGGCAATTAACCCTACCAACACACCAATGGTTATGGTAACCGTGGAAGCAACAAACCCCACGAGAAGAGAAACCCGGGAGGCGTACAACAGCTGAGAAAAAAGATCCCTTCCCACATTATCGGTACCTAGATAATGGATATCGCCCGGCGGTTGGAATGGAATATAATCCGTTGCTTTAGGATCATGGGTCGCGATCCAGGGGGCCATAACCGATATAAGGACAATGGCCGACAGAATCCCTAAGCCTATAGTCCTCACACCGCGGGGACTGCCTTTCACCTGTTCCAGCCCTTTGATGAATCTCCCACCCGGGGGTCCGCGATTCCGTAGAGCACCTCGGCTGCAAGATTCATAATCAAAACGGAGAATGTCAACAGGATAAAGATCGCCTGTATTAATGGATAATCCTGGGTTGAAATTGCATCGTATAATAATGTGCCCATCCCCCGAAGAGAGAAAACCACTTCTATGAGGAGGGCGCCGCTGACAACCCCTCCGATATTCATGGCGAAAATACTTAAAAACACCGGCAGTATATTCCTTGTAATATGCCTCATGGCAATCTCTGGTTCCGTGAGTCCCTTTGAACGGGCCACAAAGATACAATAATCACCCTTTATCTGGAGCACGGAGTTTCTTAAGATAAGAAACTGGGAGGACCCGATAAGAAGAGAGAGCACGATTACAGGGAGCGCCAAATGATGAATAATATCCACATAATAGAGCAAACCGGTATATTCACCGGAAGAGAGATGTCCCAGGGGAAACAACCCCAATTCAAGACTAAAAAACCGAATGCATATCATTCCAATGAAAAACCCAGGGACCGTATGAAGGAGAATACTCGTTATAACAGTAAGGTTGTCCTTCCAGGATTTGGATGAAACACCTACCCGTACAGAAAAATAGAGGGCTGTAAAAGATCCGATAAAAATCGACGGAAGTACCAAGATCAAAGTCCATAGAAACCTCCTTCCTATAAGAGGATTTATATCCATTCCAAGGAAAATTGAATATCCAAAATCCATTGTTACCACAGAGGATAGAAAGGCCCGGTACTGGTCCCACAGGGGTCTATCTAATTGATACTTCTCCTCCAAAAATTGGCGTACTTCCGGGTCCACGAAGGTGAGCCTCTCGCCGAAGAGGTTTAGTATAGGGTCCCCCGGCATTACCCGGGGGAGAATAAACATCAATGTCAATACAGAAAAGGAAATTACAACAAATCGAACAATCTTCGATAAGAACCAGGTCTGTCGGGGGCCCATTCGTGTTAGTTAGTCTTCCGTTCTTTTTACATTAAAAAACGTATCGTAACACATTATTGTTCCAAATCCCGGGTCGTATCCCCAGCCGGTGTATTCATTATTGTAGGGCTGGATAATGTGGGACCAATAGAGGGCCACCGCCGGTAAGTTTTCCGAATAGTAGCTCTGGACCGCTTTAGCCGCTTGTGCTTTCTCGCTGGGCACTGCCTCGCGCAGCCCTTTTACCAAGTCCATAAATTGAGGATCAAACACCTGGGCGTTTCCAAGGCCGGCGTTTCCGTCTATATCTATGGTGTAGTACCCTTCCCAGGCGAACATACCCGCCGCTGAGGTGCCGCTCATAATCAGGTCATATGCCCTGTCGCGGCGCTCAGCCCCGAATGACGGAGAGACCTTCACATCTACATTAATGCCAATATTCTTCAGGTCCTCAGCGACTAATTCCGTGGCAACCGCGCGCCATCCTCTGGCGTTTGTCAAGAGCTGCGGCCGAAATACGGAGCCGTCAGGATACTGACGCCATCCGTCGCCGCTCCGGTCGGTAAATCCTATTTCATCGAGAAGCCCCGCGGCCATTTCCAGGTCCCGCTTTAGCCCGGGAGTTTCAACGAAGTGAGGGACCCCCTTGGGAACCAGCCCTCTGTTAGGGACCTCTCCGTACCCGCCTTGGACAAGGTTCTTTAGTTTCTCATAGTCCAAACAATAGGCCACCGCCTCTCTCAGCTTTTTATTGTCAAAGGGCGGTTTGTTATTATTAAAAGCCAGTGTGTGCAATCCCAAACTCGGATTTAGGGTAATATCCAAATGCTCGGCGGAGAGTATCTTCGGTACATTGAAATAGTCTATTCCGCTTCCCCATCCGAAGGTCGTATCAATTTCTCCCTTTAATAACCCCATTATCATCGTGTCCGAATTCCCGTAATACCGAATAGTCATTTCATCAATCGCGGGTGCTCCAGCATAATATTCTTTGTTCGCGGTAAACTTCAGGGTCCTCGATGTCGTATCCATGCTGACAACCTTATACGGTCCGGTACCAATCGTCGCGTCCAATTCGGTTTCCGGGTCTCCGTACTGCATGGGATCGTCCACGTTCTTATAGATGTGTTCCGGCACCACCACGAGACCAATGCGGATATTGTTCAGCAAATTTGCATAGGGAGTTTCCATTTCAATAACCACGGTATAATCATCGGGCATAGATATATTTTCTATCTGCTCCATGAATTTCGCGTCGTTCATTCCCCAGGGTTTTTTCTCCAGGGTATATTCCACGGTAAATACTACGTCCCGGGCGGTAAAAGGTTCTCCGTCATGCCACACCGCGTTCTCTACCAGGTAAAAGGTCCATTTCTTCGAGTCCTCGGTTTCCCACCTTTTTGCTAAACGGGGAGTAAAATCCCCGTCCCTGTCCATTCCAACTAGAGACTCCTGATATACCGTGGCACGGTACAAATAGGCACCCATATCCTGCCACCCGAAATGGTTAGCCGCGTTGGTAACATGACCGATTCTCAGGTTGATCGGCTGTTTTACTTCTTCCGCCGCCGATAACGCCTTTTCTTCTTCAGTTTTTCCGGTATCACCAGACGGTCCCTCCCCATCTGAACAACTAAAGATAAGTACTGCTGCCAGAAAGATTACTCCAACATACAAAGCAAATTTTTTACTCATAGGTCCTCTCCCTTGATGTGATTCTGTAAAGTAGAAAAGCGAATGTAGCACGTTTTTCCATATAGTAGCACCACAGAAGCTCTAAGTCAAGGACCTTTTGATTTGTTATTCTTTTCGATTGACAACCCAATATCCGAGGCTGTAGTATTTACACATAGGGGACCGAATGAGCAACCTTGTACGCTTTGGTGTATCTATCGATAAAAAACTGCTCCGTAATTTTGACTCACTTATAAAAACCAAAGGCTATACCAGCAGATCGGAAGCCTTTAGGGATATGGTTCGGGACATGCTAGTCCGGAACTCATGGGAATCCGAAAAGGAAAAACCTCATGTAGCCACAGTCACCCTGGTGTATAATCATGAAGCACACGATATTAGCGACACGCTAAATGAAATACAGCATGAAACCCACGAAGCCGTAATATCATCCCTTCACGTGCATCTCTCCAGACATAGCTGCTTAGAAGTAATAGTCCTTAAAGGAAAAGCGGACATGGTCCGAAAAATCGCGGACAAACTTATTGCCACAAAAGGGGTGACCCACGGGACCTTTTCCATGGCAACTACCGGCGATGATTTTTAGCGAATAGAGGGACGGAGGAACGTAATTCTGCGGAATGTCAACCTACCAGTAAGAGGTCAGTAAGAGGGACGGAGGAAAGAGAGTGGAGGAGGGTAGTCGCGAGACGCATCCTAGGGATACACCGGTCGGATGACATCTATCTGGGGGCCGTAGACGGTCCAGTTGACTGAACTCTCTATTTCGTAGACAGTAAAGAGAGTTTCTTCCGTAATGACCTCTTTTGGAGATCCCAGGGAGTGTATCCGCCCTCCTTTAAGCATAACAAGGCAATCCGCGTATCGGGAAGCCAAATGGATATCGTGCATCACCACTACCACCAGCTTGTTCTGTGATTCTACCAGGTCCTTGAGTAAGGAGAGAACCTCTATCTGGTGTTTAAGGTCCAAGGCCGACGTGGGTTCGTCCAGCAGAAGGGCGGTTGGCTCCTGCGCCAATGCGCGGGCAATAAACACCTTCTGCTTCTCTCCTCCTGAAAGCTCGTTGATAGATCGGTCTGCCAGATTGGACAACTCCAACTCACGAACCAGCGAATCCACTACTTCGAAATCTCTCTTTTTCAAAGCAAAATCGATATGGGGCCGCCTGCCCAGGAGGACCGCCTCATAGAGAGGGACAG
>CAYXSD010000176.1:0-1882 GCA_964466335.1 uncultured Spirochaetales bacterium
CTCTTTTCACCGGCGTTGGTCCTGAAACCCACCGACTGCCCGTCCCGTATCCCCGCCATTACCAGCGAAGCAGCAGTCTCCACCGCCCGCTCGGAGGCGAGGTACTTCCTCGGGGGCGCGTAATCAGCAATATTCATATTGAGGAAGACCACCATGGAACTGCTTAAGGAGGGGAGATACTCCAAGGTGTGGAGACTTCCCCGCCGGGCGGAGACTTTCCAGTGTATTCGTCGGGTGTCATCACCAGGGACATACTCCCTGAGTAAACGGTAGCGGGTCATATCCTCGTACCATTTGTTTTGTATGGGCATGGGCCCGCCGGGGAGACCACGTCGGTAGATCAGGTGGAGGGGGAAAATATGGGGATAAACGATCAGCCTGTGCTTCTCCTCCTCCGTCTTCGTCCAGGATAGCAGCCCTAAGGGGTCCATTCCGCTTAGCGTAAGCGGCCCCAATTCGAAGATCCCGCGATTATGACCCTTTATTTCATATTCAATCACCTTTTTCTGTCTGGGAGGAAGAGAGAAGAGCCTCCGTTCTCCTCCGTCACCCGTCAACCCTCCCAATGAATCGACAAAGGCCGTATTGAATACCGGTAGGAACCCGCGGTTTTCCACCGTGACGCTAATCCTTAAGGGCTGGTCCTTATACACGGCACTGAAGGGAAGCCGGCGATGCAGGTGAAGGCTTCTCTTCAGAGAAAACACGTAGAGATGGGAGAGGAGCACAACCGCCACGGGGACAATGAGGAGGAGACGGACCGGATAGTAGGGAATAAAGAGAAAGAGGATGAGGAGAACAACGACTCCCGGAAACCCGGTTTTCCTCAAGATCGTTCTTCCTCCTCTCCTTTACCCTCCAAGACAGGTACGGGCGTCTTCTCCAATACCTCATGAATGACTCTTTCCGCAGTCTGTCCCCGTACCACATGCCCCGGTTCTAGTATGATCCGCTGGATTAAGACGGAGAGGGCCATCTCCTTCACATCCTCCGGGGCCACATAGTCCCGCCCCCGCAGTGCGGCCAGGGCCTGGGCGCTCTTATACAAGGCCAAGGAGGCCCTGGGGGAACCGCCGATCCTGACCCCCCTATCTTCCCTGGTCGCCCGAATAATCTGCAAGGCGTAATCGAGAATATCTTTGTGGACAAACACCTTGGTAACCTCCTCCCGGAGAGGAAGGACCTCTGAAATCTTCGCTGCAGCAACCAGGTCCCGGACCGGATGATCGGTACGCCGCTGCTCCTCCACAATCCTGGCCTCAGTTTCCCTGTCGGGATATCCGATGGAGAGGGTGAAGAAAAAGCGGTCCTTTTGGGCCTCCGGAAGGGGAAAGGTCCCTTCGAATTCAACGGGGTTCTCCGTTGCTATGAGAAAAAAGGGTTGTGGAAGATCGAGCCTCCGTCCCTCTAAGGTGATCTGGTTCTCCGCCATTACCTCCAAGAGCGCCGACTGCGTCCTCGGGGTGGCCCGGTTAATCTCATCCACCAGCACAACATTGGCCATGATAGGGCCCTCCCGAAAGGAAAATTCCCCGCTTTTCGGGTTGTAAACCGATACCCCGAGGATGTCCGCCGGAAGGAGGTCCGGTGTACACTGGATCCGGGAGAACCGTCCACCCATAACAGCAGCCAAAGCCCGGGCAAGGACGGTTTTGCCCACCCCCGGCACATCCTCTAAAAGCACATGACCTCCGCAGAGAACACCTACTAAAAGCTTCTCTATAATCTCTCTCTTCCCGAGGAAGACTGTCTCAATATTCTTCGTTATCCTCTCCGACCATTCGCGCACTGCTTCCATGAAGAATATGGTACTCCTCCTGTATCATTTGTGCAATTCCTTGCTGCTTTCTCGGGCATTGATGGGAATGGGTATCCGGCGTAT
>CAYXSD010000176.1:1982-4570 GCA_964466335.1 uncultured Spirochaetales bacterium
AATCGCCGCCCAGTTGGAGGCCCTGGAGGAGACGATCATCTTTAAAATCTGTGACCGCCTCCAGTACATGCAAAACCTTACTGTGTACACCCCGGGGAAAAGCGGGTTTCCAGATGCTCCTCCGGAGGCCTCCCTCCTTTCTCTGCGTCTTTTGCACCAGGAACGTATGGACTCCCTCTTCGGACGATTTGAGATACCCGAGGAGCGTCCCTTTACCCGGGACCTTCCGAAACCCCAAAGGACCGTTCGCCTATCTCCTGCTCCCCTCCGCCTTCCCGACTACAACCTGGTAAACCTTACCGACCGAATCTACACCGCCTACCGGGACTACATACCCCGGTTTTGCCGCCCAGGCGACGACGGGCAGTACGGCTCCAGCGTGGAACACGATGTCTTTGCCCTGCAGGCAATCTCCAGGCGGGTCCATTACGGGGCGATGTATGTAGGGGAGAGAAAGTACCAGGATGATCCTGCAGGCTATCAGAAACTAATTGGCCGCCAAGATAAAAAGGCACTCATGGAGAAACTCACCCGGCCGGAAGTGGAAGAGCGGATACTCCGGAGGGTCGGTGAGAAACTCGACTACATTCAGGAAATGGCGAACAGAGAGGTAAGGGTCATCCTGAATAAGCCCATCCTCATAGAATTCTACCGAGAAGTGGTCATTCCCCTTACCAAAGAAGGGGAGGTCCGCTACCTTCTACACCGACAGTGAGAAGTTTTATACGTAACTTTTTCAAAAAATGTTACGTATAAACTCTCGAAAAAAAAGCGGGGGTTTTACTATGCCCCCGCTTAAGATTAATCGTAATGAAAAACTGCTACATTAATCCTCTAAGCCTTAATCCTCGAAGTAGACCACTGCTAAGTCCACATGGGTCAGATAATAGCTTGTCGGCTTAATGCCTTTAAGTTTCGAAGATGCCACAAAGTAGTTATTCTGGAAGTAAGGCACAATGAGAGGGCCCTTTTCCATGAAGTGCCGCTGAATGTCCTTAAATATCTCCGCTCTTTTTTCTCTGTCCGTTTCAACTCTGGACTTGGCAGCGAGTTTATCCAATTCGGGGTCGCAGTAGTGGCTCTCATTCCACTTGGCATCACAGGTGTAGGCCAGATCAAGATAGGTTTGGGGGCTTGGCCTTGAACCCCAATCAGTAATGGCAAAATCAGCCTTGAGCCATAAACTCTCTCCGCCGTAGTAGACATCCGCGGGAACAAGCTGGATATTCACAGTCACGCCGGCGTCAGCAAGCTGCTCCTTCAGTACAATAGCGAGTGAAGAAATATAGGAAGTTTCCTGGGTAGTCAAAGTCACCTCTAGTCCGTCACCGTAACCTGCTTCCGATAGGAGGCGTTTCGCCTTTTCTAGGTCCCTTTTCGGTTCCGGAACGTCCAAATAGAAGTCTGCATATGCCGGTCCTATAGGCGTATCCCGTCCTGTTACTCCCAGACCATCGTAGGAACCGAGGAGAATCTCCTCCCGGTCCACGGCCGCGCGGAAAGCCTGACGGACCCGCACGTCGTTAAAGGGCGCCCGGTCGCTGCGCATACGGACTAAAGGATGATTGTTTCCCGGTTTCTCATGCACATCGATGTCGGGATCAGATTGAAATTTTATTATATGCTCAGAGGGCGTATAGATAAGATAATTAACTTTCCCCGCCCGAAGGGCCTCAACCTGGGCAATACTCTCCGAAAGGAAGAGGTAATCAAGACCATCGAGATAGGGGAGCTGATTTCCCTCGGAGTCCGTCCGCCAGTAGTTGGGGTTCCTCTTCATGGTAAGCCGGTCTTCGGGATGGTAGGTATCGACCATGAACTTCCCTGTACCGATCTGTTCCGTGGCAAGGTCTTCAGTCCCGTGCCAGGTAACAATAGACTGATATTCACCCAATTGGAGTAAAAAGTCCGGATTCTTATCTTTTAACTTGAAAACTACGGTGTAGTCATCCGGCGTTGTAATATCAACTATATTCGCGTAGAGATTGGCTGTTACCGCTCCTACCTCTTTATCTCGAAGACGATCAAAGGTAACTTTTACATCCTTTGAGGTCATCTCCTCGCCGTTGTGGAACATAACTCCTTCCCGCAGATCAAAAGTATAGGTCAGCCCGTCTGAGCTGAGCTCAGCTCCTTTAGCAAGACTGCGGTCCCAGTCTATGGCCATGTTCTCATCCACATAGGCCAGGTAATCTCCCCAGAGAGCGCAGATCTCACCGCTGGTTACGCTGTTGGCAAAGGTCGGGTCCAGGGTGTTCGGCGCAAAATAGGCCCTGGTTAAGGTTCCCCCGTACTTGTCCGACTTCTTCGACTCTTCTTTGGTTTCTTCTGTTTTCGATTCTTCCTTCTCCGAGTCTGAGGTTTCTTTTCCTCCCCCCGCCCAGAGTAGTCCGACTACCAGAAACAGTGCAAATACTAATACTAATGTCTTTCTCATACTATCCTCCTTACTGGATATGATGCCTAGATCCTTTTATAGGTCCGGCATTGGTATTCTGATGAAAATAAAAAAAGCTGTTACATCAATCCTCCGTTTTTTGTATCCTCCTTTGCTGTAGGTCCTCCTCTACCTCTTTAAGCCCGCAGCG
>CAYXSD010000177.1:0-4445 GCA_964466335.1 uncultured Spirochaetales bacterium
CTTCATCAATCCCTGAATCGGGATAGAACGATCCTATTTTTTCTTCCTTTTTCCCCACCGTAGCGGTACAGGAGTAGATGTCTCCGTTAAGATCAAAGGCCCATTCGGTGGTGCATCCGGGACAAGAGTCAAAAAGGGGCTCCGGAAGTTCACCATTTTCAAAAAGGAATTTAGAAACGGAAAAGGAGGGCCGGTGGAACCTGGTTATTTCGGGATTCTGTTTTATGAGCGAATAGAGGGATTCATACATTTCAAGCCTGCTAAAAAGTGTATTGTTCCCCTCCTGGCATGAGTGAAGCTCGTAGTTTCTTCCCAGCTGGGTCTTTACCAGGGGATTGTCAATCCATCCCTTCTCCCGGGCAAACCGGGCGAGCTTGGGTAATTCTTCAATATTTCCCTTATCCACAACAACCCGAAGATTAACAGAAAATCCTGCTTCCAAAGCCGCGTCTATTCCATTAATAATCTCTGAAAATGTACCTCGCCCGCCCAGGAGGGGTCGCCTCTTATTATGTATCTCCTCCATACCGTCCAGAGTCACCTGAATTTCACGGATAGACGCTCTCTTTAATGTATCAATATACTCTTTCAAAGCGTATCCGTTGGTTACTACCGCGACATCCTTCTCCCTTTTCCGGGCCTCGTCCAAAAAATAGCCTATAATATCCATATTCCGCTTCCCTGGGAGCAGCGCTTCGCCGCCGAAGAGAGTTAAATAGTAAGGATTTTTCTGAAAATGGGTATCTAAATGAGCGAAAAAGGCGTCGATAACCTCGAACGAACATACTCCCGCCTCGTTTTCGTATCCGCTTTGATAACAGTAGGTACAGCTAAAATTACAACCGTAGGTAGGGGCGAAAAAGATCTGTGTTTCGGCAGAATCCCGGAGATCAAGAAAATCGAGATAGGCGTTTTTGTACCGCTTCTCTTCCTCTTCCGGTATTACTAAATATCCCTTTCTCATTAATTCTTCCGCGTTTTTGAATATACCCTTTGAATACTCCTCACCCCGGGTCCCGGAAATAATATCCGCGTTTTTAGAAAGAATATTTATAAGAAAGTATTCCTCTGAATCCTTTAACCGGGAAAGAATATTGTGTTTTGAAAAAACAAACTCTTCGTTATTGCTTTCCATGCCGTTGTCCATGCCGTTATTCATATATACCCGTTGGTAGTCCATTTAATAAAACCCGGACCCCGAAAGGGGTCCGGTAAGAAAATCAGTCGTGACAGCCAGCTGCAACAACTGAAACCTTCGCGCAGCACTGGGCGGTTTCTTTTGCCTGTGCTGGTTTCTTACGGATAAGTGATTTCATAATCACCTCCCTGTCTCTATATTTTTCCGGCTGCAGAGCTTAAACGGGTTTTACTCCCCGAATTGTCCAGCTCGCCACCTGAATTTCACCTTTATCATATGGGCTGCTCTCTTCAATAACGGTAACCTCCGTGAAACCAGCCGCTTCCAATTGGGTGACATAAGCCTCCCGGGTTACCGCACCGGCCCAGCATTCCGCTACAGCCTTCGGATCATTTCTGTATTCATCGGGAACTTCCTCTAAAGAGTAAATGTCGCTTACAACAAACCGTCCGCCGGGTTTCAGCACCCTGGCAATCTCCTTCCATACTAACCTCTTATCGTCGGCATGGTTTATCGTACAGTTGCTTATTACCAAATCCGCCGCGGCACTTTCCACCGGCAGTTCCTCCAGTGTTGATTGTAGAAATTTTACGTTTTTTACACCGAACTTCTCGGCATTTTTCCGAGCCTTGCTGATCATCCCGTCAGAGAGATCGATTCCATAGACAAACCCTGTTTCTCCCACGGTCTCGGCTAATCTTATTACATCCTGTCCCCGGCCGCTTCCCAAGTCTACGCACACTTCCCCCGCCGTCGCTTCGGAGTGATTCACCGCCCCTCCGCAGGAGAGACAGCAGGAGGTGGATGACAGCTCGCTGTACCGGATATTTATAGCGTTTTGATGTTCTGTACTCATTTTCCCTGAACCTCCAAGTATTTACCTGTTGATCTATAATACGGAAAGAAGAAGATCCAACCCCTCCCTCAGTTTCTGTACCTCGACACTGCTGAGGTGCCCGGTCATTCGCTTTTCACACTCCTTTTTAACCCGCTCCAGCTCTCTCCAGCATTTCATTCCCTTTGCCGAATAGGTCAATAAGGTCGTTCTCCGGTCCCTCTTGTCCTCGCTTCCTACTAAGAAACCCTTCTTAATGAGGCTTTTAACAACCCTGCTCCCCCGGGACGGAGAAAGGGCCATTCTTGAGGAGAGCTCTCCGCTGGAAATTCTTTCCCCGGGAGCAAAAACCATAATACAGTGGACTTCACTATAGGTAAGGTCATACGCCCTCCCAAGCTCCTCTTCCACTCTGCATTTGGTTTTCAAAGTTATTACTTTGTCAATAAAGGTACTTTCCATATTTTTCTATTCAGTAGATTTAGTTGTTAGTAGCAACTAATGCTTTCCCTAATATGGCTAAATTTTGAATGAAAGTCAAGCGAGTTCTTGCAGTATTTTATTCCGGATAGAGTACCAGTTCCACAAATCTATCCAGGGAGATATAGAGATCCGCCGCCGCCGCAACGTCTTCACCGTCGAGACCCTGGATCACTTCGGCGCCGAAAAAGCCCTGGAGGGTCTCTTTCGCTGCCTAGGCGTTATACTCCACCGTCAGGGGAGAGTGTTTTTCCCCGTGGGAGGTTCCCGGGCCTTTGCTTTTTCAGTACGGAAGTCGGGCGCTATCGCCAACGGTACAAGACAGGAAAAGAACCTGATCGACTCCTCAGACCTTCCGGTCGATGAGCTGTGAGCTTTTCATGTTTTTAGTTTTTGTCGATGGTCTGAATTTCCGCAGGTTCACCTGCGGAAATTCAGACTCATTACAAGGGGAAATGCTGTCTGTCAATCCGCGGAAATTGCCGGTGGCAAGTTGCGGAATCTTCTCCTGGCGGGGAACACTATGGAATGACAACGCCACGCAGCTCACCTCACCTTTATATGATACAAAAAATAAAGCAAATAGAGTAAATAAATAAAATAAAAAAATAAAAAATAGTTGAGGCTCTTTCAAAATGCTATTTTTCAGAGCCTCAATATTGGGTCGATTTTTCTAATTCATTATGCAATAATGAATTAGAAAAATCTAAAGGTAGGGCCACTTTCAAAATCGGTTAATTATGAAAGTGGCTGAGTTGACAAACGGATACAGAAAGGATAAGCTGAAAGTACGTTATTACGTACGGAGAATATAATGGATACTACGATAAACATAACGAATGCCCGGAAAGACTTATATAAGCTTGTTCAGCAAGTAATAGAATCTCACGAACCAGTACATATTACAGGTAAACAAGGAGCAGCGGTAATAATCAGTGAAGAGGATTGGAAAAATATTGAAGAGACTTTGTATTTGTCTTCAATTCCCGGCTTAAGAGAATCGATTATAGAGGGAATGAAGACAGATGTAGAAAAATGCGATGAAGATGTAGAATGGTAAATTAGGTTGTATAAACTCGTATACACCAAACAAGCACAAAAAGATGCAAAAAAATTAAGCAAAACAAATTTAAGAAAGAATGCTGAAAAAATATTGACCATACTGGAAAGGGATCCTTTTACTGAATACCCACCATATGAAAGATTACTAGGAGCATTATCCGGCGCGTTTTCAAGGAGAATAAATATACAGCATAGAATTGTCTACCAAGTATATGAGAAAGAAAAGGTTGTAAAGATAATACGGATGTGGACGCATTATGAGTAGTGAAAAGAACCAACAAAATTGAATGAAAGAAAAAAAATCGACCCAATATTGAGACTCTGAAAAATAGCATTTTGAAAGAGCCTTAAATGAATTATGATTTTTCTAATGGGTGAAACCGGCCGCGAAGCGGCTTACCGCTGATCCGCGGCGCCGGTGTGTTGACATCAGTATATGTACAAAATAATGAGTAATCTAAAACCGGAGAAATAATGTAATAACCACCGGATGAACCGGATGTTATCTCCAGGGATTTGAAGCGAGCCGTGACCTGTAGTATCATTTCTACATAACTTTGCATGAAGGACGTATCATGAAGAAACATCAAATTTCTTTGTTAATTGCGGGCATCGTTGTAACTGGTGCATTATCCGGGTGTGTCTCCCTGGAGGAATACGATACATGGCAGCTGGACGCGTACAAAGCTGAGGGGAAGGAACTAGAACGGTTTGAAAAGCTGGCGTCGGAATACGAGCACAGTGTCCTCTTCGACGCTGTTGCCGATGAGACCGTGATGCGCGGAGCCACCGGAACCGGCTTTGTGGAGCTGTACCCCGGGGGTAACATCGAGGGCGATGGTGGAAACCCGGTCAGTGTTGATGGTCACGGCGGTCTCGCAAACAGCGCCTGGGCGTCCTGTGTCCCCGGGGCCTCGGCGTGATGAACGC
>CAYXSD010000178.1:0-4438 GCA_964466335.1 uncultured Spirochaetales bacterium
ACTTAGAACCAATCCTCATGTATAGAATTAAAATACCAAATCCCTTATAAGTCAAGTATCCATAAATTTACCCGGTAATGTATGGAAATTATATTGCCGCATATTTACATTTCTGCACGTAACATTTTAAAAAAATGTTACGTGTGAAAAATCTTTTTACTATTTAGGTTCTGAAAAATGCAAATTTTGTTAACCAAAAGAATGCATTTTTACTCTGAAATCCTATATTTCATCTTTGTTGGAAAAAAGATATATTTTAAGAAGTTATATTTGTAAAAAATAGCAGGAGAAAAGCCATGGATAAACTGACAGGAAAGACGGCAATTGTTACCGGCGCGACCAGCGGTATGGGGAAGCAGATTGCCCTGACCTTTGCTCGGGAAGGCGCCGCTGTTGTGGTAAGCGGCCGGGACCAGAAGAGGGGAACCGAAGTTGTTGAAACAATTATGGACTTAGGCGGTAAGGCGATATTTATTCAGGGGGACGTCTCCCTGCCGAAGACGAACCGGGAATTGGTGGATAAGGCTGTTGGACATTTCGGCGGACTCACCCATATCGTGTGCTCCGCGGGGGAACTCGGTATTGCTTCTATTACCGATCTATCGGAAGACCTTTGGAAAAAGACCTATGAGACAAACGTAAGCGCCGTATTCTACATTTTAAAGTACGGAGCTGAAGCAATAAAAAAAGCAGGCGGAGGGAGTGTTACCGTAATCGGTTCCGTTGCTGGCTACAAGGTATTTCCGAACCATCCCGCCTACTGCAGCTCCAAGGGCGCGGTACTGCAGCTGGTAAGGCAGAGCGCCCTGGACTTAGGCCCGGAAATAAGAGTAAACGCCATTCACCCCGGTCAGGTGGACACTCCCCTGCTGTGGAACTCCGCCCAGGCCTTCCCCAATCCGGACGAGGTAATAGCGGAAACGGCGAAGAAACTCCCGCTAAAACGCCTCGGCACCCCGGCGGATATCGCAAAGGCGGCCCTGTTTCTTGCAAGCGAGGAGGGGTCATGGATTACCGGCTCCAACTTCGTGGTAGACGGCGGCTCCCTCTGTATCCCGTGATTCCGGCCATAGTTTCGCCGGGGGTCAGCATGGCAGTCCGCCCCATGTTCTCAGAACCCGCGCCCTTTAGGAGCACCATAATGGAGAGCATTTCCCCGGAACAGAGGGAAAGATGGACTACCGGCGGCGTATTGTCCCCGGTGTTGGTCCTGTCGAAGAGGGGGTCCTTCACAATAGATTTTCTTAGATATCCCTCCCGATAGCCCTTAGCAGTACCCTCTTTTAAAGCGTCGTAGATGGTACCGCCTTCTATGGAAACCTCCCTACCCATCTCTACGAAGAAAACCGCAGTCCCGGTGTCCTGACAGAGGGGGACATTTTTCTTCCTGGCAATCTCGACGTTTTCCAAAAGTTTCTTTAGAACATAATCCTCTAAAACACAGCTCGCCCCTCCCGCTGCCTCCCCGGATCTCAGCTTACTTGCTTTCTCAGCCGCTAAGCAAAGCATTTCCTCGGTCTTTAGATCCAAAGAGACCGCTGCTTCCCGACAGAGGGAGGCGACAGAATTGACTATTTTCTCATACGCTATCAGTTTCATTTTTTCTATCCGAGAGCACGCAAAGAGTTACCGGTTATGCCGGGGTTATTAATAACAGAGCATATAAAAAATCATACAGAAAAACAACATTTATAAGCAATCTACATTATAAAAGTCTTAGACTAGTCTCATAGCGGAAATTACTGATTAGGACCACATGCAAATTGCTTCTTTTATGTATTTCTATTATGATGAAATGTGTAAGTCTCGACTATCGGAAGGAGTCAATTTTGAGTTTGAAGATAAAAGTAATTGGTTTGGTGTTTATCCTGTTTCTGTTTTTATTACTAATATCCGGGTTTAGTATCCTTCAAATACGTAACCTGGGAAAGGAGATAAACACAATCTCGAATACCGACATACCCCTTAACCATCTTATTACGTCCATCCGGGTAAACCAACTGGAACAGTCGGTCTGGTTGGAACGGGGAATCCGTTTCGGGTCCACAGGAGAATTTGAAGAATTTCAATTAGCGAAAGAAAATTTCAATAACCATGACTCAATTATCTCGGAAGACAGGAAAAAAGTACAAAACCAAATTATAAAAGTAGAGAAAGAAGGATTAAACAAAGAGGCTAGAGAGAAATACCGGAACATAGAAAAGCAGCTTACCACTGTTTTTGAAAGTTACACCGTGTATAAGGAGCATTTCTTTCATACCCTCGAAGACATTGAAGCTGGTAAAATAGAAACCATACCAATGCATATGGAAATGATACAGCCGGAACAAGACGCTATTTCCCAACAATTAAAAGATGTCCTCGTTGAAATAGAGTCCTTTACTCAAGCATCCGCTCAAAGCGCGCAAAAACAAAAGGAAGCTTCTGAAATATTACTGACAGTACTTTCAATAGCCGCCCTTTCTATCGGCTTGGGATTGGGGATTCTATTGACCCGGAATATTCTAAGTCAGGTGGGGGGCGATCCTAAGGAGGTAAGAGTCTTTGCCGAAGGCATCGCCCAGGGAGATCTTACGCAGGACATCAAAAAAGACAAGAAGAAACTGAACGGTATTGTTGAGTCTATATACTCCATGCAGCAGAGTCTCATTTCTAAAGTAAAAACCATTAAATCCTCCCTGGAAGAAACAAATGAGAAAAACCAGTCCCTTACTTCCAACGCGACAGAGACAGCTTCTTCCATTAACCAAATAACCGCCACAATTCATTCAATAGATGAGAGGATTTCAAATTTGAGCGGGAGTATAACCGAATCGGCCAATTCGGTTACCAGTATACAAGAAAGTGTTAAGGACCTGTCTGATCAGATATCGAATCAAGTCTCAGCGGTATCACAATCCTCCTCCTCTGTGGAAGAAATTAGTTCATCCATAAGGAATATTGCAAAAACGGCAAATCAAAAACGGGAGGCCACAACAAAATTAGTCCAATCTTTAGATGAAGGAAAAGATAAGATAAATGAAACCAGTGATCAAATTGTAAATTTAAACAAAAACGCCTCGGAGATGCTCGAGATGATTGACATAATCAATAGTATTTCTTCCCAAACCAATCTTTTATCCATGAACGCTGCTATTGAGGCGGCCCATGCCGGGGAGCACGGAAAAGGGTTTGCCGTGGTAGCTCAGGAAATCAGAAATCTAGCGGTCTCCACCTCGGAAAACGCAAAAACCATAACCGAGAACCTAGAACAGAACATATCTATTATCAAAACCATTGGGACTTCCTCCGATGCGACCTTAGATTTTTATAAAACCCTTGAAGGAAACGCAAAAGAAACCATCGACGCCTTTACTGAAATCTCCAATACCATGGATGAATTGTCCACGGGTACGGAAGAAATAACAAAAGCTATGAGCACCCTTAACGACTCCAGCAGTGAAGTGCAGAACGGGTCATCTGCGATTACGGAGGAAATAGAGATTATTCAAAAAACAACAAACTTCGTAGAAGATGTCTTTAAAGAAGTTTCCGGAGGTATCCGAGAGATCGCCCAAGGGGCAAACCAAATAAATGAAGCTATGTCTGAACTGCATGATTCTGTAAGAGTAATCTCCGAAGAAATAGAAAAGGTCTCTTCTCAGGTAGATTCATTCCGAGTCTGATTCTCTTCTTATCGCTGAAAGAGGGTAATGCCGGTCTCAAAGGCAGTAAAAACCATGGGGTGATTTCCGGAATGGACTTCTTCCTGGGTGTAGACAAAGCAGTCCACATCCAGAGAGATGGATTGAAAATAGGAGAGATACTCGGATGACCTGTCTAAGAAACGCAGGTTTGTGGATTCAACAATGAATAATAAATCCACATCGCTCGAAGGAAGGGAGCGGTCCTCAGCTACTGAACCAAAGAGAACTACCTTCCGCAGTTCCGGTTTTTCTTCAGCAAGGTCAACTACTATCTTCTTGATCCGCTTTTTCAGAAGCTTCCGGTTCAGAAAAAAAACTTTCACAGAACCGTAGGATTTTTTCTGAATTATCGATTGCATATTCCGCATCTTCCTCAGTTATATAATCCGCGGGTGTTCCCGAACCCCATCCGTTGGGATACCTGGCGGGAATGTAAAACTTATCCAAAAAGAGAGCAGCTTTTTTTCTATTTGTAATTGTTTCCGGAGAAGAAGATTCTCCTGTATTTTCTTCAATTGCTTTAAGTAGTTTTGAAACTACATGGCCCCATGCTTCCGCACCGAGTTTCTGAAGCACTGCCTTGCAGGCTTTTTCAGCGGATTGTTGCGCTATAAATGCAGCCCACTCGTAAAATTGTTCCTTTTTTTGAGATCTTGCGCTTTGAAGATCCCGTTTGGCCTGATTAAGCCAATCCGCACTCCGTTCAGCCATATACTAAGGCTACTCCCGAGGACGAGCTTTGTCAATGATGG
>CAYXSD010000179.1:0-4368 GCA_964466335.1 uncultured Spirochaetales bacterium
CAGCAGCTGCCGCAGGTTTTCGGCAAACACGGCGATGGACTCGCGGTCGGCCGCCTCCTTGGACTCGGCCAGGAACTCGTTTTCCAGCGAGGGGGCCAGCAGCCGACGGTAGGCTTCCTCTGCCGCGGCGGCTACCTGCTTTCCGCAGGCGTTGGTCCGGCTCACCCAGCGGCGGTGGAGAATGCGAACGGCCCGCTCCTCCTTGGGCGCTACACTGAGTGTGAGGAAGCCCTCGCGAGCACCCCGCTGCAGGGCCAGAAAACGGTGGGCCGCGCAGCGCTTCAGGGGTTCGCTCCACTTATGATAGTCGCGATACTTGGCCGCTTGCCGCGGGTCGGCCGCAGTTTTCTCTTTGGCCGCCTTGCCGCTCGACTGCTTGGCGCTGATTACAGCTTCTTTCACAAACAAAAGCCGCAATTCGGCTCGAGCGACGGCGTCCTCATTCACTCGCTCGGCAAGTATGTCCCGGGCTCCCTCCAGAGCCAAATCCGTACTGCTTATTTTATCCCCAATAAATTCCCGGGCCATGTGGTGCGGATCGGCGCCCGTCTGGACCAGTAGCTTATCGGCCAGGGGTTCGAGGCCGTTTTCTCGGGCGACTGTGCCGCGGGTGCGGCGCTTGGGTTTGTATGGCAGGTAAATGTCTTCGAGCTCACGTGGGTCGAAGGTGGCCCGGATACGGGCGGCCAGCTCGTCGCTGAGTTTGCCCTGTTCGGCGATGGTATCGAGTATAGTGATGCGCCGTTTTTCGAGATTATCGAGCCGCTCGAGCCGGTCCTTGATGCGGTTGATGGCCACTTCGTCCAGACCGCCGGTGGCTTCCTTGCGATAGCGGCTGATGAAGGGGACGGTGGCCTGCTCGGCCAGCAAGCTGCCGGTGCGCTGCACCTGATCCGGGCGAATGTTTAGTTCACCGGCGATCAGTTCGATGTGAGCCGGGCGGGCGTAGGTCTGGGTGCTGTTGGTATTGTGTTCCATAGAGATACTATACCCGTGGCGGGGCGGCTGGTAAATAGCGGCCGGAAAAGTGAACAGTGGTTACCCGACGATCATCTGCAGAGCAGTCTTTTTGATGAGGCTGAAAGCAGTGCCAATGGTGCCTATGAAAAAACAAAGACCGATACCATTGCCTAGTGCTTTGACCGCCTGAAAAAAACTTAACCATATTTGAATATTTCTCTGGCTTTATCAACGGAAAATCCCCACTGTATTTTCAATTTCATTACTTTTGCAAACTCAGGGCTTTTCTTGTTCTCTGTGACATAATTGTAATACCGCCCTCGTAATGGTTCGACACCACAGAAAACATTCGCCGTTCCCTTTCTTCTGTAGTGATGATTTCGTTTCCTTATTCTTTTTATCGATTGTTTCGCCTCCCTCATATTTTCGAGAAGCTGTGCCGGTTTTTCGTCTAGACACACCACCAGCTTTTAATCAGTATAATCCTTTGCGCACAAAGACAATATATCTTCCATACGTTCAATATATTCATCATCAAGCTCCGCCACACACCACATTTTTTTCCCGCCATGGTTTTATACCATGGCTTTTTAAAATAACCCGTATCCTCTCTCTCCCAATTGATTCCACTATCTTTTGTTTCTTTACCTCCTCCGTCGGAAGTCGCACAGTCCATCGATCATACCCCTCCGGTGGATCGGAACAGACAAGCGCTACGATACGAGTTTCTTCGTCTTTACTTACTTTTTTCTTCCCTCCGGGACGAGGCGCGTCATATAACGCTTGTTTTAATCCGCCTTTTACATAATTCCACCCAATCCGTCTTAGTGTCTCCGCTGTAACTCCAACATACCGTGAGATTGTTGGAGAAGTAAGTCCTTCGTCAAAAAGCTCCAAAACCCGGGCTCGTTTAAATATTCGCGCCGAAGCTTTCCCTTTGTTCATAATTTGTTTTACTTTTTCTTTCTCTTCTTCTGATAAGGGCAATACCAATTTTACGTTTTTGCTTTTTTGTTTCATGCACTAGTACATACATAAAATCCATAAACATTAATACGTAACATTTGTATATTAATATAATTTTTCTCGGTCGTAGCACTAGTATAAGATGTTAAAAAGTAATGAACATTAAATAAAAGAATTGGATTAAGTTATGGAAAACCTGATATAATACAAATAATAAACAAGGCAGCCACTTTCAAAATTAACTAATTTTGAAAGTGGCCCTACCTTTAGATTTTATAATTCATTATATTATAATGAATTATAAAATCGACCCAATATTGAGGCTCTGAAAAATAGCATTTTGAAAGAGCCTAAAGGGATTATTTTAAGATTGTGTATTTGATTATAGTATTAAAAAATTGATAAATATAATTAAAATAGTTAAATAACGGCATCCGTACTTTAGCTGGTTGGTAATTCATTGCCCAACTCCAGCCGATAACAGCGAGTAAGGGGTATCGCTTCTACCAAAGTTTTGGAATACCAAAACCTTCCCTTACGCGAGAAACGTTGTGTACCATAGATTTAGAGAATAGGGAGATGTAAAACTATGAGAAAGGTGATTATTATCGGAGCAGGTATATCGGGTTTATCAACAGGATGTTATGCACAAATAAATGGTTTTACTTCCGAAATATTTGAGATGCATGCTATACCAGGTGGTGTCTGTACATCATGGAAACGTGGAGATTATCTTTTTGATCATTGCCTTCATTGGGTGATTGGTTCAAATAATGGGACAAATTTGTATCCAATTTTTAAGGAGCTGGGGATATATGATAATATTGATTTTTATTATACCGATATATTCAGAGTCATTAAACTTAATAATAAAACGTTGAATGTCTATACAGAAATAAAAAATTTTGAAGATGAGCTAATTAGATTATTTCCCGAAGAAAAAAATAATATAGCTAAATATCTAAATATTGTAAGAAAGTTTACTAAGTTTAATCCGCCAATGGATGGGGATTTTGCTAATTTAGGTTTTTTAAAAATTATTAAAATGATTCCTTTTATGGCTACTTTTATAAAATTAAAAAAAATAACCATTGAAGATTTTTTAAACAAGATATTTATAGATTCTGAACTTAAAGAAATGCTGTTTCGACTTTTTCCTGTAAGAAAAATGTCTGCAATTATGGCTATTTTGCCATTAAGTTTTATGAACAACAAAGAAGGAGGATACCCTTTAGGTGGTTCGCTACATTTTGCCCAAACGATTGAAAAAAAATATCTTGAGTTGGGTGGAATAATTAATTATAATTCAAAAGTAAAAAGAATTACAGAAAATAATGGCTATGTAAATGGAATTGAGCTTGAAGATGGCAGGTTTGTCGCTGCGGATATTGTAATTTCTGCCTGTGATGGGAAAAGTGTTCTATTTGATATACTTGAAAAGAAATTTCTTACGAAGGAACTTAAAGAAGTTTATCAAAATCCGGAATTATGGCCACCTATAATATCAATAAGCCTTGGTGTTAAAAGAGATCTATCACACATGGGCGAAATTACAGATTTTAAATTAAAAAACCCGATTATTGTTGCTGATAGAGAGGTCGCATGGTCAGGTTTTTTTCATTATTGTCATGATCCAAACTTTGCTCCTAAAGGAAAAAGCGTTTTAGAGACTCAAATAGAAACAGATTATTTCTATTGGAAAAAACTATATGAAAATGATAGGAACAAATATCGTCTTGAAAAACAGCAAGTATTAGAAACATACATCCATATTTTAGAAGAAATATTTCCTGGAATTAGTGAGGATATAGAAATTACAGATATTGCTACTCCAGTTACATGGGAAAGATATACTGCCAATTGGCAAGGATCTTATGAGGGCTGGATGCCAACATTAAAAACTTTTGGTGTTACTTTACCTAAAAAATTGCCTGGGTTAAAAAACTTTTACATGACAGGTCAATGGATATTTCCAGGAGGTGGTGTTCCAATGTGCATGGCTCAAGGAAAGCAGATAATAAAACTAGTTATGAAAGAAAAAAGTAAATGTTACAATTAAAGTTGGCAAGTAGACTGTGCCTAGTAGCCACAGTTCCGGGCACCCGTTAACCTGCTACGAACAGGAGGTGCCCTCTTTTTTCTTTCAGGTCACTCGAGGGAGAAAAAATTTCTGTCAGCCTACGGAAATGAGTATCGGCAAGTTTAGCTTAAAATCTGAAACTTCTCCTGGCGGGGAACACTATATTCTTTTCTGGTGCTTAGGAACATTCCAGGCTAATATATACGAAGGGGAGACATTATTATGGATAAAAAGAAAATTAAAAGCTTGAGCAAAAGACAAAAGATAAGAAAAACATTGATATTTCTATCAATGTTTCTTTTCCCCGTTACCATCTTCTATCTCTCCCCTGCATTACCTTTGATGGGTGCAGTAGAACAAGT
>CAYXSD010000180.1:0-4360 GCA_964466335.1 uncultured Spirochaetales bacterium
CGGCCGGGCGCCCTGCTACTGGAAATCGGGAAACACGGCGGAAGTAGACTTCGTCGTTCAGACGGAAAACGGCATTATTCCCCTGGAGGTAAAGTCATCGGAGAATGTAAAATCCCACAGTCTGGGTGTCTACCGCGACAGGTATTCCCCCACTCTTTCTGTACGCGCGTCACTGAGAAATCTGCGAAAAGACGGATCACTGTTGAATATACCGCTTTACATGCTGTGGAATTTTGACGCTCTGGTCAGGAGATAGCAGACCCCGCGATTCGGCGCATTTTGCCGCCCGTTCGATTCTCTTTGCCAGTTACATAGCCAGAACCGTTCGGGTCCGTATCGGACCGGGTGGTTCCCCATACATCTTCCCAAAGCCCCTCACCATTAGCGAAAAGACGGTCCTCAACTACCGAAAAACTATCTTAAACGCACTCGGGATCGATAACACGGTTGACATTCTATAGGCATTGGGTTCCCGCCGTGTATCGGGTATAGTAGCATTGATGAATACTCTGAAAAACAACTACGGACCCTGGGCGGTAATTGCCGGGGCTTCCCAGGGGATCGGGGAGGCCTTTGCCGAGGAGTGCGCCGCTGCCGGGTTGCATCTCCTTCTTATCGCCCGGGGAGAGGAGAGGCTCCGGGAACTGGCACGTAAAATAGCGGAAGACTACTCTGTTAAGACCCGTGTCCTTCCCCTGAACCTCTCCGGCGAAGATATTCTAAACTCCGTGGAACAGGCTGTTTCGGACCTGGATATCGGCCTCCTTATTTACAATGCCACCTTCCCAGCCCCGGGCAGTTTCGAGAAGACCTCCCTTTCAGACCATATAATGCTCCTTAACACCAACTGCCGAGGACAAGCTATGCTCATCCATTGTTTTCTAAAGCGATTTTTAGCCCGATCCGGGGAGAACAGGCCATCCGAGAAAGGCAGGCGAAGCGGGATTATCCTCATGTCCTCCTTAGGCGGCTTTCAGGGCTCCCCCTACCTGGCCCACTACGGTGCGAGCAAAGCCTACACCTTAGCATTGGGAGAGGGGCTCTGGTACGAGTATCGGGAAAGAGGGATAGATGTCCTTACCTGCTGCCCAGGTGCGGTGGACACACCGAACTTCCGGGAGAGCCTTAACGGCGCCCCGCCGCCCGCCTTCCCGCCAGTCCTCTCACCGCGGAGAGTCGCAGGGGAAGCCCTCCGCGGCCTGGGCAGAAAGCCGCTGATTGTTCCCGGCGGCATTCAGAAGGCGGCGGCATTTCTCATGAGACGCCTCCTGGGAAGAAAGACAGCGGTGAAGCTCTTCGGGAAAGAAACGGAGCGGCTCTATAGGAGACGGTGAGGAGGAAGAGCAGAATACAACGGAAGCTCCACGGAGGGGGCATCCTACTAAATCACCTCTATATCCAGGATCCGGCACATATCTTTTATTATTTCGCTGTTGTCCCCGTAGGTAATTATGCAGTGCTGACTCATTACCTTCTCGGCGAACTCTTCCACTGGGGTATCGGGGATGAACTCAAGACTGGGGAGCTGGGGCGCGGGAGGGTCCCATCCTGCCTCTTCCCATTTCCTTGGTGTAACTGCCTCTCCGGTTAAAAGATGCATAGTGTATTTGTCCCCTCTGCTGCCGAGACGGCACATGGTGGCTCGTCCGGTTTTAACCTTGGAGACATTGAGAATCCCTTCGCTTAACTGGCCGAAGCTTGTGGGATTTACCTTTATTGGCCCGTCGGTAACTTCGGCGGGAACGTAGTCGGGCACACCAATAAGCATCCGGTCTTCCATAAACTCGTAGAATTCCATATACGCCGAAATCTGCCCTGTGGCATACCTGCAGAAGAGTTGGGTTACCGCACCCAGAGTATCATTCTCCGGCACAGTGCAGACTCCCAGTTCGTTGGCCAAAAGCATAAACACCATAGAGGGAGGAAAATTAAGAAGTTTTTTCATCCCGTCCACATCGATCAGGGATACAGCGTCGTATCCGCTCTCCTCTACCTTTTGCTTTACTGCCAAATAAACCTTCGCTCCCAATTCAAGCGCCTTCGGGTCCGGTTCTTTTTCAAACTCCCAATCTTTCTTTACTTTCTTAACCACACTGCTTATCTCATCCTGCTTAAGGGCTTCCATCCGCTGGGTTATCTCAAGCATTTCGAAAAACTCCACCTCTACTCCGATTTTTCCTCGGAGGGATATTCCGTCGAACATTGTCCCGTAAAGCCGCATGTCCCGGTATCCCATCTGTCCGACTTTGCCTTCCTTGAGTCTGTTTACGGCATAGGCAGCCCGAGCGAAGTCTTCGATCTCTTTTGTTTTAGGTTCAGCCTTTGGTACTTCGTAAATGTATTTAAACTTGTACCCCATGTCCTCCATGGGTTTTCTCATTGCAGTCGTTCCCGCCTGCCCCGCGGTGGTGACCCAGCTTCCGTTTTGTTCTTTTCCGGTAAGCCCCCAGAGTATCATCGGCTTTTCCTTAAAATGACTTATCACATACATTACCGCGTGGGAAGGTATCCAGCCTGTTAGACAGACCACGAGAAATTCAAAATCTTCTTTTTTAAGGTCATCCACGGCCCTTCTTACTTCAGCTCCTTCTTCATCATCGCTGATGGAGGGAGTGGTTACCAAATCTAATCCTATTCCCGTAAGTATTCCCTTTGCCTCTTCGCATAGACCTTCTACCATTTCCCGGGGTGTGTTTACCTCGCCAAACCCGGCAAACCCTGCTTTACATGTAAACATATCGCTATCCTCCATTAACCATATCAGAATTAATACTTTTTAAAAGTCCTTTTAAGATCCGAATAGATTTCTTTGTAGGTATTGTACCCTTTCTCGTATTGGTCCTGGTTCTTTGCTTCCGGATTATACTCTTTGTCCGTACTTACCAATTTTTTTACTGCAGAATCTATACTCGCAAATACTCCAGTGCCGACGCCGGCTAAAATCGCGGTCCCCAAACATGCGGCCTCATCGTTTTTAAGGGTAATAATCTTCTTTCCCGTAATGTCGGCCTTCATTTGGTTCCATAACTTGCTCTTCGCGCCGCCGCCGAGGGAGTGTATCTCATCAAATCTTCCACCGGATTTTTCAGCCGAATCAAGAAACTCCTTCAGCATATATCCCACGGACTCCATTATGGCCCGGGAAAAATGCTTTCTTCCGTGCATTAGCTGAATTCCGTAGAATACTCCTTTTGCTTGGGGGTTGAACTCGGGACAGGCCATGCCGCTTAAATATGGAAGCATAATGAGCCCCTGTGAACCGGGAGGGACCGATGCAGCTTCTTCATTAATAAGCCGATAAACATCATCAGCGCTCTTCTTCTCTCCAACAGCATAAAAATTATTCTTAAACCACTCCAGCACCGCTCCAGCGGTTTGGGCCCAGTAGATCTGATAGTACTCTCCATCCAGAGCGCCGGCATGACAGGGAACAGTCCCGGCTTTTTCAAAACTCGGAATTTCAACTGTGGGAATACAGACAGTTAAACAGGTGCCTGTGGTCTCACAGATCTGATCAGAAGAGGTAATTCCCGCGCCAATCATTCCGGCAAGCTGATCTAAGGCGCCGGTAACCACCATGGTACTCTCCGACAATCCGAATTCCTTGGCGGCTTTTTTAGTAACTCTTCCTACGGGAACACCGGAATGATGTATCTCCGGAAGCTGACCTTCATCTATTCCAATATAATCCAGAACATCCTTCCACCATGTGCCGGTATTAATATCTAAATACATAGTGGAAGTTAAAAGAGATTTCTCCGCGGCCCTTTTTCCTGTGAGCATATGAATCAGATAATCTTCTAAAAGGAAAACACCGTCTATCTTCTTGAAAACTTCCGGTTCCTGTTTTTTTATCCACAACAACTTGGAAGCCGGCCAGGTTGCGGCAACTTCCGGCTGTCCGGTAACCTCATATACCCTCTGAACGCTAAAAGTTTTCTCTAACTCATCGGCTTCTTTTACGGCCCGGTTGTCCAGCCACACAATGGGATTCCTAAGAACTTTCTCCTGTTTATCCAGACAGATCAATGTTTCTCCCTGACTGTCTATGGAGAGACCAACAACATCGCCGGAGTTTATTCCAGTCTGTTCAAAAAGCCCGTTGATTACATTATAAAAGGCCTTTTTGTATCCCTCCGCGGTAAATTCAACCACCGATCCTTCCCCGGTCATTAGTTCATAGCTGCTGTTGCTTATTCCCTTTAATTCACCTCTTTCATTAAAGATGGCTCCTTTAAAGGAAGTGGTTCCGGCATCTATGCTGATTAGATAGTTCATTACCAAGCCCTCCAGAAAATTATTGTGATTCGGATGAAATTATTATTAAAAAACTTTTACTATTGAGGCTCTGCAAAATGGT
>CAYXSD010000181.1:0-4351 GCA_964466335.1 uncultured Spirochaetales bacterium
ATATTGAGGCTCTGAAAAATGGCAATTTTGAAAGAGCCTCATCAATCGAAGATTCCGGTGAAGGATGAACCTTATAGTAAAACTTGTCTATCCCTCTGGAAATGCTTATAATACAGGTAAGGGTTTAGGCCCTATCCCAAAGAAAAGGCAGGTGAATTATATGAAAGCTACAGTAGATAAAGACCTCTGCACAGGCTGCGAACTCTGCACCCAGGATTGTCCCGAGGTATTCGAGATGGACGGCGATACTGCTAAGGCCAAAGTCAATCCCGTTCCCGCGGACGCCGAAGACTGCGCCAAAGACGCGGCAGAGGATTGCCCCGTAGAAGCGATTTCCGTTGAGGAATAATGACTACAGCTCTTTCAAAATCCCATAATTTTGAAAGAACTTCAATAATCAAAGCATCAATAACAAGGAGAGAGTAAGAATGCATGATATAACTCAACAACACATGATTAACGCCTTCGGTGGCGAAAGTATGGCTCATATGCGCTATCGGCACTTTGCCGAACAGGCGAAGAAGGAAGGATTACCCAATGTCGCTCGTCTCTTCGAGGCAGTGGCCTTGGCAGAGTACATCCACGCCGGGGACCACTATCGGGTGATAAAACACCTGAACGAGGGGATTGTAGCGAACAGTATGGCCGCCTTCGGTCCCGGAGACACCAAAAAGAACCTGGGCCTCGCCGTGGCAGGGGAGACTTTCGAAATCGAAGAGATGTACCCAGCCTACATGACCGTCGCGGAAGCCCAAGGGGAGAAGGACGCCTACCGGAGCTTCGAGTGGTCCTATAAAACGGAAAAGATGCATAAGGCCCTCTACGAAAAGGCGGAAGCCTACGTAGAACAGGGTAAGGACGCTGAGCTCGCCGACGTTCAAGTCTGTGATGTCTGTGGATACACCCTGGAGGGAGACGCCCCTGATGTCTGTCCTGTCTGCGGTGCAAAAAAGGAAAAATTCACCGCCTTCAGTTAATAGATGAGCAGAGGCCCGAGGATTGGGATAGAAGGTTACATGTGCTCTAGCAATCTTTGGGCCGACAAAAAAACTTTTTTAAGACTTCTCAAACTATAAATCTATGGTATTATGAAGCGGTGGACCGGAATGAACAGATATTCAGTGATATTCCACATGCCTCGGAAAAAGATCCCCTTGAAGAACGCTACCAACGGTTAATAACTGCCTATAAGGAGTGCCGGGAAAGGGAAGAAGACCTCAAAAGGCTATTAGAAAACACCAATGAGTGTATCTCCGAGGTAGGAGAAGACGACCATTTTATCTACATAAATAAAAGACACCAAGAGGTCTTCGGCTACTCCTTAGAAGAGCTGAAGGGTATTCCCGTCCATACCCTCCTTCACCCGGAGGACCTAAAAACTGCAATAGAGAAACACAGCCACATCCGGAAAGCACCTGCCGGTTCCACGGATATATGGCGATTCAAAGACAAGACGGGGACCTATCACACCATGGAATGCCGAGGGACTGTCTATTCCGACAAAGACGGCAAGAAGAGGACCGTGGTCATATCCCACGATATTAGCGAGCAAGTCGCTTGGGAACACCAGCGCTCCCTTGTCTTGGACAACATAGGCGAACTCTTCGTCTACTACGATACAGATCTTACCATTCAGTGGGTAAACAGGGCCGCCGCCGAGTCGGTGGGATTGACACCGGAGGAGCTGAGGGGGTGTAAATGCTACGAGATATGGCAAATGAGAGAGAGTCCCTGCGAAGACTGTCCCGTCCTGCGTTGTCTGGAAACGGGAAAAGCCCAGGAAGGAGAAAATGCCACTCCCGACGGCAGGGTCTGGTTTATTCGGGGAAAACCGATTTTCAATGACTCCGGAGAGATTGCAGCCCTCATTGAATTAGGGATGGATATTACCCACCGTAAAGCGGCGGAGGAGAGGGTTAAGAAGGAGCTGGAAGAGAAAAAGGTCCTGCTCCAGGAGGTACACCACAGGGTAAAGAACAATCTCAATGTGGTGGCAAGCCTTTTAAATCTACAGGGAGACAACATCCGAAGTATCGAAGACGCAAGAAAAGCGCTGAAAGCCAGTAAAGACCGGGTATTCTCCATGGCTTTAGTCCACCAAAAACTCTACCAATCCGATTCTATTTCTTCTATTGATATGTCAGACTATATTCACTCACTATGTTCAGATTTGGTTGGCCTCTACGCCAGAAAATGCAAGGTAGAAATGGAACTCCGGATAGATCAAATCAATCTTACTATTAACCAGGCAGTGCCCTGCGGATTAATCATAAATGAGCTTATTACTAACGCGATAACTCACGGTTTGGGCAATTATAATTCCGGAAAGATCGGTATTACATTAACCAGGAAACCCCGCATGGCCTGTATTCTGATTGTGGAAGACGACGGTCGGGGTTTTCCTCCTTCGCTTCTCGATTCAGATATGGATTCCCTGGGTCTGAAATTGGTAAGGGTTTTAACAGAACAACTGGATGGCACCCTGCACTTCAGCCCCATACAAGAGGATGCCGCGCGGCCGGGAACAAAGATCGAAGTCCGCGTGCCTCATTCAGAATAAGGAAAATCCCCGGGAAGAGAAACGAAACCGTGATATCCGTCTCGCCTGCTTAAGGGAATGAGGCCGTGAAATTGAAGACTACCTATCCCAACGGATAGATGTGTACAGCTGAATCGGGAAAGCGTTAGACTCCCATAATCCTACAGAGATTCCCCCGTCAGATTCATAGCTATCTTACAAGGTGATACTTTCCTGGGACTCTACCACTGGGACTATTGTATCTTGACTAAGTCATTAAACTAAGCTAATATAGGTCTATGAAAACAGTAACTATCCACGAAGCAAAAACCCATCTTTCCCGGTTGATACGAGAAGCCCTGACGGGGGAGGAAATAATAATAGCAAAGGGGAAAGAGCCTCTGGTGCGATTGTCGCCGTTGGAAAAAAAACACAAGGACCGTCAATTCGGCTGCGCCGAAGGAATCGTGGAATATATGGCGGAGGATTTCAATGGACCTCTGGAAGATTTCGAGGAATACATGAAATGAGCATCCTGTTGGACACCCATATCTTCCTCTGGTTTATTCAGGGAGATTCGAGGCTAAAGGGAGCCCTACGGAAAGAGATTGAAAACAGAGAAAACACTGTTATCTTCAGTGCCGCCAGCTACTGGGAAATCTGTATAAAAATTTCTATCGGAAAACTACAACTGGCGGAAGACTGGCAGCGAAAGGTAGACTCTAAACTCGCGGAGAACAACATTATCTGGCTGGAAATTCGAAAAGAACACATGGCACAAACCGTTTATTTGCCTTGGCATCATCGAGATCCCTTTGATCGCCTCCTTATTGCCCAAGCACTGACTGAGGATTTCCTCCTCTGCTCACAAGATCCGTCATTCTCTTTGTATGGTGTGAACCTGCTTTCATAAACAGATCCCAGCATCCTTTACACAAAGAAGCGCTCTCCTTTAGGAAATCTCTGTACATCTTCCAGAAGATGAAGCTCAATCCTTATGTGTCAACATAGATGAAAATAGTTGCATTTATATAGTGTTTTAGACTTTTTTTGAATATCAGCTTACTTTATGTAATCTGTAGATTGTACCATATTTCGCAGCTTCTTTTGTGTCATTCTTTCTTAAGGCTTCTCTTGCATCATCCAAACGATAGGCATCTTCCAAACTGATGTATGGCGACCAACTCTCGTCTGTTTCAAGAAGCTGTACCTTAACTTCAGCCACGTAATTTCCTTCATGAATATACTTAATTCTCGTCTTCCTTTCATTCATTACTAACACCTCCGCGTTAATGAATCATCCCATCTAGAGGGATCTGGTCGATATGCAGTGACTAAAACTGCGGGTCTTTGAAATCCCTTAGGTATACCCCATACCGCGTGCACCGGATTTCCGCACCTGTCGTAGAGCAACAATAAGACACAAGGCCCTTTTGGATAATCAGGATATTCCTCTATTAGCACCGCAGAAGGCAGTCCCTCAACCATTTCACGAACAGATAAACCATCATCTGCCAGCTCATCATATCCATGATCGGATACTTTTATATCACCTGAGGAAACAAGTTTACTAATATCTTCCAGTAACGACAAAAGACATATTCCTTCGCTACAATTACTATATCCTATAAACATTAATTATGTAATAGAGGCTCTTGCAACATTACCATTTTTCGGAGCCTCCATATTGTCGTTGTGATAGATGACGAAGGGCTGTTTCTTCATTTGGGAATGGGCCTACGGGTTGTGGCTTTACATAAACACGTATACCATTACACAAAGGAGACTCTGTATGAATAGCATGAGCTCAAAGGAAAGGATGCGCGCGGCTTT
>CAYXSD010000182.1:0-4336 GCA_964466335.1 uncultured Spirochaetales bacterium
CACTTTTAAGGTCCCGTAAGTTGCTCTTTTTCATAACATCTCTGGAATACTCCAAAGAAAATCGTACATCTTCAGCAGTAAGCGGCTTACCGTCGTGCCATTTTGCATCGGCTGGTATGGTAACGGTAAGTACCGAATTGTCATCGGAGATGTCCCAGGTTTGGAAAATGGAAGGGGAAAGCTCCAAGTTCTCATCCTTTTCAACCATTTGTGCCATGACGAAATTGTTGTAATTGATGTAGTCCACGGCACCATGGCTTGCTACCATATTAAACCCTTCGTGGGGTTTGACCATCCCGATGCGGATTTTCTCCACAACATCTTTCACTGCCTCCTTGGAAATTTCGGCTGCCGTGGAACTTGCTGCTTCCTCTTCTTTTTGGCATCCTATAGACAGGGCCGCCAATCCGATAAGCAATACCAACATGCTTCTCCATGAAAAACGTTTCTTCTTCATTTTCTACTCCTTGTTATAATTTTTTCCCGTTGCAGGGAATTAATTCATATATTTTTCCTCTAATCGTCCCTTGTGTATTCCTACAATACGATTACAAAAAACACGGGCAAGAGACATATCGTGAGTAATATAGAGATAGGTGATGCCCGTGGTTTTGTTCAAATCTTCGAGAATGCGAATTATTTGGGCTTGGGAAATACTGTCGAGCATACTTGTAGGTTCGTCTAATACAATGATTCGTGGTGAAAGGGTCAAGACTCGGGCAATCGCAAGCCGCTGCAGTTCTCCCCCGCTCAAGCTCCGGGGCTTTCTCCGTAAATGTTCCTCGTAAATTCCATAGGGCTCAAGTTTTGTTAACAACTCCTTTTTGCTATACGGGATTCTGTACCGCTTGTATGGTTCATGCATGCTTCTTTCCAGGTCATGAACCGGATTAAAGGTCACTTCAGGATGCTGAAATATGATCTGTACTTCCCGGCGCGTAATGCCTCTGTAGGGATACTGTACTTCCCGTTCCTTATAGGTAATGGTTCCTGAATCCACAGCTATTAAGCCGACGGCCAAGAGTCCGAGGGTGGATTTTCCACTGCCGCTCTCTCCGACAATGCCGACTATCTCACCCTGGTTTATGGACAATGAAATACTTTTCAGCACCTGCTGAGCTTGCCGGCGTCGGATATTGAAGCTCTTGGAAATCATATTCATCTCTAAAATGGGCATATCGTTATTCTTCCGTGTATAGCCAACACCGTACTTCCCGTTTGTTTTTCTTGACCAAGGGAGGAGGCGTTAGACATTTATCCTTTGTTTTTGGGCACCTTCCGTAAAAACGGCATCCTATGCTTGCGTGGAGGGCATGTTTAGGTGCAAATCCCATGACCGCCTTGAGACCGTTTTCCGGCAGCGATGCCAACAGTGCCTTTGAATACGGATGCAGAGGATCATTAAAAAAATCTTCCGCCTGTGCCGATTCCAGGAACTGGGCCGCATACATTACGTACACCTTATCCGCTATATTTTTAGCCACTCGCAGATCGTGGGTAACACATAATAGGGTCCTATGGTCTAAATTTTGAAGACAATCAACCACGGTTTGAATATTCTTTATGTCCAGCCCTTTTGTAGGTTCGTCGATCAACAGCAGTTCCGGGTCCGCCGACATGCCCATGGCGATCATTGCTCTCTGCCGCATTCCTCCGCTGAACTGATGGGGATACGCCTGACTGTATTTTTCAGTTCCGTTTATTGCAAAGCGGCGCATGAGTTCAACCGCCTTTTTAAGTGCACTCTGTTTCGGTACCTTGTAATGGAACATCATTGGTTCTGCAACCTGAAAACCAGTTTTTAAAAGGGGATTAAGGCTTCCTCCCCCTCCCTGCGGGATATAGCCGATTCTTTTTCCTCTGATGGTGTTCATCTCCGCTTCATCGCACGTGAGGAGGTCCTTCGAATCAAACCTAATCTCACCATCCGTCGCGGCATCCGCCGGAAGCAGTTTGAGAATGCTCAACAGCAAAACACTCTTGCCGCTTCCGGTTTCCCCGATAATTACAGCCTTTTCCCCCTTCCGAATATCTAAATTCCCGTTTTCAACCGCCCGGACCCGGTGATGATGAAAAGTTACCGAAACGTTTTTTATAGTAAGCATGATTTATCCTTTCGCCGTTTCCCACTGATAACTGATCAACATAAAACCCATGATGCAAAGGGAAATACAGAGAATCGGAGGCAGGTACCACCACCAATATCCGTTCAAAATCCCGTTCCGAGTCAATGCAAACTGCAAAATCCTTCCCCAGCTCTTCTTTGTCTGCATTCCCAGACCTAGAAAGCTCAGACTCGATTCCATAAGCATGGCGCCGGACACTGCCAGCATTCCTTTTGTAAATATCAATTCGGCAAGGTTAGGAAAAATATGTTCGAACATTATCCTGTAGCTTCTCGTCCCCATCGCACGTGATGCCAGTACAAAGGGCATTTCTCGAAGCTGCATGGTCTTAGACCTCACGATTCGCGCGGTGGATGTCCAGGAAGTGATACAGATTACGGTAATTAAACTGACTGTGCCGGAAGGCAAGAACGCAGCCATAACAAATGCCAGCGGAAGGGCTGGAAGGGCCATGGTCATATCCACTAGTGAGGAAATGACCTTGTCCAATCTCCCGCGAAAATAGCCCGCAGTCATTCCCAAAAAAGTGCCGAGTATCGTCACGATAAACGCCGCTACCAAACCGACGGTAAGACTAATCCTCGTTCCATAGATAAGCTCACTCAAAATATCCTGCCCAACATCATTTGTTCCCAGAGGGTGCTGTTTTGAAGGCGTTAAATAGCCTGGTCCTATTTTATTCGGAGGATGGGGTGATATAAGAGGCGCAAAAATTGCAACAAGAAAAAAGAACAGAACAATTCCGGTCCCCGCTTTAAAAAAGGGAGTCAAACGCTTAAGCACTATACCTCGCCTCCCTCTCGAATACGCGGATCGAGGGTCGCAGAAATTACATTTGCCATAAAATTAAAAAACATTACACAAAGGCATAAGATCAAGAAACTCAGCTGCAGAATCGGATAGTCCTTTGCGGATGCCGCATTGGACATCAGTTTACCCATCCCTTGCCAGGAGAAAACAATTTCAAGGGTCATGACCCCGGTCATGGCATACCCGAACTGCATGAAAACGGAGGTTAGATACGGAACCATGGCGTTTTTTTGGAGATGCCGTTTGCGGAGAGTTTTATCGTCTAGACCTTTTGACTTGGCCGTAACGATGTAATCCTCATGCTTCACGGTAAGCACCGAGTTTTTCATGATTAGGAAATTGTAGGCCGTTTTTACGATGACAAGGACCGTCAAAGGCAAAACAAGATGCCATAAAATATCTATAAAACGGCCCCAGCCGACGGTACCGGCCCTGGCCATACCGGAAATGGGAAACAAGCCCGTAAGAAAGGCAATATAATACAGGAACAGTATTCCGATACAGTAGGATGGAACGGAGTTGAGGAAAAAGAAAAACGGGGTAAGTACTTTTTCAAACCTTCCCTGCCTCCACCCGCACCTCAATCCAAGGTAGGCCCCGAATACGGCTGCGATGACAATGGACGGGACCGTCAGCATGAGGGTCCACTTCAAACGTTTTAGAACAATCTGTGAAACTAACATGCCGTAGGAGTAGGAATATCCGAAATCAAAGCATATCAACCGGGAAACATAATTACCGTACTGGACCAGCATGCTGCCGTCGAGCGTGTACCGGGTTCTCAACTCCTCCAGGGCTTCGGGATTTCTCGACATTAAAAAGTAGTACTGTTCTTCCCCGATGATATTCATGAGCGGATCACCGGGCATAGACCGGATGATGATAAAATTTATCGTAATGATGAGAAAAAACAGCACACAATAGAGGGCCAATCTCTTTACTATCCTTTGTAATCGCACGAAAAACCTTTTAGTTTGTCATCTTCGTTTTTTAAGTCACGTCTTGCGCTTGAGAGAAGTTCCGCTTGAGGGGTAGGTAATATTGCGCTCCTAATTAGCTAAAGAGCTGAATACGCGAATTCTACGTATACAGAAGCAGATCATTCTCTCCAACCCAGAAGATCGTGATTGTTGATACCCCGTCCAACGAACGGGCATTACAGGCAGGTCTCCTGACTCGAGGGTGTCGTAACCGTGCCTAGGCCATAGCTCCCGGCTTATTTACGACTGCACGGCGCCTTCCCATCCCGAAGGACAGTGGCAGGATTACTCCGCTCCCCTTTGAGTGGCCTCAAAGCAAAACAGATCCATACCGTGCATCTTTCCTCTTACAGTACCTGGGGGTGTCCGGGCCTTGCTTTTTTCGCGTGAAAGCACTGCGAAAATTGCGCACCCGGTTCC
>CAYXSD010000183.1:0-2162 GCA_964466335.1 uncultured Spirochaetales bacterium
GGAGGAAAATCCTGGAAAAAAGCTTGGTAATAAGGATGTTTTGTTAAGGTTGCCCTGGATACTACCTCTGCTGTAGAATAAAGGTATGTCCGTCACCATGAAAGACATCGCTGAAGAGGCGGGGGTAAATGTTTCCACCGTATCCCGGGCCTTAAAAAACGACGGCTCCATCTCCGAGGAGGTCCGCCGGCGGATTGTCGCCATAGCGGAGGAGAAACACTACAAGCGAAAGGGTCCGGTACGGAGTATCGCCTTTGTTACCGACCAGCGCTACTTCTCCTCTACCAGCCAGTTTTATTCGGCGGTGATTGAAGGCGTGGAAATCGAGTGTAAGAAGAGAGGCTACGGGTTCCAGTTTGAATCCTTAGAACCGGACCAGTTCGATCCTTCCCTGGGGTCTGTAAAGAATGCCGAGGGCATTATTTTTACCAGCTGGTTTCACGATGAGTTTCTCTTCCAAGCAAAGGAAGCGGGAATCCCCTTAGTCCTGGTAGATTACTACATTCCAGGTAGTGATTTTATCTCTATCCTTCCCGACAAAATAGACGGGACGATAAAGGCGGTGGAGTATCTGGTGTCCCTGGGGCACCGGGATATTCTTTTTGTTGTAGGAAATCCTATTTCTTTAGGGGCCGAAGACAGGAGGAGTGGTTTTAAGCGGGCCTTAAAGATGTACAATCTTCCAGGGGACACCCGGCCTCTTCTAGAGTGCGACTACAGCATTAACGGCGCCTACGAAACTGTGCTCGGACATCTTACAAACTGCGGATCCGCTCGAGAAGATACCCCTTTCCCCACGGCGATCCTCGGAGGAACGGATACCTTGGCCATTGGAGCTATGGAAGCGGTAAAATCCCTCGGCCTCTCTGTTCCAGGGGATGTGAGTATTATGGGGTTTGATGATATTTCTCTTGCCGCGGAGGTGGTACCGGCACTTACTACCATGGAGGTCCGGAAGAAGACCCTGGGGCGCTTAGCGGTAGAGAACCTCATCACCCTTATTGAAGGGAACCATCCGGGATACCATAAGGTCCTCCTTACACCATCGGTGCTGCCCCGGGCCTCTACTGCTCCTCCCAGGTAAAAATCACCCCTAACATGGATTTCTCCCGACGGGCGGCCATTTCGTAGGCCTTTACCATCTCGCTGTAGTGAAATCGGTGGGTAATAAGGCGCTTCGGCTCCAGAAGACCGTCTTCCATGAGTCTTAGAAGATGGGGTACCGTGTTTTTTACCCGGAAACGGTCCACCGCGGTCTCTCCGTGTTTTTCCTTGGAAAAGTAAGGGTACTCGTATCCTAAGGGTCTTGCCGCCGCCCACACTGGAATAAGGGTGACCCCCTTTACGTAAAAGAGCTCCATCCCTAAGGGATTGAAATCGCAGGGTTCCTCTCCCCGGCCGACGAGACTGACAATGGCCACCCTGCCGTTGGCACGGACAATTTCCAAGGCGGTCCGATAGGCGGGCCAGGGATTCGCGGTCAGGATTACCAGGTCTAGGCCCTCTCCGTTCGTTGCTTTCTCTAATTTTTCGTGAAGATTAGGATCGTTGTAGAGAAAGGTGGATGAAGCACCCATTCTTTCCGCCATGTCCATCCGCAGTTCGCTGTTGGCAATACCTATTACCCTGGCGCCGAAGCATCTGCCCACCGCAATAGCTCCCATCCCCAAGACCCCCAGCCCCACAACGGCCACGTTCTCTCCGGCTCGGAAGCCCGCCCGCCGGTAGCTGTGAGCGCTTAAGTCGTAGAGGTTGGCGTACACCGCGTCCTCGGAGTGGACAGCTTCAGGGACTTTTATGATATTCTCCTCCTGTCCGATGATATACTCCGACTGATGGGGCTGCCGGGTTATTACTCTGTCCCCCGGGGCAAACCCCCGGACCGCCGAGCCGACGGCGAGTACTCGACCAAGGTTACTGTCACCTACATGGCGGGGATAATCGGGGGCGTCGGGAAATTTCTCCGCTCCCTCCCAGTTTCCCCGGTCGGTACCTATTTTAAAGGCGGTAATCTCTGTTTTTACCCGAATTTCATCCGGTCCAAGCTGATTCGGAAGGACCGCTTCTTCTATTCTAAGGTCGCCCGGGCCGTATAGTATTGCTCGTTTCATGGAATCGCCTCCTTGTATTAGTGTAGCAGAGATATGTTCTTGAGAGCAATT
>CAYXSD010000183.1:2262-4231 GCA_964466335.1 uncultured Spirochaetales bacterium
CTCTCTTGACATTTCCCGAATCCATGGTATAATGCAAAAAAGGATAATGTAAAGGAAATATTGCATAAAAAGTAATATTTTTGCATAGATCATCAATTACAGAAGAAGGAGCAGATTATGAAAGAAGCAGGTAAAAGATTCACCTACGATTTGGCAAAATTTATCCCCTTTCAGGACAAGGCCGAGTGCGAACGGGTAAGGGCGATTAAGAAAGAAGACCTCTGCAGGCATCCTAACAAGAATTTCCGCATGAGTATTGTCGAGGGAATGGACAATATGATGATGGATTACGCTCTGGACTTGGCGTCTACCATCAAGAATTCCTTGGAGGAGGGGAAGGAGAAGCTTGTCCTTCTGCTTCCGGCAAGTATTTCCAAGTTTGCAGCCCCGGTTATCAACGCCATGCGGATATCCTGTAAGCACGTGCACAGCTTTAATATGGACGAGTATGCCGACGAAGAGGGGAACACGGCGCCTATAAGCTGGCCCTGGTCATTTCAGAAACTGGTCTGGGACACCTTTTGGGGCAGGATCGATGAAGACCTCCGTCCCCCGGAAGACCAGATCCACTTTCCCTCCACGGAAAACTACAAAACCTATGGAAAGATGATAGAAGATCTGGGGGGAATTGATGTCTGTTTCAGCCAGGTGGGGTGGAACGGCCACATCGCCTACTTTGAACCGGAACTGGGGAAGGAGTTCGGCGGTGATATAGAGTCCTTTAAGAAGGCGGGTACCCGAATCGTAGAGATAAGCCCCATGACGGTAATGCAGAACAGTCTCATGTTCAACAAGGGCGGCGACTGGTCATGGCACCCTCCTAAGGCTATTACCGTGGGACCTAAGGAGTTTATCTCTGCTAAGCGGCACAGCTGGCGGCAGTGGGGATACATCGGGAACAACATGTCCTGGCAGCGGTTTATCGTACGGCTGGTGGCCCACGGCCCGGTAACGCCTTTGGTCCCGGGGTCTATCCTGCAGACCCTTAACACGGACTTCAAAATATTAGATACTGTGGCGGAGAACTGCGATACCCGGGACCTGTAAGTCGGGGAACCTCTGGAGAGGATTCTATGAAACACCTGGAACGGGAAGAGTTAAAAGATAAAATTATCGATATCCACTCCCACGTTGGGATAAGCCAACGGTTGTACGCCCGCCTGGAGTATCCCTATGGCCAGTCGGTGGAGAGCCTTTACTATCGGCAGAAGGCGGTGGGGGTGGATGTAAATGTGGTTTTCCCCTTAAGTCCTGACCTCCACTTCGAGCCCTCCAACTATGTAGAGGGAGAGATGGTCCCCGCGGAGCGTCCCCTCTCTCCCGTACCCTACGCGGTAGAGAACCGGATGGTGATGCAGGAGGTCTTTCACTACTGCGCAGAGCATAAGACCCGCTTCCTGCCCTTTGTAAGTGTGGACCCGGGCAGGAAGATCGAAGGGCAGCTTGGGGAACTGAACGCTTTGGAGAAAGAGTTTCCCATCTACGGTATAAAAATAGTAGCCGTAAGTTGTCAATCTAAACTTATCAACCTCCTGGGGGAGGCATCAGGAGTTCTTGAGTTTGCCCGGGAGAGAAATCTTCCCTTTCTCTTCCACATGTCTTCCAATGTGAAGGAGGAGTACGGCAGTCCGAAAGACACCTTTGCCATCATCGAAAAGAACCCCGACCTCCGCTTCTGTCTGGCCCACGGCCTTAATTTCGACAAACACTACTTGGACAAGGCCGGCGAGCTGCCCAATGTTTGGGTGGACACCTCGGCAATCAAAATCCAGGTGGAACTCTACCGAAGGGAGGTCCCCGGTATTAGAGCCCCGGAAGACCGGTTTGAGACGGACTTTACCGACTACAAACAAGCGGTGGCCGATTTAGTGGAAGCATATCCCGACACCATCATTTGGGGAAGCGACGCGCCGGCCTACACCTACTTCTGCCGGAGGAAACAGGGGGAGGGGAATTACACCCTCTACAG
>CAYXSD010000184.1:0-4219 GCA_964466335.1 uncultured Spirochaetales bacterium
ATTCCTGTACCCGATGGCGGAAAAAAGACGTCGGATAGTCTGCTCCAGTGCCGGAAGATCGGCGCCCATCAAACTGTCGTAGAGACTCTTTTCATATTGATATCTCTGGGTGGTAAGTTCGGTATATCCGGCAACAAGATAGCGATTAAAAGCCGTCTTGACCTCGAAGTTGGGAAAGCTTAGGGTAAAAACCTCTTGGCCCAGCAGGGTTTTCACATCCTGTATAGTCAGGTAACCGGACTGAAACAACAGGGTTTCCACCTGGATCTGATCAAGCTCGAAGGTACTCAGAATCTCTTCGCCCACTTCCAGATTGTCCAAGTCCGGGAGAAAGTAGCGGTTTTTTTTGAACAGTTCCAGGATAAAACCGGGGGTGCCCGTTTCGAACCAGTAGTTACGAAACAGACCTCCTTCACTAATGAAAAGCAGAATATCAAAGGGGTTGTAGACCCTCTCACCCCGAAAGTTGTAGCCGTTGTACCATCGTTTCAGCTCTTCCCGGTCCACCCCTTCCAGGTGAGATGCAAAATACTCCTCCAATTCATCCTGGGTATAGCCGCAGAGTGCCGCGTACCCCGGGTCAAGAGTCAGATCTTTCAGGTTGTTAATACCGCTGAAGATGCTGACTTTGGAAAACTTGCTTACCCCGGTAATAAAGACCAGCTCCAGGTTCGCGTCCTGCTCCTTTATAACGGAATAGAAGTTTTTCAGCCCATCCCGTATCTCCTCCGCGGCGGCGGCATCGGTAATGTTATCGAGCAGAGGTTTGTCATACTCGTCAATAAGGAGAACCACCTTGCGGTCAAACTGCTTGTTCAACCGGAGAATTAACCCGGTAAATCGATCAGACACATCATCCATTCCGAGGTTTATTTTAAAACTCTCCGATAACTGATCAATTTTGGCATGGATTTTTGCGTCCAGCTCCCGGCGGCTTCTCACCGTTCCTCCGGCAAAATCGAACTTCAAAACCGGATGTGGCTTTTCCCAGTCCCAATGGTCATCGAGGTGTAAACCCCTAAAGAGCTCCCGCCGGCCTTCATAGGCCTGCTTCAGGGTATCCACGAAGAGGGATTTTCCGAAACGCCTTGGCCGGGCGAGGAAGTACCGCATACCTCCGGTATGTGCCATCCTGTCTAGATACATTGTTTTATCCACGTAGACCATCTCCTTTTCAATGATGATGGAGAGGGTCTGTATACCTATGGGCAGGCGTTTAGGTCCGGCATTTTCCTTCACAGGTTAATGATAATCCAAAACCGGTGAAAGGACAAGGTTGATACTCTCTTGTAGATACCCTCTTGAAAAGACATAGGACAGCTGCCATGTCAGAGGGAGCAAATCCGTACAAACGATCCTCAGGGCCTTTTTTCAGTTGGAAAAAAACTATAGGGCATGTCGTAAGACCTTGGGACTTAAGTAGTTCCTCTGTATGCAATTATCTGTTTCTGATATTATAGGATTACTTGTAAAAGAGAGTTTTTCGAGGTCTCCAATAATAAGTTCCGGAAACGAGTTAAAAACCATGGAAAAGCTTACCGACTTTCCCAAGTTATACTGTCCCTTTATACGGCAGACCTTCAGAGTCGACCGTGATGATTTTCACAAGCACGGCAGAAAACTGCAGCTCCGCAAGCCAGAGGTATACCTGGTGGTCGACCGCGTCAATCCCGGGTACGAGTGGGTTTTCGATGACCCGGAAACATTCGCCGTGGAGAAACTCGACGGGACTAACGTCAAGATCAAAACCGAAAAGGGGCGGCTCGTTGCGTTTCAGAACCGAAAGAACGTCATCGACCCTCTGCAGATCATCTCGGGCAAGACCTTCCTTATAGAAGGCCTCTTCCGCTCCATAGGAAAGGGATATGTCAAACCCGACGGCGAACAGGCGGGTGAATTGATAGGACCGAAGGTCAACGAAAACATCTATAAGCTGGATTTCCACGAATGGTACCCCTTCGAGAAGGCGATGACCGACCTGCGCTACAAATCCTTTCACGAACATGAACGCAGCTTCGACAATTGGAGCTCCTGGTTCAAGGATTGGCTCCACTCGCGGTATTTCACCAAACTCGCCTCGAAAAGCGGGAGCAGTGAAAAAATATTCGCCGAGGGAGTCGTTTTCTATAACCTTAAAAGAAAAACTGAAAACAAGGTGTGGATGGCCAAGCTCAGGCGCGACATGTTCCCCTGGTATTACCAAGGGATTAACATCCTCGATTATGAAAAAAAAGGCCGCAACGAAATGGAAGACCAGGAACGGTTTGAATAATCCGGAGTGATTGAACCATTTTCATTGATTCTTTTAGATAAAGTTTTTCCTTCACCTGCCGGGGAACACCCTTGGCATGTATTTTTATGCTTATTATAAAGCATATGTGGTAACCAATCCACGAGATCTTATAGATCAGCCATCGGGTAGACTTCTCATAGTATCTCGACTGATTTAAATCTTAATGATATTTCTCAATGTAGACAGTGCGTAGAGAGGGATATTGATGACGCTGCTCTCTTTTTTCAGGTTCTGAAGGCTGCTTCTTAACGAAAGTGAAGGGTTGTATTTTATAGTATAAGACTTAAGGCTTTTGCTTCTTAGGTTTATACCGGCCTTAATTTCAAGAGGATATATTTCCGGATAATGTTCAAGGAGAAAATCGATTTCCGCCTTTCCTTGATAATTTGTCCAGTAATACAGATCGTTTGTTATAGTACTCCTGAGTTCCTGCGCGGCAAAATTTTCAACTAAAGCCCCATTGAATTCCGTAAACAGTCTGTTCTTTTCAATAATTATGTTAGGAGGAAGATTACTTGCCGCACCGAGAAGTCCGGTATCGTGATAGTATACTTTAAAGCTTTTTTCCTTGTAATGCTTTAGAGGGAATTGCGGTGTGTTTACATTATAGCAAAAGTATATCAGACCGGCGGCCTCAAGCCATTTTAAAGAATATTCATAATCTCTTCCCCGCGCGCCGTCTTTCAATTTAGAAAAGACGAATTGTTTATTCTCCCTCCCAAGATATTTCGGGATGCTTTCCCAAACCAGATGAAGGCGGGGTATATCAACCGCTTTCGCGTGCTTGGCAAAATCGTAGGTATAGGTTTTAAGTATCTCTGACTGCACTTCCCGAACATCATCCAAATGTTCTTTGAAAAGATAGGTATCTATTACCTCCGGCATACCGCCTATTATGTAGTACAGCTTTAAGAGTTGGATTAGTTTTTCATGTATAGGCTCCGGTATTTTTGAATTGGAATTAAGAGAATCTATTAAACTGACATATTTATCGTGCCCCAACGCATGTAAAAATTCAAAAAATGTAAATGGATATAATTCCAGCAAATTTACTTGCCCGACCGGAAAAGCTGCATCCGATAGTAGAATTATCCCCAGAAGTGAACCGGCGGCAATAACATGATACTCAGGACAAACCTCGTTAAAATATTTTAATGAATTCAAAGCTTCGCTTGATGCCTGAATTTCATCCATGACGATAAGAGTACTGTCAGGATCAACTTTTATGTTTTTATAAATCTCTAGAGAGTTAATTACAGCCTTGGGTTCCAGGGACTCCTTAAAAAACGACGAAAGCGACTTGTCCTCTTCAAAATTGAGATATAGGACCTGTTGATATTCATTTTTCCCGAAATCCTTTATTAAGTATGTTTTTCCAACCTGCCGCGCGCCCTGAATTAATAAGGGTTTACGCCTTGCGGACTTCTTCCACTCTAATAATTTCCGGTAGGCATACCGCTCCATATCTATAGAAAAGCACAATTATAAAGGCATGTCAAGAATTATGTTCGTTTTTTTGCCATATTTGGCGATATTAGGTTCCTATTTTTGCCATATTTGGCGAAAAAAAGAAGCATCTTTCAGTTTATCTTACCCTTAGCGAAATAATGCTGATCCATCAATCTCTGTCTAAGCCCTATCCCCATAAACGGCCTCTGAAGCGGTTGGGATTATCCGTTTTTTCCCATATATCGATTCGAGCCGCTTTTTCATGTCCGGCCAGGGCTCCGCTGATTTCTTTTCCGGAGGAGGGATTATTCTCGCTACCGTTTCACGCCGTCTGGTAATCTCAACGGTTTCACCCCGCACTACGTCATCAAGGACCGCCCGTAAATGGTGCTGCAAGTTTCTAACATTTATACGCTTCACGCATTACATTATGCAGTACATTGGGCTGGGAAATCAACGGTGCTGCATCTATGTATC
>CAYXSD010000185.1:0-4200 GCA_964466335.1 uncultured Spirochaetales bacterium
CATCTCATCCTGCAGATATTCGACAAGAGAGACTACCGCCTCAGGCCCTGCCTGATAGAGAGCGAGGATTTACTCTCGTGGAAGTTGTTTTCTCTTCTTCTCTTTTTCCCCCATACTCTCTTGAGTATAAACGGAGATGGTGAATATGTATAGTGTCTATTGGTTAATACACTTGCTGCTAAAAGTAGCTGAATAGTTACGATTGTTTTTAATAATTTATTCTTTAATAGGGTTTACCGGGATGCAGAGGAATCGTCCAGTTATTGGTTCTACAGTGATTGTACCCTCCACACGAAAAACATCCCTCAAAATCTTCTCGGTTAAGACTTTTTCCGGGACTCCGTCATCAATTATTTTTCCATCATCAATAATGATCATACGATGGGAATAATGAACCGCATGGTTAAGATCGTGCAGGACAATAATAATGGTAAGTGCTTGAGTCTTGTTTAACTCCTCTATCAACTGAAGAATTTCAAGCTGATGAGAGATATCAAGAAAAGTTGTTGGTTCATCCAAGAGAAGAACAGGCGTATCCTGAGTAAGTGCCAATGCTAACCATACTCGCTGTTTTTCTCCTCCTGAAAGATTTTCCAAACTTCTGTTTCTAAAGTTTTCCGTGTGCGTCAAGGTAAGGGCTCGGTCAATCATATCGTGATCTTTTTTATTTAAAACTTTCAACGGCCCTGTATAGGGGTAACGTCCTTGCTCCACCAATTCCAACACGGTGGTACCGCTGGGAATCGAAGGGCTTTGCGGGAGAATCGCAAGTTTTTTTGCTACCTCCCGATGTTTCATTTTTTTCATATCTTCACCATGGAGAAACACATGCCCCGATTTCTGGGGTATCAGTCTAGCTATTGTTTTTAGTAGAGTAGATTTTCCCGAACCGTTTGGCCCAACAATTGCGGTGATCTCTCCTTTGGAAATACTCACCGATACGTTTTTTAAAACCGGTTTAGTTTCATAGGCTACGATTATCTCTTGGGTAGAAATAATCCCTTCATTAGTTACCTTTGTCTCTTTCGATATAGGCTCTATTGCATTCATTTTCCTCTTCTCCAAAGGAGGACCAGAAAGAAAGGCACTCCTAAAAATGCTGTGACCGCTCCTACCGGGAGGGTTACTCGATGTAATTGTGCTGATATCTCGCCCCACTCCGAAGCAGGTGTAATTAAATACGACGGCGCCTGGGAAAGTATGTCCGCTCCTAACAGTAAAAGCCCACCCAGAACACCGCTTAGCGGAATAACTCTACGTGTATCATTCCCGGTAAGAAATCTCGCCATATGAGGAGCTATAAGCCCAATAAAGCCAATGTTTCCCACGATTGATACAGCACTCGCTGTAAGCCATGCGGCTACGACCAAAAGCATAGGACGGGCAAGCATAATGTTCATTCCAAGCCCTTCTGCTATATCATCTCCTAATCTAATTACGTTACACACCCGCATGGAGAGGAAGGCAAGGACAATAGCGGATAGTGCCCAGGGCCATGCAACACTCCAATGCAGCCATACTCTACCGTTAAGAGAACCGATAACGTATAACAGAATATTTCCCATTTTTTCACGATTCCAAAGCAGCAGCAGAGAAGATGCAGAACCTAAGATGGAACTAACCAATACACCCGTTAGAATCAACCTAGCGTTATCTTTTTTTCTGCTGACACTCAACAGAAAAACAATGATAGCTGCCGTAAATCCTCCTATTAAACTCACAAAAGGAAGGACCCCGGTCGCCTCGGATAATCCTTTACTTGTGGAAAGCCAGATAACTGCAGCGAGAACACTACCGGAAGTAACACCTGTAAGGCTTGGCGATGCCAAAGGGTTTCTTGTTAAGGATTGCATGATTGTACCCGCCATTGCCAGAACGGTACCGCAGGTCAGTGCAATTAGTGCCCTGGGCATGCGAAGGCTTACAACCATGGTCCTGTCTAGTCCATTATCTGAAGTACCCGATAGGACCTTTAGCACAGCCTCCGGACTTAAAGGGATAGTCCCCAAGGTAATATGAGAGAACACCAAAAACAAAGCAAGGACAATCCCTAGGAACATCAGAAATAAGAAAATCCGTATCCTTAGGGGCTTTCTGTCCAATAATAGATTCGAGTTCATACTACACCTTCAAAAGCTGTCTACGCAGAATAATAAGAAGGGGTATTCCCCCTAATATGGCAGTCCAAATTCCAATAGGGACCTCTAGGGGAGCTAAAGCCTCCCGGGCGAGCAGATCTGCCCCTTGAACCATAATCGAACCAACTAACGCCGACTGAACCAAAATATATTTTGAATTATTTGAACCTAACAGACGCCGGCACACATGAGGGGCAAGAAGGGCCACATATCCAATGACCCCGGCGACAGCAACAACTGAAGTTGCAAGAGCCACAGACAAAGCCATTATAAACAACCTAGCTAAAAGAGTTTTTAATCCCAAACCTTTTGCAATTTCATCTCCCAATTTTAATAAATTAAGTACTCTCCCTGTAAATAACGATATAGGAACGGTAATAATAAACCAGGGAAGTACAACAAAAACATCATTCCATAATCTACCGGACAAACTCCCGGATAAGAACGAAAAAAGCATGGCTATATCATTACGCGTCCCGAAACTGATTATTCCAATTACCAGAGCGTTGAACAATGCTCCCAGGGCAGCACCAATTAGAACAACCCTAACAATATCCTTCATAACCGAAGCTGAAAAAAGTATAATCCCGCCGGCGATAGCACCTCCGATAAACGCTACAAAAGGGATAAGATGATATGGTATGGGTAATCTAAACACAATAGCCGCAGCCATAAAAACCGCCGCTCCCGCAGATACTCCTAAAAGGTCTGGTCCGGCAAGAGGATTTCGCATAGAATCTTGAAGCATCGTACCTGTAATTCCTAGAGTAACACCGCCAAGAATTCCTAATAAAGCTCTGGGTAGTCTTGTTTCTAAGATTATTATCCGGCTGATTCTGGATCCGCCCACACCTAAAATCACACTGCTTACTTCTTTCATAGGAATTTTCATAGTCCCTAAATGAAGAGCCAATAGGAAAAGTAATATGATAACCCCAAAAAGAATAAGCACAAGGGCTGAGAATTTTCCCAGCCCTACACCGCTTTTTTCAACCTTAGCCAATGGTTTTATCTCTAATCCACTTTCAATGGTTCGGGAAACACTTCAGGGTAAAGCAGAGGCAGCCCCTCATCCAGTACAAGACTTAATGATCTCGTCCCCCGGCCATAACTCCAGAGATGGAGCGATACATGATGCATAGTACCATTTTTATACGCCGACAATTCCCTTAAAAGAGGTTGTTTTGCTATCCGCTCTTCCAAAGGAGAATGTTTAAAACCGGTATTGGCAAAAATTACATCCGGATCCTTCTCCAGGATTGTTTCCGCATTGATAGTAAGTACTCCCCTTCCCATCCTTGTACCCTCCACTGCCGGAAAGGGTGCTTTCGCAACTTCAGCTAAGAGCGAACCTGTTAGCGCTCCCTCGGTGTTTACATAAATAGTTTTCCCCACACCCATAAAAACAGCCGATTTATTCTTTGAAGATTTATCCTTATAAGCTTGAAGCTTCTTCAAAAACCTGTTAGCCGCAGCTTCCGCTTCTTTTTCCCGACCGGTAAGTCTTCCAATCTCTTTGAGATTTTCCACACAGTGCATATAGTGAGTAGGATGAACAATATAGAGGGGCGCAATATCGGAAAGAGCTTCTCTTAGATTATCATGATCACCGTACAATCCGATAATAAGATCCGGTTTTGCCCTTGCTATATCCTCAATGTTTGGTTCAAAAAAAGAACCTCCGATCTTCCCGAAGCTCTCAGCCTTTTTCCCCCAGAAGCCTTCTTCGAACATCATCGGCTGATCGTTAATTGCTACCGGTTCCAAACCAATTTCGAGGCAGATATCCGTTCCTGCTTCCGTTATGCAAACAATCCTTTCCGCGTAATCGGGAAGAGTTTCCGTCGCACCCGTAGCATCGGTGAAGGATAAATCCTTCTTTTCTTTTACTTCTTCTTTTTCTGTTTCATTTTCTTTGGCAGGTTCTTCCTTCGGCTCTTCTTTAGCTCCTCCAGCGAATACAAAACCCAGGGAAAAGACACCTATAACCAGAATTAGAACGATTTTTCTCATGATTCCTCCAAAATTAATAATAGATACTGTCATCTTATGACAAACTAAA
>CAYXSD010000186.1:0-4170 GCA_964466335.1 uncultured Spirochaetales bacterium
GAATTACAGCGCCGGCAAGAACGGGAATCCGAGGCTCTCGCCTTGAAGGAGGAGGGTCCCAGTACCTACGCGGAGGAAGCGCCACAGGGAAACGGCTATACTTTGGATGAACTTGCCTCCATTGGCGGAGAAGTAGGATTAACGGACGATATAATCCGGCAGGCTGCCGCGGAGGTGGAAGCGGAGAAGCGTGAAAAGGGGAACACCAATCCCTTTCTTGGGGCCCCGGTGGAGTTCCTCCGGGAAGAAGTCCTACCCTTTGCCGCCACTGAGGAGCAGCTGGGTCAACTCCTAAGCCGTATCGGCGACTTCACCGACCAGGACGGAAGCGGCAATATCATCCAAGGCAACATGACCTGGCAAATAGGCTCCCTGGCGGCAGATCGGACAGGGATTCAATTCAGAGCGGGGGTATACCGGGAAGGCAGCTCCACCCGCATCCGGGTTCAAGCCCGCCTCGGTCAGATGGCCTGGGGAATATTCGGGGGGCTTGTGGGCGGTATCGGAATTGGAGTCGGTCTCCCCGTGGGCCTGGGGGTAGGGCTTGAGGGAATAGGCTCGCCCCTCTTTGCAACCCTCTTCCCCTTGGGTTCTCTCATCGGTTCGTATCTTCTCGCCCGGGGCATTTACACAACCGTTGCCAAGAAATGGAAAAGGAAGTGCGGCCGATTGGTTGCGGGATTCACTTCTCTATTACGGCGCTTATCCGGTGAAGAGAGAGAAACCCTTCATAGAAATGGGTAAAGAATGTTATAGGAGCATGTATCTGGGCGGCGGGCGCAGTCCCCGGTACCCAGTAGATCAATCCCTTTCAATCGGGCCCAGTATTCGAGGTGCTCCGGGTCCATTTTCTTGCTTGTGGCCATGGAATAGTGGGAATGGATGTGAAGATCGGCGAGTATCATCTTTTTCAGGGATAATCTTCCGCCTTTTCCCTTTTTCGCTTGGTGAATATAACCGCGGCCCGAAGGTCCTCCTCTTTCCTTGCCTTATGCCAGGCACTGTGAAACTGGGGGTCCTGAAGAATTTGGGCGATGGACATGAGAGCCTTCAAGTGAAAGTGGCGCTGATCTTTGCTTCCTATCATAAGAAAGGCGGTGTATACTATATCTCCCTTGTCGTTCCATTTAATTCCGTATTTGTTTCTGACAATGGCAATATCGAAGATTTCTGTTCCGTCTACAATCCCGTGGGGAAGGGCATGGGGTAGGGCCACGCCTGGGTAGATAATGGTGGAGGTCTGTTCTTCCCGGTAGACAAGCCGTTCCAGGACCATGACACTGTCCAAATTCCAGCGCTCCGCCATGGCTTTCGAGGCGTCTTTAAAGAGCCGGTCCCGGTCAATTGTCTCGCCGTAATCAAATATCAAGCCCTTCTTTATCAATCGATCAAACCGGTCCTCTTCGATCTCATCCCTTTCCAAAAGAATTTGGTAGAGTTCATCCTCAATATTGCCCTCTTCGGTCTGAAAAGCGGATTCGCTTATTCCCTTCATCATCCTTACCAGGGCGGAGGTCATACGGACCTTCTTTCTCGCGTAGATAAAATACCAGATTAACACTGCGGCCACAAAGCCCCCGGCTAGCACAAGGGGGAGAAAGCCCATGGTGGTAATAAGCAGGGCATACATCGCTATACCGAAAATTTGAGGAAGAGGATAGAGGGGCGTTTTATAGCTTGGACGGTAGAAGGAGAGCCGCGCTCGGCGCACTATAATTACCGCGAGATTTTCCAGAAGAAAGACCATTAATAGAAAGAGTGACGCGACCTTTGCAAGATTTTTAATATCCAGGGCAAGGATAAGAAAGAGCATAAAGGCGGAGGTTACAAGGATCGCCACATAGGGTATTCCCTTGCGGGAGAGACGGTGAAAAACCGGAGGGATAAGGCGGTCCCTGCTCATAGCCATGGGCACCCGGGAAGCGCTTAATATACCGGCATTAGCGGTGGTAAAAAACGCGGCCAACCCGGCGAGAGCGGCAAGTAGTAGATGCACCTCCGACACCGCGGGATTTTCGAATATCGCAGCCGCGGTATCGCTTACCGGGAGCCTCGAGGCGGTTAAAGCTGAATGGGGAAGTACACCGATCATAGTGGCAATAATGAGAAGATACAAAGCCTGAACAACAAAAAAGGCGGAGAGCATTCCCTTTATCAGGGTATGTTTCGCGTCTTTCATCTCCTCCGCGACACTGGAAACCTTTGTTATTCCCCCGAAGGAGATAAACACCATCCCCGTGGTGGCCAGGACCGCTCTCCAGTCCAATTTGGCCATTCTTTCAAAATGGGTAAAATCCATCTTCCTGTATCCGACGAAAATAATTTCCAGGAGAATTGCCAAAAGAAGAATCACCAGCAGAGACTGGGCAATTCCCGTGGACTTTACGGATATAAGATTTATAATAGTAAAAAAGAGGCAGGCCCCCACGGCTATCATTTTAAATTCCCATGGACCGAAATAGGGAAAAATAACCGAAGCGAAGACCCCGATACCCACCAGGGCAAAGGCGCTTTTAAGGGCAATGGAAAACCAATCGGCAAATCCCGAAACCAGCCCCGTGGGGACCCCTAAAATACGGGTAAGGTAGAAGTAGGCGCCCCCGGACTTTGGAATCGCGCTGGTAAGCTCAAGCTTGCTGAAGATTGCCGGGACCATCATCAGTCCCGCGAGGGCATAGGAGATAAGCACACCGCTCCCCGCCTCCTCGTAGGCAAGTGAGGGGAGAACGAACAATCCGGAGCTTATCATAGCCCCCGCGCCGAGGCTGAACACACCGAAAGCGGTAAGGTCTTTCTTCAAACTCATAGAGAAATTGTACTTACTTTACTGTGTTTGGGCAATTATGGGGGACCTGCTCTAACTAAGATAGGGAGTCCCGAATATGTACTAGTACTATTTAAAGCCCAGCAAATCTGTGTAAAAACCTTTGGGCAGGTTACGAGTTTAGAAGAACTTCTTCATCCGGGATTTCCGACGGAGCAGATACTTCTAAAACATGACGTTTATTTGACTTCTTTTTTGTCAGTTTGTTCTCACTTTGCTTAAATAACCGTAACATATTGAGAAGATATTCATTATAAAAATTTTTTACTCCTTCGAAGATGTCATCATCTCTATGAGCAAGATCCGCTAAATGATCTAAATGTTTCTTGATTTCAAAAGCATGAAACTTAACGCTTTCAACGGATGTCATGTCTTCATGAAAAGCAATGGACATCTTTAAATCCAATGCCTCCGCATAGGAAACTAGGTCGCTAACTTTTATTGCATCCAACCCGGAATGTTCGAGTTTCGATACTCGACTTTGCGTACAGTCCATTTTTTCAGCCATTTCTGCCTGTGTAATACCCTTCGAACACCTCATTGTAAAGAGAGTTTTAGAGAGCATTTTATCAAATACCTGGTTCTCAAAATTTTCGTGACAACTCTTATCGTCAGACAGGTTTTTCACGACATCTGATACAGACTTATATTTTTTCCCCATCTTTATGACTCCTTCCTTAGCGACAATACGAAATTGCGACTATCCTCAATATCCCGTTTTTGGGAATTCTTATCACCAATTGTGATAAGGTAAACCGTATTTAGCCTCTCATACGTATAAATATACAACCTTGTCTGTTTAGGGCTGCCGGAAGCACCCTTCTGATCGAGTGCAACCACACCAAGCGGTTCCCGGTGAATGAAACCAGCCTGTAACAATGCAGGTTTTACACCTTTATTCAAGGCACGAACATATGTATCTAGGTTATTCATCATTGCAATAGTCTCATTCGAGTGTTTCTTTTGAAACCTCTTATACCTGCTTGCGAAAAAAGATGATTCCTCTATAACCCACTCACTCATAATATATTCCTTCTCGGAATATATTGCAATATTTTATCGATAAAATCAAACAATATATTCCTGCACCGCATATTTTTATAATTTCCATTCTGACATAGCGTTCCTTCGGCGAATGTGCAAGATTTACCGTGCACGATATCATCTTAAAAACTATACTTATACGGCGAACTGGTGGAAATGACAGTTCTTACAAATCATTCTAACACCCTTAGACCTTTTTGTGTGAGCCGATATTTCCGGTTGGGGTTGTGGGGGTTATCCGGGTCCGTCGCTTTAATAAAACCCGCGTCCAATGCCGGATGCAGTGCGTTTTTCCGAAAGGA
>CAYXSD010000187.1:0-4138 GCA_964466335.1 uncultured Spirochaetales bacterium
TTATCGCTTTTCTCATTGGTACTATTACGATGGGGGGGATCTACTTCATAACCGGGGGGATTATGGTAGGCTTTCCCGCCGCCGCCACAGAGATACCCGGAAACATCCTCCAGAACGCAGTTGGGGTCATCGGCGGCACCCCCTTGGCATTGGCAGTGTGGAAGGCCTATCCGCCTATTCGTCATTACAGTTGGTAGAGGGACCTATACTTGCGGTAGGATTATTGTAAAACGTGCTCCGCCTTCCTTACGGTTCTCTGCGGAAATCTTCCCCCCGTAGCCCTCGGTTATAGCAAGGCTGATGGCCAAACCAAGACCGGCATGCTCCTGCCCTCCGCTTTTCCGGTCGGAGAAAAAACGCTGAAAGAGCTTTTCCATATTTCCTTCCGCTATTCCCGGCCCGTTGTCCTCCACGGATATAACGACCCAATAACCGCTTGTGTTTTTTTCTGAGAACACTGCTATGCGGACCAAGCCCCGCTTCCCGCCGGCGCCGGCAAAGTCTATGGCATTATCCAGTACATTAGACAGCACCTGTTTCAGCCGGTCCGGATTTGCTTGTACTGTAAGGTCTGCATCGGCAACAGTTGTTTTGATGTCGCACCTATTGCCGTGGATATTCCGGGCCTGTTCTGTGGTTTCCTGAACGAGTTCTCTAGAGTTCACTATTGTGACCGGTTCTTCTTCCAAGTGAGTATCGATAGCGGTAAACTCCCGGATGTCTCCTAAAAGCCTTCCAATCCGGGCTCCTTCCTCCAAAATGGTATTAACAAACCGATGTGTATCTCCCGGGTATTCCTGGTCCAGGACCTCCGCGGAGGAACGTATCGCGGTCAGGGGATTTTTCAATTCGTGGAGTACGTCGGAGTAGAAGGAATCTATAAAATTGATTTTTCTTTTAAGCCGTTTCGAAAGGATACCTAAGGAATGGCTAAGGTCGCCTATTTCATCCCTCCGTTTTAAAGGAGTGAAGCCTTCACCCAAGGTGCCCTGATCATCCAGGACCTTCTCCGCCTGGTCGCGAAGCTTTTTTATCGGTACAGTAATGGTGAGGGAGAGGAGAAAACTCAAGACCAACGCGGCCAAAAGGGAGTAGAGAAATATGCTGATAATGTCCATCCTGATTCTGTAGATGTTTTCAAGGATTTTATAGGTGGATTGATTCACCAGGACAGCTCCTGTAACCTCCTCCCCATTTTCCGGGAAAATTGGAATTGCAGAGTAGAGATTCACCGACCGTTGACCACCGGTGGAAACCCTTGTAATTGCCCCGTAACGCCCCTCCAAAGCGGCTTTCACTTCCGGTCCAAGGAGGACAGCCTTACCGCTGTAGTACTCTCCTGATGGAAGGGCCGGTTCGGGAGGGGTAAGTATACGCCGGAGGGTATTTATTGGTGTAATCGCCAGGCGATAGAGGAAACTCTCCCGTATTTCAGTACTGCTTCTTTCATAATTCTCATGTTCTTTATGATCCTCCTCTGGTGTTTTTCTGATAGATTCCACAGATGAGGGAAGGGGAGCGGGGAGGGGAGAGTCCACCGCGGAATCAGCCAAGAGTCTCCCGGAATGATCAACCACCCGAATTCTAGATTCCATCCTGCTTTTAAGGTTTCCCAAAAGGCGTAAGGCCTCTGTCTCCAGGTCTTTCCCGGAGAGGGCAGCGCTGAAGGTCCTTCCCTGCTGCACCATGGAATCTTCCAGATTGGAAAGGAGCTGCTTTTCGTAAGTGTCCAGGTAGAGGAAGCTCCCAATGGGGAGAAAGACCAGAAGAACGTTAAAAGCCAATAACTTGACGGTAAGGCTTTTCACCGAATGATCTCCTTCCCGCTTATGTCGGGACCTAAGCGGTAGCGGTAGCCCATGGCATACACTGACTCAATTCGGTTGAACTCAGGGTCTAAGAGGGCAAGTTTTTTTCTAATCCGTTTTATATGACTGTCCGCCGCCCGCTCGTTAGGGTAGAGGTCTTCCGGATAGGCGGAGGCCATAATCTGTTCCCTGGTCTTTATAGTATCCGGAGAGGAGACAAGGAGGGAGAGGACCCGTAATTCGGTAAGAGTCAAAGCTGTACTTCCCTCTTTCCCGACAATGCCGCAGGTGGCCGCGTCGCAGTCCACGGTAATGTAGTGGTCGCTGATGACCTTTCGCTCTCCCCGGGTGGGAAGAGCTGAATGAGAGGGATTCGTAATCCCCTCCTTCGTTCGGTGGGAAAGAGTACCGCTCCGTTTTAGAACAGCCTTTACCCGGGCAATAAGTTCCCGCATAGAAAAGGGTTTGGTAAGGTAATCGTCTCCTCCCATCTCCAGACCCATAATCCGGTCGATTTCTTCGTCTCTGGAAGAGAGAAAGATGATAGGGGTGTTCATTTCGTGGCCACGGATTTTACGGCATAGTTCAAGCCCATCCATCCGGGGCATCATAATGTCCAGGATAATGAGATCGGGCAGTCTCTGTAGCAGGGCTTCCCACGCTTCGGTGCCGTTAAAGAAGGCTCGGGTTTCGTAGCCCTCCTTCCCAAGGGCGTATTCCACCGGTTCGGTTATTCCTTTTTCGTCATCTACCACAAACAGCATGGCCATACTGCATTTCAGCAGAAAGAAGAAGGGACGTCAATCTTATTCCGGAGTATTCCAGAGGGACAGGGGAACTTTCGAGGGAACTGCCACAATCTTGCCACAATTCCGCCGGGATTCTGCCGGAGTTGGGAGATAAGCTTTTTAACAGATTGAATAGGATCGCGGAGAATCCTCCGGATCCAAAAAAACGAAAAATAAAAGAGGAGAACTGTATGGAAAAAAAACTGAACATTCGACTTCCCAAGGGAGACAGCTACGGGGTGAAACTCCTTGTTATCGGGCTCATCCTCATAATTTTCATTCCTCCTATTGCCATGGTACGGGGTCTCATTAACGAGCGTTCCGCCAGGAAGTACTCTGCGGAGGAGGAGGTTATCTCGTCCTGGGGCGGAAGATCCAAGATCGCCGGGCCGGTACTGGTGCTGCCATACCAGGAGGAGATCATAACAAAAAATGATGATGGAAAAACTGAGCGCAGCTGGATAAAGCGAAATTTTCTTGTTTTTCCGGAGGTCCTGGATATACAGGTTGATGCTCCCGTGGAAGAACGGAGTCGGGGGATCTATCATATTCCAGTATTTACCGCGGATATTGCCCTAAAGGGAATGTTCGTCCTGGAGAATGCTCTAAAGGACCTTCCAGCTAATACGAAGGTAGATTGGGACGGAGCCCGGTTAGGAGTGAACCTGGGGTCCCTTAAGGGACTTTCTTCGGTGTCGCCTTTGAGCTGGAAAGAACGAGAATACGGTTTTGAACCCGGGGACCTTCCCCTTTCGGTATATCCGAGTCATATTGTTACTCCCGTGGACATTAAACGGGCCGATTCCCCCCGGGGATACAACTTCAGTCTGGATCTGGTGCAAAAGGGAGGAGACAGCTTCGAGTTCATTCCCCTGGCAAAGGAAACGTCCATCTCCATTAGGTCCGATTGGAGCGCTCCAAGTTTCTATGGAGATTACCTCCCGGTTAAGCGGGAGTTTGGAGAGGAGGGATTTTCCGCTGTTTGGAAGATAAGCTACTTAAGCCGCGACATCCCCTCTCATCTGGTAGAGGGAGTGCCGAATACGGAAGACCTAAGGAGGACCGCCTTCGGGGTGCGCCTCTTTGAACCGGTTTCCACCTATGCTAAAAACGAGAGGTCGGTAAAGTACGCGTACCTCTTTCTCTTAGTTCCCTTCATTATCTTTTTTCTCTTTGAGGTGATTCGGAAGATGAAGATCCACCCGGTCCAGTACCTTCTTGCGGGAGCGGCGGATGTGGTCTTCTATCTTCTCCTCCTCTCCACCTCCGAGCATCTGCACTTTTTCGCGGCCTACTGTATTGCCGCCTTCTCGGTGACCCTTCTTCTCACCCTCTACAGCGTACAGGTATTGGGGGGATGGAAACCGGGACTCCTCATGGGGTCCTTTCTCGCCGCCGGGTATGTCTATCTCTACGTGGTGCTTCAGTCGGAAGACTACGCCTTGCTTTTAGGGTCGGTGGGGCTCTTTATGGTCCTTGCTGCGGTGATGTTCGTAACCAGGAAGGTGACCTGGTATAAGCACCCTAACCAGCAAGAGACAG
>CAYXSD010000188.1:0-4120 GCA_964466335.1 uncultured Spirochaetales bacterium
GGACATCCACAATGCCTGTCTTCAGTTGGAACTCCGGAATGGTCCGTATTCGGTAGGACAACTGGCCGGAAATGGCGTTTGCCGCTTCCTGAATTGCGTCGTTGGCGTCCTCGTCCAGCCCGGATGTTGCTACAGTAATATGCGCAAAACTCTTCTCCTCCTGAATATTTATGAAGGTAAAGGAGGTTTCCATTTGGCAGACCACATCTCCGTCATCGTTATACTCCAAACTGTAGTAATCCATAATGGGGACCGCCACAATAAAGGAGCCGGTAAGGCGATTGAAATCGGTTTCGGTAAAGGCCTCCCTTCCCAGTCGTACCTCTTCGGGGATCTCCGATTCATTTCCCTTGTACTCCCGAATCTTCCGGATAAATTGATCAATGGAGGAAGACTGCAGGCGATACTCCATCCCGATTACATCGAACCTGCCTAGATTTATAAAGACCCTCTTTATTTGTTCGTCCACCCTAGTAAGGGCCGATGTGGGGACCCTCCAGTCGGAACTGTTTAAACGAAAAACAGCAATTTCTTTGCGTTTACTGATTTCCTGAGAAACCAAGGGAGAAAGAACGACAATTATCCCGAGAAGGGCCGTAAGCACACCTTTTTTCATGGTCTATTACCTCTGATTTTTACTTTCTTCTCATATCAGCCACTTTCAACATTACCTAATTTTGAAAGAGCCCTATCCCTACTACAACGTCGGAGTTGGATACGCCTCCCGAATTGCCTAATTAGTATTCTGCCGACCAGCTGTCAGAATATGTTTTAACCGGGAGATGTAGGGGGGTCCCCTTTTACTATCCTCTCCTCTTCTTCCTCGTCATCCTGTCCAATAGGGATCCTGCCGACGGTAATGAGTATCGAGTCCAAAGAGGCAGTCCCTCTATTTCCCGGGTTTTCCAGGTGAAGACGCAGCCCCTTTCCGGACCAAGGCCCCGTAAAAACGAGTGAGTTTTCCTTCCAGCTGAATACCAGATCGGAGCCATCCCTTCGAAGATGAATAAGGAGAGACCCGTCATCTTTAGGCACCATCCCGGAGGTCCCGTCAAAAAAGGAGAGTCCGCCTGTAAAATCCAAGACGGCCAAGGTGTCGCCGGACATCTCATCTAGAAAGGTGAGCCGACCGGCCCCTTCCTCTTCCACGTTAAGTTCCACACTGGTTTCCTCACTCCCCGGCGATATAGCGGGTAATTCAGCCTCCGCGCCTGAGCCGAGACGAAGGGAGCCTTCGGTAATTTTTGTCCGTCCCCGAAGTATCGGGTATCTGCCGGCGCCGGGAGCTTCAAACCCCTCGGCAAAAACAACGCTGCTCCCCAAACGGGTTTCCATGTAGTACTTATATACATCCTGAAAGAACCCCGGTCCGCCTTTAGGGAGGCTGGTATACACTCCGAATTCATCTATAATGCCGGTAAAGCCCTTTTCCCCATTGCTGCCGCCGATTCGAGTTGACCCCTTCTCAGAGATTAGGGGAAGCTCATCAAGGGGCAATATCCCGACCGGGGCGGATTCGCCGTTGAGAAACCAGTGGATTTCTAATCCTTCTTCCACGGGACGAAGACTGAACACGAGAAAACACTCTTGCCCTTCTTCCAGGACCAATCCCCGGGCGGTAAACACCCCAGTACCGCCGCCAGTCTCAATGGAAGCGGTCAACTGCCCAAGGTTGTCCGTACCGAGCCGGAGGCTGAATCCCTCGGTGGAGCCGGTAAAAATGGTCCTGTTTTTCTGGAGTTCCTCGGGAAGAATCCGTGCCACCAAGGAAAAGGGGGCCGGTCTAGCTTCCTGAAGGGGAAAGACCGAGGACGAAAGGGTGAACCAGCTCTCTCCGTTGAGGTAATACCCAAAGAGGTTTTCCCGAAACGCGAGGGACATGTCCCCCTGGGGACTAAGTTCATGCTTCCCGGTAACATCGTTGTAATTGCCTCGGAAATGAAAAAGAGGGGCATAGGAGGTTTCAGGATAGAGTTCGTACTTGCCGGTACGCACAGAATCGCTTATGTACACCTCGGTGTTCATTTTTAAAGAGGAGGAGAACTGAAAGGATATTCCCTTTGCAGGACCTAGTGGAAAGAGCTCTAAGGTAATAGGATACACTCCGGTTCTGCTAGAAGATTCCCACTCCAGGATGTCCATACCATCCTGAAGGTACCCTTCCGACTGAACGGTCCCCTCCACGGTCCACCGCAGATAGGGATTACTTCCAGGGGGGACCTTAAGTTCAGCATGAACGAGAGATTGGGAACCGGGTTTCACCACCGGCGGGTATGAGGCGATACTGACAATATCGTAATTTCCCTGAACGAAGAAGAAGGGGACCTCATCGGTGAATACCTTATCTCCTTCCACAGTAACCAGGGTAAACCTAAGGGAGTAGAGGTCCGGCTCGAGTCCGTCGGGAAGGGCCAGGTCGGGAAGCTGATTACGCTCCAGTTCCGCGCCCTCCAGGGTGTCCTCCGCCAGTACGGTACCGTCGGGACCCAGGAGAAGCACCTCTAACCGGTCCGCGGTAATGACTGTTTCATCGTAGTTCACTGCCAGGGGCAGGGTTTCTCCCTCCAAGACGATCCCCCCCTCAGGCACAGTCTTAACAACCACATCGCCTCCCTCTGTTTCATCCAGGAGAAACCCTCCGGAATCACAGGAGAAGAACAGTACTGAGTACACCAATAATACAATGTGGAATAAACGCGCCTTTTTCATCTACCCTTTGTCTCTTGCAAGCCTCTTACCACAATAATAACACATTTTGGACAAAATTCAATCATTTCGGGGGTTTTAACGTCCTTTTAAGCCCTATAAAAAGGGTAAAAGACATACCTCATATCCGATAATAAAAAAGAAAGAAGGCGTTGAGCAAAGAGGAATATCCATGCATGATGTACAGCGTATGAGAGCGACCAGAACAGTAATTCACCTGGAACATCTTCGGCATAATCTAAGGCTTATCCGTTCCCGGGTCGGGGAGCGAGACATTTGCCTTGCCGTAAAGGCCGACGGGTACGGCCACGGCGCGGTGGAAACAGCTAAAGCGGCCCTTAAAGAGGGGGTCAAGGCCTTCGCCGTTGCCACTTTGGATGAGGCCCTGGAGCTGAGGGAAGCCGGGATCGGGGGCCTTCTCCTGGTTCTAAGCCCCCTTCTTCCCGAGGAGATGCCTGAAGCGGCGGCACAGTCCCTCTCTCTGGTAGTGGGAGACCGGGGAATGGCGGAAACCTACAGGGACTGCTGCTCTGAGAGGGGAATACTCGGCAAGGTGCACCTGAAAATCGATACCGGCATGGGGAGATACGGATGCGCCCCCGAAGAGGCGGCTGAACTGGCCGGGTTTATTGCCTCTACAGGCAGCCTTAGCTTAGAGGGCACCTGTACCCACTTCCCCTCCGCCGACGGGGGAGACGAAACCTTTACCCAAGCCCAAATTGATCTGTTCACCAAGGCAGTGGAGGAAATACAGCGGGGGGGGACAGACCCGGGAATACTCCACGCGGCCAACTCCGGAGGAATTCTAGGGCACTGTCAGAGTTGGCTTACGATGGTCCGTCCGGGGATTATTGCCTATGGATACTATCCGTCCCGAGATCAAGAACGGGACCTTGCTCTTACCCCGGTGATGGAATTTGAAACCCGGGTGCTCTTTATAAAACGGGTCCCGCCGGGGACCAGCATCTCCTACGGCCGTACCTGGAAAGCGAAACGGACGACCTTTATCGCCACCCTTCCGGCAGGCTATGCCGACGGCTACAATCGTCTCCTCTCCAACCGGGGCCGCGTGGCCATTCGGGGAAAGAGCTATCCGGTAGCGGGGAGGGTCTGTATGGACCAGACTATGGTGGACTTAGGCCCTGAAACGGAGGTGCGCCTTCATGACCGGGCAGTACTCTTCGGCCCCGAACCACCGGCGCCCACCGCCGAAGAAATAGCCGAAATGCTCGGCACCATTCCCTACGAAGTTACCTGCTGGACTGCGAAAACCAGGGTCCCCCGAATTTTCTCCGCATAGGGGGACAGACATAAGGGGACATCGAAAACCGTTCCCGGGGTATAGGCTGTACCGCGCCATCTTAGGCTGCCGGATTTGCATATAAGTATCTCTGGAACGCAATAAAGGTCTCCT
>CAYXSD010000189.1:0-4090 GCA_964466335.1 uncultured Spirochaetales bacterium
AATGGGATGCTTAAATTGTTTGTGACTTCCTTTCTGTCTGACTTCATACCATCCATCATCTTGGAGTTTCTTTAGAATGTCTTTAACCCGAAGAGGCATATATTATTATATAGTACAGTAAACCAATCAAGCAACACGCTCTACCCGTTTTTTCTTCCTTGTTTCCTTACTTCCTTATATACTTATAACAAGGGAGTGCCTATGTTGTGTAAAATGACTTCAAAAAACCAAATTACTCTGCCTAAAGAGTTGGTGAGTCAACTTGCCGGTCAAAACTATTTTGATGCCCGTTTGGAAAATAATAAGATAATACTGGAGCCTGTAATCATCCGTCCGGTGGAAACTACAGAGTTGGCCGCTATTCGCGATAAAATAACTGCCTCGGGGATAACGGAACAATCAATCCACGATATTGTCGCGGAAGCCCGTAATGCATACGGTACTTGATACAAACGTTGTCGTATCGGCTTTCCTCTTTCGAGGCGATGCATCGGCAATCCATCGAGCGGTAATAGAAGGGCGTATTATTCCATACATTTCAAGGCCTATATTATCCGAATTGCCTTTAAGGATATCCCGAGCCGCGACTCTTTGTCTGTCGGGTTTGTACATTTCCAAGTAAGGAAAACACAGTATTGGTGAGGCTCTTTCAAAATTGCCATTTTTCAGAGCCTCAATATGGAAGGAAAAAAGCGGTCTATAAACAGCGTCAACAGTTGTGCGCGGTATTAGGGTTTCCGGTAAGCAGTACAGCAGTGCAAACAAACACGCAGATGACGGGAGAGTAGAGGGTCAGTATCTTTCTACTTGAAAACGAGTACTTCGCCCTCCGCTTTCCCGGGAGGCATTTCGACTTTCTCCGTTCTCAAGCCCTCAATATGGAGTTCTATTGCTTCATTCTATTGCTTCATAGATTGACGATTCAGTCATTTTACGGTTCGGACCTCCCGAACTCTATGGTGGTTCCGGTCCACATCTTTTTTCTTTTTTCCTATGTGTAATCAAATCGCACCAGATTCCGGGCGCTCCGGTCAAAGACCATGCCCACCTCGAAGACTCGTACCCCCGGCGCCCCTCGGTATTTTTCCGCGTAGTTTCGCGCCTTGATCTGCTCCAAGGCGCTGTTGGGTGTTGCGGCGGTTTCGGCAGGACTCGCCGGTTCCCCTTTATCGGTCACCTTAATTTCGGTCACGCAGATAACGTTATCCAGTTTCACCGTCAGGTCGGCCTGACCCTGGTTTGTAGTGTCCTCCGGGATCACTTCGCAAGTGATGGATACAAAGAAGGCATAGAGCACAGAGGCCCAGTAGCCCTCGTAGTCGATGATATCGTTGTTAGTGAAGTTCCGCCAGGGAATACCCGCGAAAAGCCGGCGCAGGGCCGCCTCCAGTGCCTGCATGTCACCGGAGCGGAGGGCGTCGTAGGCACTGGTCTGATATTTGGTCTTATTGTCCCAGATATCAGTGTAACCGGCGAAGAGCGCGTTGTTCAGAGCAATTTTTACTTCGTGATTGGGGACCCGGAGAAGATAGTTGAGGCTTCCCATCCTTTGAAAACTCTTTTCTATCGTAAGATACCCGCTTTGAAAAAGGAGAACCGTGGGGGGGATCCGCTCTACTTCAAAGGAGCCGGTTTGTTCCTCCGACAGTTCGATAGTTTCCAGGTCCGGCAGAAAGTAACGGTTCTTCTGCATAAGCTTCACCAGAAAGGTGGGAGTGCCGGTTTCAAACCAGAAGTTTCGGTAGGTCCGGTTTTCGCTGATGAACAGCAGGATGTCGAAGGGATTGTAGACTGCGTTGCCTAGGAAGTTATAGCCGTTGTACCAGAACCTCAGACGCTCCCAGTCCACCCCTTCAAGGTGCTCCGCAAAGTCGGTCTCCAGGTCACCTTGAGTATAGCCGCAGATAGTGGCGTAATTGGCATCCAGACTAATGTCCTTCAGGTTGTTGATCCCGCTAAAGATGCTTACCTTGCTAAACTTGCTAACCCCGGTCAGGAAGACGAACTGAAGATAACTATCCAATTCCTTGATAGGGGAATAGAACTCCTTTAGCAGATCCCGCAACAACGCTGCTTTTTCTGGTTCCTCGATATTATCAAGAAGCGGTTTATCGTATTCATCCACCAGGACAACCACCGGAGAACCGGTTTTTTCATACAGTTCCTGAACCAGTTCACTAAGCCGGTTGGGAATTCCGCGGGTTGAAAGTTTTACATCATACTCTCCGGCAATACGATCCAGAACCGGTACAAGCTTATTTTCGAAGTCCTCCTCGCTGCGCAGATATCCTCCGGCGAAGTCGATCTTCACCACCGGATACGTTTTTGACCAGTCCCATCGGTCGTGGATGGCAAGCCCCCGGAACAGCTCCTCGTTTCCCTCAAACAGCTGCTTGAAGGTGTCCACCAGCAAGCTCTTACCAAAGCGCCGAGGGCGGGAGAGGAAGTAGCGGCCCGGAGCCATTGCCAAAGTCTCGATGACACAGGTCTTGTCCACGTAGACCATATTGTTTTGTAGTATTGTTTTAAGTGTACTAATACCAATGGGTAGGGGTTTCATCAAAGCCTCCGGATGTATTGTATATCGGCGGGGGGCTGCAGTCAAACCGGGAGAGCACGTCTGTCAAGACTCGATAGAAATGTTGTCAGCGGGAAGATGCCAAGGGAAGATCATTTTCCCATTACAACTTTCAATCCATGACTAACGTACTCTTCGATTTCCCGGTCCTTCGTAATAAGAACCAGGTCATGAGCAATGGCTTGCCAAATCAGCATTCTATCGAAGGGATCCTTGTGATTGCTCTGTTTCGGAAGCTTGAAGTAGGTAGCCAGGAGATCATTCTCCAGCGAAAGAAGATGAAATCCTGATTCTGTCGTTTTCTCCAGTATTTCCTCAGGGTCGGTTTCTTTCAGTATAAGTTTTCCCAGGGAATACTTAAGTGATATCTCCCACAGACTTATTCCGGAAACATATTTTATGGAAGCGCTGTCACGGAGAACATCTAAAATAGCATTTTCAATTCGATCAGGATGAAAAAGGGTCCAAAGAAGATAGTGGGTATCAACAAGGTAGTTCACAATGACGCAAGTTCCTCTTCGGTTAATTCGAAATCTCCGGGAACCTCCATCTGCTTATCCGATAGAAGACCTGTTACTATCCTATTCTCCTTCTTGAAGGATCCGTAAGGAACAATAACAGCGATATTTTCCTTTTTCCTGCCATAGGATATTACAATCTCCTCACCCGCTTTTACCCGTTCAAGCACTTCGGAAAAGCGGGTTTTTAATTCTCCTACCTGCAATATTCTCATAACAGTATTATAAGTATTACTTGACAAGTTGTCAAGTATAATTGCTCCCTTTTTTTTTGAAACCCGGGATATCTCTTGTTGTATATCGGTGGTATTAGGGATGCCGGAGATTCGAAATATAATCGGTTTTCAAGACGCCTTATGATACCCGGTTATTTTATCCAGCACTTCTCTTTTTTCTTCCAATGCTGATTCAAGGTCGTATCTGCTTTGCATGTTCATCCAGAATTCCGCGCTTGTTCCAAAGAATCTGGCGAACCGCAGGGCAGTGTCTGCTGTTATCTTCCGTTTTCCACGGATAATAGCCGCTATCCTCGGAGGATCAACAAAGATGCTTTTAGCCAGCGCGTAGGCGGAAACACCCATGGGATCGAGGAATTCCTCTTTCAAGACTTCTCCCGGGGTAGATAGTTCAATTAATGTATCGCTCATATTCTCCTCCCTATCAGTGGTAATCGGTTATCTCAACTTCGTAAGCTTGTCCATCTATCCATCGAAAACAAACACGCCACTGATCGTTTATTCGAATACTGTATTGCCCTTTTCTATCCCCTTTAAGAGCTTCCAGTTTGTTACCCGGGGGTACTCTTAAGTCATTAAGTAATAAGGCATCTTCTAAAAAACCAAGCTTTCTACGGGCCGATTTGTACAAATCACCGGGAAATCCTTTCATTCGCTTCCTTTCCCAGATTCCCCGAGTCCGTCCATCTTTGAAGCTCTTTATCATAGTTAATGATAGTGCATCACACTATTAGTGTCAAGTACTAATATGAACAGGG
>CAYXSD010000190.1:0-4058 GCA_964466335.1 uncultured Spirochaetales bacterium
GTTTAATAGGAAACATTAATAGGAAAAAAGATGAATTATTAGCGCCTGTTTGTATAGCATTAGCCGTGACCGGGACCCTCAATACGTTGATGAGGAGGTGCAGAATGAGAGAAAAAAATAAGATCGAACAGAAACTTTGTCAATTACTTAAGATTACCGAATGTCATAGTAGAAAGGTGCTCCGCGGAGAGGTTTCTCCGAAGGAAGAGCGTCATTTAAAGGCTGATATGAGAAAGATCAATCGTCTCTTAGGGAAAGTACTAAAAGAGAAAAATAAAGATGAGGAAACGGCAATTCGATATGCCCTACGGTTGCGCTATCCCTATGTACATCACCTCTCCTCGAAATACCCACATATGTACCATTAAAAGATTTGGATAAGGGGAAAAAGATAGGGGGAAGAAGATTGGAGAGGTCCGCGAGGCATTGTTTCTTCTACGATTCCGACCGGTCTTCGCTTTCCAAGCGGATTGTCTCGGTTACTTTATCGCATATTTCCTTAGGGCCGTAGTACTGTATAGCCCCCGGATAGGTGTAGGAGGTGGTTGTCGACCATTCATCCCGATAGGCGGCGAATTCTTGGAAGGGTTTTCCATCCAGTTCCACCAGGGCTTTTTTTATAACTGGTTTATCATTTCCATGTCTTCTTTCTAAATTCATCATCATGGTAATGGGGATCCCCCCGGCAGTCCATTCTTCAGCGGGCTGAGCGAGGTTCTGTACTGAGGATATATATCCGGTAAGTCCATTGGCTATGAGTACCAAGGCGTTGTATCCCAAGGAGTAACAGTAATCCGCGTCAAAGTTGGACGGAAAGGCGCAGCGCCCTTCATATCCGAAGAAGTGGCTTTGGGTGCTGAACTTGCCTTGGAACACACCTTGACTTCGCATTTCGTTCAGTCTGTCATCCACCATCTCTATCAGAAGCTTCTCTGTTTCAATCCTTGAAACCTGGACGTTGCCGTGAGGGTCCCGGTCCATAAGAAGCTGCCGTTGGATGTTGTTAGGAAGGGAGGAAAAAACATAGGAGGCGTCTTTGGAGAGGCGTTTGTTTACCCATTCGGATTGGTCCTCGAAGGTATGGAGACTATTGAAATAGGATTCATTTCCCGCGAGTAGATCGTTCAGCTCCCGAATCAAGGTGCCTACCTCAGGAATGAACTCGATAAGTCCTTCCGGGACCAATACGACCCCGAAATTCTCTCCTTTTTCAGATCGTATTTTTACAACTTCCGCAATATGCTCCACAATATCGTTAAGGGCCGTCTTTTTCTCATTCACCTCTTCTGATATGACGGCTACGTTAGGCCTGACTTGTAGTGCGCATTCGAGACATATGTGAGAAGCGCTTCGTCCCATGAGTTTAATAAAATGCCAGTATTTTTTTGCTGAATTAGCGTCCCTTTCTATATTTCCAATAAGTTCCGAGTAGGTTTTTGTTGCGGTATCGAAACCAAAGGAGATCTCGATGTACTCATTTTTTAGGTCTCCATCTATGGTTTTGGGTATACCAATTACTTGAATTGCCGCGTTCTGCTCCACAAAGTATTCTGCTAAAAGGGCGGCATTGGTGTTGGAATCATCGCCTCCAATGATAATAAGGGCATCGATGCTGCTTTTCTGACAGACTTCTAAGGCACGGGCGAACTGGTTTTCTTTTTCTATCTTCGTCCTTCCAGAACCGATCATATCAAAACCGCCGGTGTTTCGGTAGGTATCAATAATGTCTCGAGTAAGAGGTACCTTTTTATCGTCCAGTATCCCCGCCGGCCCCTTTAAAAATCCTAATAGTTCAGAATCCGCGTTTAAATCTTTCAGAGCGTCGAAAATACCGGCAATGACATTATGTCCTCCCGGCGCCTGACCTCCGGAAAGGACAACTCCCACCCTTCGTTTGACCCCCGCCTCAGGGTTCTCCCCGGAAACTGCTTGGGCAATGGGTTTTCCATAGGTATTGCCGAAAATCTCCTTGAGTTCTTTTTGGTTGTCAATACTCTCTGTAGGTTCGCCAAAGGACAGGGCCACCGCCTTACAACCATTCTCATAGACTGCTGGTAATTTTGGTGAATATTGAAAACGAAATTTTTGTAGTATCGAAATTGTTTCCATTTTTTTCTCCTTATCCATGGTTTGGTGTGATACCCCGGGTATTTATAAAACATAGGGAGGGGTCTCGTCAAGAACGGCAAGGTATGTGTTAGTGACTGATCAGCGAGGCTTTTTCAAAATTGGTTAATGTTGAAAGTGGCTGCAGCAATTCAGGAAAGTGAGTCCGCACTTCCCACAATTAGAATGTCTAGTGGGTAATAGAAAAAGGTCCGGTCTTGCGGATTGCCAGAGGGGTGACAGAACCCTCTCCGAAAATTCTCTGCATTTCCTCCTTGAATAACAAGTACCTCTCCTCCGGGATGTAGGCCTGGATGGTGCCGGCAAATCCACCTCCATGGACCCTTGCGGCTCCTTCGCTGCCGAGAATTCGATGGGCCAAAGTCAGCCCCAGGGCCACTCCCTGCTCCTCGGGTGTCTTAGGCGAGTGAATATTTTGAAGAAGTTTCCAGGAGGAGTCTCCAGAGGCTCGGACCAGTTTTAGAAAACCTGAAATATCACCTTTTTTAAGAGACTCTCCCATTTTTAGGACGCGATCGTTCTCATCGAAGTAATGAATCGCTCTGAGGACCACCCTATCACCCAGTTCCCCGCGAAGGGATGGAATAGATTGTAGGAAGTCTTTCTTCTCTACACCGCGCAGGGTGGGTACATCGAAAAACCGGGCCACAGCTTTCATTTCTTCCGGTACTGCAGCGTAATCTTCGGTAAGATCAGCGTGGCTTCCTCCGGTGTCGACCACGGCAAGTACAAGGTCATGGGAACGGAATTCCAATTCTAATCGTTCGATTATAGGCGCATCGGGAGAAGCAAAATCCATGAAGGTAATTGCCCCCGCAGCGCATGCAAGTTGGTCCATAAGGCCGCAGGGTTTGCCGAAGTAGCGGTTTTCCGTTTCCTGTCCTATTTTTGCCAAGGTTATGGCATCCAAGGCATCATCGTTGAAGAGATAGCTAAAGATATTTCCTAATAACACCTCAATGGCGGCGGAGGAACTTAATCCCGAACCGGGAAGGACACGACTGTGGATGGCTATGTTGCACCCTTCAATGGTGAACCCTCTCTCTTTAAATCCAGCTAAGATGCCTCGTATAATCGCAGTTGGGTCGCCCTCTTCCTCCTTTCGGGGTTCCAGGTCATTCAAATCTACGGTAAACGGAAGGTCCCACCCGGCTGAATAGAGGACCACCTTATTATCTTCCGACCTGGAAGCGGCAGACAAAATATCCAGGTCAACCCCAGCGGCAATAACCAATCCACTATTGTGGTCGGTGTGGTTCCCGCCAATTTCGGTACGTCCAGGGACGGAGAGGAGAACCTCCGGATAGTCTTGAAAGGACCGCTTAAAATTGTTTATAAGATTGACAATTCGTGGGTACTCGTCTTTTAACCTTCGGAAGGGAGAGTCGTATATGAACTGAAATCCGCTATCAAAATATCCGGTTTTAATTTCCTCAGGCTGGATTTTTTTCTTTGAAAAAGCACTGCTTCCCATCTTAACCCTCAGTTTTTCCGGAATCCATGTAGTGTATAACCGGAAGAGACCTAAGTATCTCAGCAGCGCTCTCCGGGGTTATGTCCCGCTGGGCCATACTCAACATCTCATACCCGACCATGAATTTCCTAATAGTAGCTGAACGGAGAAGAGGAGGGTAGTAGTGGAAATGCAGATGCCATCCGTCGTGGTTTTCCGCGTTGGTGGGCTTCTGATGGATACCCATAGAGTAGGGGAAACTGGTACGAAAGAGGTTGTCATAACGAATCCCGTTTTCCCGCATTATTCCGGCCAGATCATCAATTTCGGCATCGGTAAGCTCTTTTAGGGAGGATACGTGCCGCTTAGGGAGAATCATGACCTCGTAGGGCCAGGTGGCCCAGAAGGGTGTGAGAAGAAGAAAGGAGTTATTCTCGGAGATGATCCTCTCCCCTGCCTTCCCTTCCAGCGCGGAGTA
>CAYXSD010000191.1:0-4030 GCA_964466335.1 uncultured Spirochaetales bacterium
AGGCGTTTTGCAGGATAGAATACTGAAGGGTGTTCTACTCCAGAGATAACAAGCCCGTTTACCTGTTTTCTCATAAGAAGACTGAAAAGGACCATATTGTTTGACTCTGTTCCGCCGGAAGTATATATAATTTCTTCAGGTGTGCAGCCTAATAGTTCCGCGCACTTTCTTCTTGAGTTTTGAAGTATGGAAGCGGCTTCCTTGCCCGATTGATGTTTTGACGAGGGGTTTCCGTATACAGTAGTGGAAAGTTCTGTCATTCGACGAATAATGTCGCTGTCAGGTATTGATGTTGAAGCCCAGTCGAGATAATGACGCTGCATGGTCTTTATAGTAGTAACCATGGTGAAATTATGCAAGGGTGGTAGTTAAAACGTGATAGTTAGAGCTATCTTTCTACTGTACTTTACTGTTTGCTCGCGACTGTTTGCTAATACGATTACTTGCAAATATATAGAAAAATTTGTATATTCATAGAGATGGAAAAGAATAAATGTTGCCCTGAAGAAGCGGTCAGAAATTACGCTGAGAAACTGAAGGTTTGTGGTCATCCCATACGATTGCAGCTTCTCTGCATTATAGAGAAAGGGGACTCCTGCGTTACCGAATTATGGAAATGCCTTGAACAGCCTCAGCCGGTAATCTCGCAACATCTTGCAGTTCTCAAGGAAAAAGGAATCGTCTCTTCCGTTGTGAAGGGGAATAAGAGGATTTACTCCATTAAAGATACCTTTGTACAACGAGTAATACGCTCCTTAGATTTTTGTATTTCCAAAGACAGCACGTCGACAGAAGCCAAAAAAAAAACTGGGACGAGAGAGGATATTGAAAAAAGAACTGATCCGTCTCTTACTGCTTGATTTCCTCTAATTCTCTTTAAAGAAAGAATTTTTGAGGCTCTTTCAAAATTAGTTAATTTTGAAAGTGGCTGTTTTGTTAGTGAAAAGCCTTGCGCGGCACTACCAGATTCCTATTTTCCCGCCGAAGTCGTAAATTGTGTTAGTAGCTACGATAATTGCAGTTATCCACCCAACGGTAAGCATAAATTTCTGAAACACCTTATCCGCCTGGTAAAGAGGGCTAAGCGGTACATGAATAATTGAACCTGGTTTAACTGTTTCTGTAAGCTCCACGTGCTTCTTGTCCTTGGAATCCAAAATGAGAAAGGCCCCCTCCGGATTGCCTCTGTCCGGGTCTGCCCCGCCGGCAAGAAGTATATAGTCTTGAACGGTAAAGCCGCCGCTGTAGGGGAAGGGGCCGGGACTAGAAACATAGCCGGTAACAAAAACTTTCTGCTGCACTAGGGGAATTACAATTCTATCTTCAGGTTCCAATTCCGGATTAAGGCTTTCTCTTTTTTGAAGCCACAGCTTCTCCGATTCCAGCGGTATCGACTCCTCTTTTCCCTTTCGGACAATATGACTTCGGGTATGGTCGGCAAAGGGAGTCGGCCCTCCGACTTTTTCTAATGCTTGAAGGACAGTCATCCCCGGGAGGTAGGGGATTTGAAGGGAAAGTGGTTGGTCCGGCGCGTTTTGAGGGGCCTTAGGATCTTGAGGTTTCCCGTATACCGCGCCATCTATGGTAATAAATTGATTATTAATAAAATGTGAGTGAAGATGGACCACATCTCCGTTTTGTATGGGAAAGTCCTTAGATTTATCGTAATCCACCATTGTGGTTACATATTTTCCTTCCTTGGAAATCCTCATAATATCCACACGGGATGTCACTGTGTCCGGCAGGATTCCTCCGGCGAGATTAATAAGGGTCTTCAGGGATTCTCCATCTATAAGCTCATAGTGACCGGGGTAGGGTATATTACCCTCGATTTTTGCCACATTCTCAGCCTGAGGTATGTAAATACGATCACCTGGCTGGAGTGGGGGATTTGCCTCCATGTCTGCTTCAGCGTAGAATTGGGAGATATCTATTTCATACCTTATCTGATTATTTTCTTCTTCGCCTTCATTTTCGTTATAGCTCTGTAAAAACTGCTTCTTCCGGATTAGTTCGACTTTACGGTAACTTGCGCCGGGCTTAAACCCGCCGGCCATAGCAATAGCATCAATAACCGAAACCAGCGGATTGGCTACTATATGACCCGGCATTGCCACACCGCCGTATATAAAAACATTGAACTGGGCAGGCGCTTTTAGGACGATATTCACATACTGAACAGGCATCATGGATTTTATTCGCCGAATAATATAGTTCCGTAACTCCGGAAGTCCCATCCCCTTTACAGAAACTGTTCCTAAAACAGGCATGTTAAGGGTATAGTCCTTCTGAAGCTGAACGCTGTACTCCTGCGAGTTGGAAACAGACCCGTCGCTGCGGATCCCCCCGGTAATAGTAATAGTAAAAACATCTCCCGGTGTTAGAGTGTAATCCGCCATGGTGTAGAAATCTTGAAGGATGTTGGTATCAGTGTTCCTTACCCTGCTAAAGATATCCGCTTGCAAGCCGAACCCCGCAGATCTATCAGATGATTCGCTGCCGGCTTTAGAACCTCCTTCGGACCCCTCTGCTGCTTTGCTCTGCTGAGAGAATAGTGTCCCATGCACGAACATTAGAGAAAAGAGAAGCAATGTAAAGAGGATTATTTTCGAAATAGATTTTTTCATGGGCGTCATATTACCAAATAAAAAGAATTCAGGTCAATCTTAGTGTCGATCTTATGTCAATCTTAGCACAATAATTCATTAGGTCTTCTCTAAGGGATATTTTCTATTCTTAGAAAAGTAGGTATAGTTAACAGTATGGCGATAAGACTATATCACTTTGGTGATAAAAAAACTACGGTAACAGTAGAAAAGTTCAATGTTCTTCCAACATCGAATATCTTGGATACTTTGACCTCGAAACAAGTTAATAGGAGTGAAAAAAAGATCTTTGTCTTTGATGAAAAAACCTGGGAACTCTTCGGAGGACCTTCTGTTTTCAAAGAAAAGAACTCTCTTGTTTTACCTCGGGGGGAAAAGGCAAAGAATTTCGAATCTCTTCAGAAGGTCCTCAGCTTTGCTTTGGAAAAGGGGTTAACCAGAGGAGACAGAATAGTTGGTATCGGAGGCGGAGTTGTTTGTGACATTACCGGTCTGGCAGCCTCCCTCTATATGCGGGGAACAAGTCTTAGTCTTATACCTACCACCCTTCTCGCGATGGCGGATGCTTCTATAGGAGGAAAAACGGGTATCGATTATTTAGGATACAAAAATACTGTCGGGACTTTTTACCCGGCAGATACGATCCATCTTTTTCCTGGTGCACTATCCACGCTGCCCGAGAGGGAGATACGAAACGGAATGGCGGAGGTAATAAAGCACGGCTTTTTGGGAGACCTGGGATTATTGGAGAAGGTGAAATCCGAGGGAGAGAAACTATTCAAGGAAAGATTAGAGCTTCCTGGGGAATTCCTCCTCCGAGCTGTGGAGGTGAAGACAAAGATTGTAGAACAGGACCTTCGTGAAGGTGGGATACGGGCACATCTCAATTTTGGTCATACCTTTGCGCATGCGCTGGAAACGGTTACCCGTTTTAATTCATGGTCCCATGGAGAAGCTGTAGCCTGGGGAATGGCTATGGCCTTCCGTTTGGGTATGCGTATAGGAATAACGCCAAGGGACTACGGAAAATGGGGAATAGGCATCCTTGAAGAACTCGGCTATACCTTAACGGCTAAGGTCGAAGGGGAAGAAATTCTTGCGGCTATGGAGAGGGACAAAAAAAAGAAAGGGAAAGAACTGCGATTTGTCCTTCAGCGAGGAGGGGAAAACACGGTTGTGCTCGATGTAAAACGGGAGGAAATACGTAAGGTCTTGAAGGAGACGTAACAGGCTGCTCTACTCGAAGAATTCCGAAAGACGCCGGTAGGTCTCATTTACCCTCTGCGAGCACTGCCCATCGATTGTTTCGTCTGTTACGTCAGCGAGGACTTCCAAGCTGGCGAGACTTTGGGAGAGGGCAGTGTGAAACCCCCGGGAGCATTTAAACCAGTACGTACCAATACCGTCAGTAAAGAGGGCTAAGA
>CAYXSD010000192.1:0-4021 GCA_964466335.1 uncultured Spirochaetales bacterium
TGCCGGGACACCGATAGTGAAATCAATATTTTTTTCTCTGTATCGCTTCTCCAAGACTTGAAGGGAAGTTTCGATACAGTTTTTCAGATTGATGGGAGGAAGTTCCAGCTTCAGTTTTCCCGTTTCCAGGGCTTCCAGTTTCCGGACCAAATTGATAATTCCGATGCTCCGCTCGGCGCTGTCTGAAGAGGGGCCATTCAGCAATCAAAATAATTACGGCAATCACAGCGGTAATAGCGGTCTGGATAACCCTGGTTTCCAGGGAGAGGTGGAAGATCTCCCCCGCGGTATTCCCCGCGAAGTGGAAGAGAATGGCCGAGAGGGTGCTCCGGTTGGTGCGGTAGTAGATCCAGCTCATAATAATGCTCGCGGGTATAAAGGCGATAAAATAGCCTATGAGACTCGGTATGTACTGGGAAAGTCCCTGCTGGAAGCTCCCCTCCACAAATACCAGGGGCAGGTGCCAGAGCGCCCAGATTACGCCTAAAACAAGGCTCGTGTTTAGGAGATTCATCCTCGTACGTAGAGCATCCAGACCGTATCCCCGCCATCCGATTTCTTCAGGAATAGGGCCGAAGATCAGCATGAAGGCGAGAAACCCCAGGGGAGCGCTTATGAATTCTTCGGAAAGCCGGAACTGCTCCGGACCGCCCTCGCCGAGGATGGAGAAAAGGATCGCCACAATATTGATGAGTACCGGTAGAAGGAGGATAACCGGCCAAAAGATCATTCCTATCCGTCTCGGATCAACCGCTCGAATCCAGAAATCTTTTATGAACTCCCTTGCCGGTCTACCGGAACCGGGGACGCGGGTGGTGTGAACAAAGAGTACCGCCGAGAGGGCGGCGCTCCCCCCGGCAAGGGCGATGAGGAAGAAGGACTCCTCAAACCAGCCGAGCTGCTGCCCTGCCACCAAAAGCCAGAGAGGCCCCCAGGTAAGGGACAGGTCAAATCCGAAGAAGGCCCATGGCCGGTAGAGCCGTCGAAGGGCGGTGGGAGTATCCTTTTTTTCTCTTTTTTCCACTTCTCGGGTGCTGGAACTACCCGGCATATTTGAATACTCATCTGTCATAGTAAATACCTCCGTTCATCAGGGTCCCAATTCTATGTATGTTCAGGTAGGGCTTCTTTACCACTTCCTTCTTCCGGCACTTGAGTTGATCCGGCCGGACAGTACCGACTGGACAGCAACCACTCCGTGAAACCGGTAGTACCCGAAGGGCACGCCCAAGGACATGAGCATCGCTCCGCGGGGGTCCTCTTCGGGGTCACCGAGGATACCCTTGGGCATATGTATTTCCAACTCCGGGGGAACAACCACCAAGTCGCCGGCTTCTGTGAGGATGCGGGCGGTGGTAATCAAATATCCGTCAGGATGCACCAGAAAACTGCTTCCAAGAAAAATAACCTCACCGCCTGACTGCCTCATTACCATCATACAGCTTCCTTGAAAACGTTGACTTACTGTTTCTAACATACTGCCTTCCTTTGCTTGCCTGCTTATTCTATACCTTCAATCCAGTTGTCCACCATATTCGGATGGAGTTCTATCCAGCGCAGCGCCTGGGCGTAAGGGTCGGCTTCTTCATCTTCATAAGTCCAGAGCATTAGCCGCTCCAGGTCTTCCGGCCGGTAGGAAATCTGCTTAAGGACTGCATACGCGTCAGGAACCTCCTCTTTAAATCCGGGCCGCACCATTGTGTGAACGTATTCCTCGCCGCCGGTAATAACGCGGTATTGGGCCTGCAGCCCGTAGGCGGACAGAGCATGGCAAACCAGCCCAGGGGTGAATATCTACAGCAAGCCAGCCTGCTTTTTCTTCACTTTTTTCCATAGACACTCCTGAGAGAGTTCTTGTTAGAGGTTTACCTATTAAACATAAAGACTTCTTCTGTTTCCGTCAAATAACACTGTGCTAATCTGCGGGAAACCCATATCCGTTCTCTCCTTATGCTCTCTGCTTTTTTCTCCCGCTTCGAAAACCCCCGCCCCTACCGTAACAAATAAGGAGTGGGTATTGAGATAATAAAAGAGATACGGATATACGTAACTTTTTTTACAAAAGTTACGTATTAATCTCCGGCCGATCTTTATCCCCCAAAATGAAAAGCCAGAGGATGAAGATAACCTCGCCGACCATATCTGGAACTACTCCGGTGTCTACGATTTCGAGTTTGGCCCTAAGCTGATCTTGGATGTACTGGAGCGGTGTTTGGTAGGGGCTATGCCGGCGAAATAGCCGGCCGACTAATTTGAATATACCTTTGTTGAAAAAGGCTTAAATAGAGCAGCCGCTTTCAAAATTATCTAATTGTGAAAGCAGCTGAGATGAAGCAGAGAGCACAATCTTCTTGACGATCCCGATAAATATTCATATATTGTTGTCCGTACTAATAATTAGCATGGCTATTAATTAGCTGGGCTAATAAAAATAACGGACATAGCTTATGAACCACTACGATGAAACGCAGACATTGACTTCTCTCAGTTCCCTGGCCCACCTTGTATTAGAGACATTTCCCCGGGTAATGGGTCATGTCTCCTGTACCTTGCGGCGGAAATCTCCCATAGATAATCAAGTCCATTTTCATGTCCTGCGGATGCTTAGGGAAAAGCCAAGGTCCATCCATGAATTAGCCGAAGAGAGTGTAGTCCGTCTTCCTACTATGTCGAGAACAGTTGATACCTTGGAACACCGGAAATGGGTAAAACGTTTCCGTCAGGAAGGTGACCGAAGGACAGTTTACGTTAGGATTACCAAAGAAGGCGAACAGGCATTGGAGAAAACTGAAAAGATCGCTTTACAAAGAGCGTCGGCCCTCTTGGAGAATCTTGGGCCTGAAGCAAAAAGGGAATTATTCCGAGGGCTTTCCGCGCTCCACGAACATATGATACTCCTCGGCGAAAAAAAAGGAAACAAAGGATGAAAAAACCGGATATGGTACATGATGGGGTCGGATCGGCCCTTATTCGTCTTCTCCTTCCCATGATCCCGGGTACATTGAGTATCGTCCTATGTAAGGGACATTTCGCGGTAAAAGAATTGATCGATACAGTACCGGGACCGCCGCCTAATAGGGTAAACGGTGAAGACATAGAAAAGGAAAGAGAGGTACAAAACGATGAACCAGCCTAGAATTCTAATCACCGGCAGTACAGGAAACACGGGAAGAGAAGTACTAAAGGGACTTCTGGATTTGGGATATTCTGAAAGTTCCATTTTATGCGCTGTTAGAAACCCAGGGGCCGGGGATACCGCTGCAAATATTAGAACATTCAATTTCCTTGAACAGGAAACCTGGGTACCCGCTCTCGCCGGGGTTGAGAAGCTGTTTCTCCTTCGGCCGCCACGGATCTCAAATATCCGGCGGGACATGTACCCCTTTCTTGGCTTCCTCGCTGATAGGGGTATCCGGCAGGTTGTTTTCCTTTCTGTCCAGGGTTCTGAAAAAAATTCCCTTGTTCCCCATCGAAAAATTGAAGACGCCATTCGAGAATTCGACATTCCTCATACCTTTTTACGCCCAAGCTTCTTTATGCAGAACCTTACCACTACCCATCTGGATGAAATCCGCGAGGAGAAGAGGCTCTTCCTTCCGGCTGGAGAAGGAAGGACCAATTTTATTGATGTAAGGGACATTGGTGAAGCTTCTGCCAGAGTACTCATCGGAGAGGAGCATATCAATAAAGAGTACACCATTACCGGAGAACGTGATTACTCCTACCGGGAAGTAGCGGAACTTTTAAGCAAAGAATTGGGAGAGACCATTCGCTATGAACACGCCAATCCCTTTACATTCATCCGCTATCATAAAAGGAAGGGAAAGTCATTATCCCACGCGCTGGTAATGCTTGTTCTCTACTCGGCGGCGAGATTCGGAAAAGCCGCGGGGAAGACGGATACCCTGGAACACCTCCTCCGGAGGAAACCCCGAAGCTTGGAGGAGTTCATTCGCGACCACCGGGAATTATTATTACCCCGCCGATAAATAAAAATTTCTGACCGGACAGCACTTCTCAA
>CAYXSD010000193.1:0-4003 GCA_964466335.1 uncultured Spirochaetales bacterium
GATCAAACTTTCTAATCTTTTTATCCGATCCTGCGGTATATAGGGTTTTTCCATCTTTTGTAATTACTCCACATTGGTTATTTGTTGTTTCTTCTTTGAGTACTCCCGTACAGGGAAGAATGTTAGAAATACCTTGTAATGCGAGTAGCCTTGCTCCTAGATTGTCTTTGGAATGAAGAGATTTATTAGAGTAGATTAATACATCTGACCAACGCAAATCTGCAGCAGCTAGCTGTGCTTTATTTTTATAAATGGCTGCAAGTGTTTCATTAGCCCTATTGCGTTGTTTTATTGAAAAACCAAGAAGTACTCCAAAAATAATCATACCTAAAAATACACCGGTGATAATTGAATATAGGATCTTTTGTTTCCGTTTTATGTCTCTTTGTCTAATATCGTCAAATCCGATTCCTAGAAGTCCGGCAACAATTTTAAGGAAGGCAGTATCCTTACCGCCTACCGCCCTAATATCTGCGGCTATCGGCTCAGCTCTTTCTGTTTTATCAATATTACCGTTTCCGTCGAGATGATATTTGAGGGCCTCCGGAAAGCATTCGTTTTGGGGGTCACCTTTAAGATCACTGTTTGGTTCTCCTTCGACTATGAGAGCCAGAATACGATTACCTTTATTTAATCGTTTGAACGTAAGTATTTCTTCGTTTACCCATCGGGATTTCGCAGCCGATGGTGAACAGATGACAATTAAATATTGGGAGTTCTTAAGGGCGGTATTGATTTGATCACCTAAATCCGCAGATGAAGGTAGTTCCTCTTGATCACGGAAAATTGGAAAGAGACGACTATGCCCGTTTTTTTCAGGATCTTTGTGTATTTCCCTATTTAAATTTTTAGGAACTCTATATCTTTCAAGATATTGGTGAAGCTTTGAAGAGTATTTTTCATCTGTATGGCTATAACTAATAAAAGCTATATATTTCTTACCTATTCCCATGATAATAATTATATATCTTGAAAGAAGAAATACAATTTGTCTACAATATGTCTATAAAATAATCTCTTTAAATTAGGAAAGTTTTAAATACCGAAAAGGCAATATAATAGCATGGGCTATTAATGGTTGCAATAAAATAATAACCAGGAAAATAGTTATCTTATTTGTAAAGGAAGCTAAGGGGCTTTGACTACCCCTGTTCGTTTTCCCAACAAAAAAAAGCCGAAGCACCGTAGTACTTCGACCTTTTTAGCAGGGGCAGGACTTGAACCTGCGACCTCCGGGTTATGAGCCCGACGAGCTGCCAACTGCTCTACCCTGCGTCGTTTAACTGTGTGTTAATTTAATAACAAATACTGATTCTGTCAAGCCGGTAATTCTCAATATGGCCATATTTTGCTGACATTCCGGGTTCCGGGCAAAAATTTCTACTCTTTTGGTATTAGCGCTGTTGACAGAACCCAAATCTTATTTAATTATAAAGATATAACAATTCAATTTAATGATGGGTAGACGTACCTACTAGTATCGAGGCTAAAGGATGGAGGAAAAATACTATGAGCAGCGATTTTAAATTTAAACCGGCGGATTTTTGTCCCGTAAAGGACAGGGAATTACTGGAAAGACTTGCAAAGATGACCCCGGAGGAGATCGAGAAACACGAAAATCCGGAGGTACGGATAAAAATTCTGGAAAATTTCGGTTCCGTTGTGCTGGCGGAGAAATTCACGCGGATTAAAGAATCGGCGGATCAGAACAAGAAGTTCTCCACCATCTTCGGTAATCCGAACCCGAATTCCCACATGCCCTTAGCGGAGCTTATCAACATAAACCGGGTGAACTGTAAGAACTGTATTTTCGTAACCATGGACGAATGGGCCGATGATGAGGGGAATATCGCGCCCGTTACCTACAAATCCGGGTTTACCTACTCCTTTATGAAGTACTTTATCAACAAGATCGATCCAGAGCTGCGTCCCCCCGAGGAGAACATCCTCTATCCCACTACGGAGAATATGGACCACTATTCGGACCTGATAGATGAAAAAACCGACGGCGGAATTGATTACTTCACCTCCGGTCCCGGCTGGGCGGGGCATATCGCCTTTATCGATCCAACCCCCGATTACACAGAGGTGGATTCCATAGAAGAATATATGCAGCAGCCCGCGAAGATTGTGACCCTCCATCCCTTGACCATCGCCCAGAATTCCTTACACGGCGTGTTCGGCTGTTCCGGTAACATCGGCAACGTGCCGCCGAAGGCAGCCACTATCGGACCCAGGGACGTGCTTCACGCTAAAACCCGAGTGGAAAGCCACGGTCTTACCACCATGGGTACCTTCTCCTCCTGGCAGAGGATGACCTCCAGGTTGATAACCCACGGCCCGGTCACGCCGATGGTCCCCGGCTCTATCTACCAGACCTTGCCCTGTACGATATACATATCTCCCAGTATCGCGAAACCCATTGAGTGCATGGAAACGGTGGGATATTAAAAAAGATTATATGCGGGAAAATACGTAAAAGGCGGATTAAAAGCAGGAGTAGGGGAGTTCAGCGTTCTAAAAGCAGCACTCCCCCTTTTTGAATCCGCGGTCACCAAGCCTATTGGCCCGATGCTGCTATGTTTACTTCTTCTATATGTTTACTTCTTTCTTCTTAGATGAGTAGTCAGGCGGCCGCAGAAATCGGCATCCTTCATTGCCGCGGTGCCCACTGAAACAGCATCCGCTCCGGCATTTATTACGGCCTGAGCGTCCCCAACATCTTTAATTCCACCGCCTACGATTAACCAGGGAGAAAGCTTTTTAAGGGTTTGGATGATTTCAGCGTTAGACGGATCCGGGGATTCCGGTACGTTTGCATGGATAATCTTTATACCCATATCAACTAATTCCCGGACTGCGTCTATAGGATATTCGATTTTCGCCGTTCCCATTTTTATTATGAGAGGCAGTGTGGTTGCTTCTAATATCCCTTTTACCCTGTTTCTTAATCTTGGATGGTTCTCCCGATGCAATAATGCCGAACTTAAACCGGCATTAACAAACATATCCATGGTTGAATGTAAACAAAGCGAGATAAAATCCGCTCCTGCTTTTTCCGCTGCTTGGAGAAAATCGATTTCATCCTCTTTTTCGATGCAGACAACACTGACCCCCACGGCCGCACCGCTTTTCCGGGCTAACGATACGTGTTTCCGAAGATAATCTCTATAGTTTTCTTTCCCGGGTTTAAAAACAAAATCTTCCGGATAGGGAACGGAATCTCCGCCATCGACGATGTATGTACCCATCATTACAACGGTTGCCCCTTTACCATGGGAGGCGCAGTAGGGACCGTCACCATATCCGCCGAGTTCGGCGAGCATTACTCCCTTTGTAAGTGCTTTTTTTATATCCTTCATACCTATAATGATAGGAGAACTATTCCCCCGAGTCAACGCTTCTGGCTGAGGCCTATTCTATAAAAAGGATATACACGGAGCTGCATCTTGGTATACTTTGTGGGGTAATTAAAGAAAGAATTAACCCGTCCTTTTCTCTATTTTTCCATATACGTCTTTTCGATGACAAATTCCGAGGATAATAATCCGATCGGCATCTACTCTAAGAACAATGCGGTAATCGCCAACTCTAAGTTTCCTGTATCCTTTTAACGTTTTTCTTAAGGGTATACTGTATTTCTCCGGTTCCTGGAGCAGTCGATCTTCAATAGCGGTTTTTATTCTTTTTTTTACAGCTGCGTTGAGCTTCGGCACATCCTGTTCTTTAACAAGAGGATGATAGAGTAATCGATACTGCATGCTCAATCCCAAATTTCATCATGGTCCAATGCTCGGGTTTCGTCAAAAGCGTTGTCCCGCTCTTCAGCTAAGGAAGTAATAAGAATATCTTCTTCGATTTCAATTGCTACTTTTATTAGCTCTCTAGTTACCATGGACATAGATTGTCCTTTTTTCTTTGCTAATGCTTCAATAATGGTATAGATCGACTCTTCAAGGGCAACATTTATTCGCGGATGTTTTGTGGGCATAATCCAACCTCC
>CAYXSD010000194.1:0-3885 GCA_964466335.1 uncultured Spirochaetales bacterium
TCTTAAAATATTCTAAACAGGGAACTATGGAGATTGATTAGCTTGCTTGTACAATTGGACGCGGAAAATCTTTAATCTTTTTCATGACTGTAAAAATATCAACTGCCTGCTGCGCGTTAAGCCAAAATTGCGGTGTCGTATTAAACGCGCACCCGAGCTTAAAAGCCATTTCAGGTGTTACAGAACTTTTATTGTTTACAATTCGGTTTATGACTTTTACATCACACCCAAGATGATCCGCCAGTTGCTTCTGGCTGATTCCCAAAGGAGTTAAAAACTCTTCCTGTAATATTTCACCTGGTGACGTTGGCTCTCTTTCAATAGTTATCATGTTCAATACTCCATTTTCTTAGTGATAGTCAGTAATTCGAACATCAGAGGGACCAGAATCTGACCATCTAAATACTATTCTCCATTTATTGTTTATTCTTATACTGTGAAAATCTCTAAGATCCCCTTTTAACAATTCCAATCTCTTTCCAGGCGGTGCCCTTAAATCATCCAATTCAGTTGCATAATGAATCACGTCAAGTTTTCGCTTTACAATTTTTGCAATTGAGAACCATCCAACACCTTTCTTTATCTTACCGGATACAAAGAAACGCTTTACGGCACTATCGCTGAAAGATTGTATCGCCATAGTGTAATATACCCTTAATAGGTATACCTAGTCAAGGTAAATCAGTGTTAGACTCATAATAGTTTACCAAATCAATAATAATTTGCCATGAGACAGTTTCTTCCTTATTTTTAATACCAGGGGAGGAGAACATGAAGAGCAATGAAAAGAAGAACAGACTATCGCAAGAGAGCAGTCCCTATCTGCTCCAGCACGCGGAAAATCCGGTGGACTGGTATCCCTGGGGAGAGGAAGCCTTTACCCGGGCCGGGGAGGAGGACAAACCGGTTTTCCTCTCCATAGGGTACTCTACCTGTCACTGGTGTCATGTAATGGAGCGGGAGTGCTTTGACGATGATGAAGTGGCGGAGCTGATGAACCGTTCCTTTATATCCATAAAGGTGGATCGGGAAGAACGCCCGGAGATTGACTCCCTCTATATGAACGCAGCAATGCTCCTAACCGGGGGCGGAGGATGGCCTCTGAATCTCCTTTTGACTCCTGATAGAAAACCCTTCTTCGCCGCCACCTATATTTCTAAAAATTCCATGGGTCAGCGTATCGGAATGACGGACCTGGTCCCCCGGATTGAAGAGGCATGGAAGAACAGAAGAACGGAGGTCCTGAATGCCGCTGAATCGGTAATGGACGCCCTCCGAAGAAACGCGGAAACTCCTGACGAAAGCACCAAAGAGAGGGTTTTCCGGTTGATCGATAAAGATGCCGGTCCGCCGCTCCTTGCCGGTGTGATACAAAAGGGATTTAACAGCCTTGTTGCGAATTTCGATAGAGAGCACGGCGGCTTCGGAGGAGCGCCGAAGTTTCCCCAGCCCCACGTACTGCGGTTTCTCCTTAAGGCGGGAGAGTTTTTAGAAGGCCGAGAGGAGGCGGTTAAGGCAGTAGAGAAAACCCTCCGTCACATGCGGGCCGGCGGGATCTACGATCATCTGGGATTCGGGTTTCACCGCTACTCCACCGACCGGGAGTGGAAGATCCCTCACTTCGAAAAGATGCTCTACGACCAGGCGCTTCTTATAAGCACCTACCTTGATGCCTCCGCCGCTGGGGCGAAGCAGGCTTTCGGGGCGACCGCGAAGGAGATTATTCAATATCTCCTTCGGGACTTGCGCTCCCCGGAGGGAGGTTTTTACTCCGCCGAGGACGCCGACAGCGAAGGGGTAGAGGGAAAGTTCTACCTCTGGAATACGGATAAGTTCAAAGAAATTGTGGAAGATACCCTCCGTTCCTCGCGTCCCGGGGTGAACGAAGAGGAGATAAGGGGAGCTGTTGCGGCCTACACAAATTACTTTCGTGTCGAGGAGCAAGGTAACTACCGGGAAGAGCATCCGGGAGTTGGAGCAGCATCGGGACCACCTGAACCGGAGCGCCAGAATATTCTCTTTACAAATCCGGAATACCGGGAACTGCCGGGGACCTTCGAGGAATTTGAGAAGGTCCGAAAAGCGCTGCTTTCCGCGAGGGACCGCCGAATCCGGCCCTTTTTGGACGACAAAGTCCTCACCGACTGGAACGGCCTCGTTATTCTGGCCCTGGCAAAGGCGGGACGTGTCCTGGAAAATCCAACATACATTCAGACTGCCGGGGAAACCGCCGAGTTTCTCCTCTCTAGGCTCAGAGACCCAAACGAAGTAGAGAGCATCACCCTCTACCACCGTTACCGGAACGGAAAAGCCGGTATCTCCGGGACCCTGGACGATTACGCTTTCCTTATCGCCGGATTACTGGAACTCTACAAGAGCGGTGGAGACCTAAAGTATGTGAAGTCGGCCATAGGGCTTGCCGCCGTTGTGGAGCACCGCTTTCGAGACAAAACCACCGGCGGCTGCTTCACCACCGGCGAAGAGAGCAGCGGAAACAGTGAAGAAAGCGGCGATATTCTGGTACGCCAAAAAGAGGGGATGGACAACGCCATACCCTCGGGGAACTCCCTCATGCTGGGAAACCTCATCACCCTCTACCACATTACAGGGGACGGGAAGTACCGGGAATCCGCCGAAGCACTGATAAACGCATTTTCCGAATCTCTTAACGAGCACCCCACCGCCCATACCTGGATGCTTTCCGAGGCGATGGGGCTTCTCAAGGGTCCGGCAGAGGTTGTGGTCTGCGGAAAGGAGAAAGAAGCCGCCGCCTACATAGCCGAGGTCCATCGGAACTTGCCGGAATCGGTAGTCCTCAGGAAGACTTCGGAAGACGCCGCCGCCCTTGCGGAGATTGCGCCTTTCACCGAAGCCTATCCCGTTCCCGAAAAAGGGGCCGCGGTCTACATCTGTTCCGATTTTACCTGCCGGCGTCCGATTACCGATTTGGATGCGCTTAAGCAGGAAATGAGTATTGATCAACAATCCACATTGTAGAAAGTGCGTACGCACTTTCTACAATGTGAATGCCTCCAACGGTTTCCAAATGCAATTTTCGCTAAGAAAATGAAGCAAATTTAAATTTGCTCAGTATTGACATCTAAAATAATCTGCTATACATTGATGGAGGAAGGAGGAATATTTTCCTCCCGGAGGATAACAGTATGCCGTTGAATATTAAAAACCAAGAGGCCCACGAATATGCCAAAACCCTCTCCGAGCTTACTGGAAAATCAATAACTGAGGTGGTAACCCAGGCCTTAGAGGAGGCAGTGCGACGGGAGAAAACCAAAAAAGAAAGCTCATCAACCAGATTGATATATGATCTGGATGAAATTGCCCTCCACTGCTCCTCACTCCCCATCCTCGACAATCGCAGTGCTGATGAAATCCTCGGCTATAACGACATGGGAGTGCCTGAGTAGTGGTTATCGACACCTCCGCCCTCTTGGCAATTCTTTTCAACGAACCGGAGCGGCACCATTTCAACGAGTTGATAGCATCATTCCCAAAACGCCTTCTCTCGGCTGGAACCTATTTGGAAACGGCTATCGTTATTCAATCGAAATTCGGAGATAAGGGAATACACAATCTCCAACTGTTTCTCTCCACTGCGGAAATTGAAATTATCAGCTTCGACCGGGATCAGGCAAAGGCCGCCTCCCGAGCATACGCCGCTTTTGGAAAGGGAAAGCACCCGGCGGGACTGAACTTCGGGGACTGCATGTCCTACGCCTTAGCGGAACAGACCGGGGAACCTCTGCTCTTCAAGGGTGACGATTTTACAAAAACCGATGTATCGTCGTTGACTCATCAGCAATTCTGAAAGGTGAAGTCTTAAAGACTTCACCTTTCAGATTGAGAACTGCTGCTGACTCATGTCTA
>CAYXSD010000195.1:0-3860 GCA_964466335.1 uncultured Spirochaetales bacterium
GGATAGCTTACGATTTAGTACAACTGTAAAAGTGTGGGGGACGGAGGAGTGAGAAAAAAGTAGGATACTTCCGTTCAGATCCTAATCTCTTCCTCCGTCCCTCCCCCTCCCTGCCGCCTGCTTGACAAACGCAATTTATTTAAGTACTATCCACCTAGATCTTTTACAGTAGATGTGCTGTTTGCGGTGTCTGAGGTAATTTCGAGGCAAGGACTACTTGAAAATGAGTTATTCGAACCAGAAATTCCCCCGGATGAAAAGGGAATCCCGTGGAAATCGGGAACGGACCCGCCGCTGTAATCGGTGACGACTGTTGAAAGAACAACGAAGTAGCGACTAGACACTCCTTAGACAGGGAGGGTAAACTGTCAGTACGGAGTATGTTCAGCCACTGTTCCGCGGAAGAGTTCTACCAGATGCGCGGGGTGGGAAGGCTCGACAGAAGGATGAACCGAAAGTCAGAAGACCTGCCGATAAACAGAAGATGCTTGGCGTGTACGAAAATAAATGCTGCGTCGGGCGAAAAGCAGCCCTAGGACAGACGACTTAAGGGCTTGAATAGTAGACACAGGAACGGAAAAACGGACCGTCCGGGATTTATCCCGGGCGGTTTTTTTTATCCCATAGAAAGGCAGGCCGGTACATCTTAAGGGAAAAAGTGTAATAGCATACATAGGAGGAAGAAAAAATGCTAATGCTAGAGAAAAAAAACAGAATTATCACGGTCCTGCTCATTGTCCTTGTACTGCTCTTCCCGGCTACTCTTTGGGCCGGCGGGGGTAAAGAAAAGGAAGCCGAAACTAGTACGGAAAAACCAGAATCAAAAGAGACAGAAGAGACAACTCAGCCCTCGCAGCCTGAAACTGTAAGAATCACTGATTCGTCCGGGCGCGTTGTGGAACTACCCTATCCGGTAGAACGATCAATTATAACCTACAGCCAGTTGCTTCTAGTTATAAAAGCACTCGGTGTTGGAGATGAGAGTGTTAACGGTCTCGATGAGTTTACCTATAATCAATATGAAACAATTTTCACCGGTCTCGCCAATACACCCACTGTCGGTAAAAATCTGTTCAACCTCGATATAGAAAAAGTAATAGATCTTGAACCTCAAGTGTTGATAAGCACTCCCAGCACCTTAAGAAGAATGCCGGAACTGGAAGCACAGCTGGAGAAGGTAGGAATTAAATTCGTAGGACTCGATTTTGACATTGAGAATGTAGAAAATGTTATTATTACTCTCGGCGCTATGTTCGGCAAAGAGGATAGGGCAGAAGACTTCGCTGATTTCTGGTTCGACAAGCTGGACCTGGTAAAATCCGAAGTTGACGCAATGTCCGAAGAGGAAAAAGTAAAAGTATACTGGGAAAACACCGCCTCCGGATACGTAACAATATCGAAGAAATCTTCCGCTCATGAAATCGTTACTCTCGCCGGGGGGAATAATATAGCTCAGGACCTAGAAGGAAGATCACCTGAGGTGGATCCGGAATGGGTGATAACTCAGGACCCCGACGTAATAATGCACTATCCCATGGGAAACAATTATCAGGGTGGTTTTGGAACAAGCGATACAGAACCATTTAAACGCATAAGACAAGAAATCATATCCAGGCCGGGATTTGACCAGATAAAAGCAGTTAAAAGCGACGAAGTGTATATCTGTTCTCAGATTATCAAGACCGGGGCTTTTGAGAATATTGCGGTTATTTATGTGGCTAAAGCACTTTATCCCGACTTGTTCAAGGACCTGGATCCTGCTGCAGAGCTGAAAGAGATGGTTGAAAAATACCTGGGATTGAGCTGGGCGACCATGGATGGCGTATTTATCTATCCTGATCCTTTGCGTTAAGTTCACCTTAGGTGTTCGTTACACTACTAAGGGATGAGATTTTTGTAAAAACGGGGAAACTTTAATGGCATTTATCACCGAAACAATGGAGCTGGATGAAGCATATTCCAAGTTGACGGCCTTAAAAGTACTCTTTATTTTTCTTGGACTTGGATTGCTCGTAGTACTAACCTTGGTATCAACAACCCTTGGCTCCGCCGCTCTCAGCATAAAAGAGGTCGTTTCAACAATTTCAGCCAGGATTTTCCCCTTTCTCGATATTGAAGCTAACACAAAATACGACGCTATTGTGTGGGACATACGGCTCCCGAGGATCGTTATGGCGATTTTAGCGGGGGCCGGTCTCGCCATTTCAGGCGCGGCCATGCAGGGTATAATGAGAAATCCACTGGTAAGCCCCTTTACCATAGGGATCTCTTCAGCGGCTAGTTTTGGTGCTTCCGTCGCCATCATCCTCGGCGCCGGTATTGTAAGTACAACAAAATATCTTATCATCACCAATGCCTTTATATTTGCTCTTCTCGCATCCTTGCTTGTTTTCGCCTTGGCAAAAATACGGGGAATGCGTCCTGAAACCGTTATCCTTGCCGGTATTGCGTTGAATTACTTCTTCTCCGCCGGTACCTCCATTCTGCAGTATATTGCCACAGAAGAAGAGGTCCACTCAGTCGTCCATTGGCTTTTCGGTACCCTAACAGGGGTTACCTGGGAAAACATCCTGTTAATAACAATTCTAATTGCCATCAGTCTTCCCCTCTTGATCCGGTATTCCTGGGATGTGAATGCCCTTGTTGCCGGTGATGATCTGGCGACTACCTTAGGAGTACACACCGGAAGGGTACGGACCATAATCATGGTCCTTTCCTCCCTAATGACTGCGGGGATAATATCATTCACCGGTATTATTGGGTTCGTAGGATTGGTTGCGCCCCATATAACCCGCATGATAGTAGGGTCCGACCATCGCTTTCTTCTACCCTGTTCATCCATATTAGGAGGATTTCTCCTTCTAGGAGCTGATACAATCGGAAGGACCGCCTTCCAACCTACCATTATTCCCGTAGGGATCGTCGTTTCAGTTATTGGCGTTCCCTTCTTCGTGTTTCTCATCCTAAAAACTCGTAAGGAGTACTTTCAATGAAGCTTGAAATAAACGACATTCAGTTCGGATACGGGAGTGTATCCGTTCTTAAGGATATTACTCTGAGTATTAACCGAGGCGAAATCCTGAGCCTTGCCGGCCCGAACGGTTCGGGCAAGACAACACTTTTACGGTGTGTCAACAGGATACTGAAACCGGAATGTGGCTGCATCCGTTTTGAAGGGAACGACTTGAGCAAGGCTAGCCTGAAACAGCTCGCCCGTACCCTCGGTTATGTTCCTCAGAGCTCACCTTCATCTTTTCCATTGACAGTCTTCGAAACTATACTCCTCGGGAGAAAACCACATGTACATTGGAGACTTGGAGAGAAGGATAAAGACCTGGCTTTCGATGTTCTCAAAATGATGAGCCTCGATAAACTGGCCCTTCGCCTTTTCAATGAATTGAGTGGAGGGGAAAAACAGAAGGTGTTAATCGCCAGGGCCATATGTCAGGAGCCTAAGGTGCTTATTTTGGATGAACCGACCAGCAACCTTGACCTGCTCCATCAGCTTGAAGTCCTGAACATCATTACCCGCCTCGTGAAAGAGAGGGAGCTCTCAACAGTAATGGCAATGCACGACCTAAATTTGGCCTCCAGGTTTTCCGACAAAATAGCCATGTTGAAGGATGGATTAATTTTCGCTGCCGGAGAACCCTCAAAGGTCCTGAAATCAGACACTATTAGGGAAGTCTATGGCGTCGAATCACAGATCTTCCATACCTCCGGACACCCCGTAATCGTTCCGCTTACACCGGTGAGCGAAACAGTGCCAATATAAACTAATAAAAGGCCCCTCCCAATAGTCTATTGACTAACATTATTACGTAATGAAAGGTATCAAACCCCAGGGCAAGCCCTGGACC
>CAYXSD010000196.1:0-3836 GCA_964466335.1 uncultured Spirochaetales bacterium
GAAGCACTTTTCTTCTCTCCGATCAACCTTAAAAAATCGGCTGTTTTATTCAATTCCCGCGCATTGATGCTGTAATGCACCCGGTATCCCTCTTTCCGGGAAATAACCAATCCCGCGTTTTTTAGAATCCCCAAATGCTGCGACACCGCAGGCTGTGTGACATTAAGAGAAGCCGCCAACGCTCCCACGCAGAGTGAACATTCGGAGAGAAGTGTTATAATTTCCAATCTAGTAGGCGAAGAGAGCGCCTTAAAAACATCCGCCTCCCGGAGTTCTTTCATAGCCTCAGTGTAACGTATATCGACAAGAAATTACATACGGGTCAGAGGTCCCCATACTATTCTGTGGTATTCCACATTTTTCGTTCTCCAAACCGCTTTACCGTCTCAAAAAAGGGCGGATAGATTTTTTCCTCCTCCTCGGTGAAGACCCGTTCCACGGGTTCCGGAGGCAGCTGGGAGGCCAAGAGGGCGAGGCGTTCTTCCCGTGCAGCCTCTTCGGCGGGGATATCTCTCTCGTACTCCCTGCTGTACCCGAAAATATCCATCTCCTCGGCACAGAGGAGTTCCACGTACCGATTCTCCGCCTCGGAGAGTCGGTCTCGGAAAAGGTTGAAATTGTTTTTTAAAACCGGTTTTTGGAGGTCTTTCCAGGATGTAAGACGGTTGGAATTAACAGCGGTGTTGCTTTGTTGATGAAATTCCAACATCCCCGGCTCAAACCTGAGATCCAGGAAATCACAGACCCCGCGGACCGTGCTTTCCGTTTTGCTAAGAAGGTCCTCGAACCGAATCCTCATAATTCTCCCGGTGTCCCGGAGGAACCCGTAGGCCTTCAAGGACTCACTCTGATCGTGGAGCCACATCTTGGCACCGGACTTCACTCCGCCTTGCGCCGTGCCCGCTTCCTTCCAGGTGAGGGCCATATCCCGGGGGTCCCGGACCATCCAGAGAAACCGAGCTTCCGGGAAATGGCTCAGAAGAAAAGAGATGTAGGAGTGGGTGTGGTTCTCCTTTACGAAGAGCCGTTTTTTTCCCTGGGCAGATGCTTCCTTTTCATAGATGTAACGGACTATCTCGGAGAACCGTCGGTCTTTCACTTCCTTATGCAATTCCTCTTCTTCAACCTTACTCTCCCATACAGCTATTTTGTTTTGTACCAGATTAACGGAATCAGAAACCAGGGTCTTCCAGTTCTCTTCCCTTAAGAGGTCTCCGTACCGATAGAGATTAAGGCCCCCCGTTCTGGTAAGATGAGTGGGTGAAGGACCGCAGACTTCAGAGTGGGCATCCAGTATTTTAGTAATAAGATTACTCCCCGAGCGTTCTGAACAAATCAAAAAATCAAAATGCATGTTGTCTTCTCCTTGGCTTTTCTCTTCATCTTATAATACCGGCTTCTCTAGTCCCAGCCGCTCGTACTGAGAGCCCGGAGCATCCGCTTCCGCCATTTTCTCTTCTAAAAGCTTTTTATACTTTTTTTCTTCCGGCCCCCCGGAAAGATCATGAAGCTGCTGGTAATCTTCCACAATATTAAAGAGCTTTGTTGTTTCATAATCCTCGAGCCTGGGAATCTCCGCCCGGGAACGTATTACGGGGAAATGAGTATAGGGGAGAAACCGGCCGAACTCGGCGTCTTTGTAAAACCATTCACCGCACATATCGTGAAGATGGAATTTTCCAGGAGTGAGAAAGTGTCGATAGAGAGGTTGATTTTCCTTGTTCACGGGGGATCGAAAGTAGGTATACTCGCCGTCGGTTATGTTCACCGCTCGTCCGTACCATCCGTAAATGCAGGCCTTCCTCCGGGAAGGAGCATTTTCCTCCAGAATAGGTTTCCACGACTCACCGTGTATGGGATGAAAGTCGTCCCTCTTCTGAAACATCGCCTGTTTTGCTTTGGAAAGGCCATCTTTCCCTTCATCCTTTTCCCCGGATACCGCGGACCTTGACGGGTCCTGGACTGCCTGCCTGCTTTTTTCAGAAGCATCGCCGGAGAGCTCGTGCTCCGGAGGAATAGGGATCCCGAAGTAGTCGAAGAGGGTGGGTAAAATATCGATATTCTGGGTCAGCTGGTTTCTCCGCTCGCCGGCGTGATCGTCCCCTGGAAGGTGGACCATTAGGGGGATGTGGGTCATTTCGTTCCAGGCGTGCCAGAAGTTTTTTCCCGTTACCCCGTGTTCTCCAAGCATATGTCCATGGTCGGTAGTAAAAATGATAAGGGTCTCCTCGTCTATACCTTGACGCTCCAGTTCATCCAACAGTTTCCCGAACCAGTTATCCATCATTGTCAGGGTCGCCGCGTACTGCTTTTTAAGATGATCGTTTTCCTTGTCTTCACTGTCCACATGTTCGTATCCGCTCCAGTTGTATAAGGGCCCTTTCCAATCATCTTCGTACATTTTTCTGTACTCTTCAGTGCAATCGAAGGGTTCATGGGGATCGAAAGCCTCCACCCAGAGGAAAAAATCATCCGCCCCTTCATTCTGCTTAAGCCAGTCCACCGCTCCCTGAAATGTCTTGGGAGTAGAGAAGTCTTCCTCCTTTTTGAAGGCGGTACGGTTCTTCTCGTACTGCTTGTCCCAACGCCCCAAATGCTCCGGCTCTGCAGGGTCCTCAATTAGTGAGATGTGAACATCAAACTCCTGCCCCCGGATGAGTTCCCATGTGTCGAAAGGAGTATGATAGTTCTCTCCCCCTACGTGGAAGTAATGATAGTGGTCGGTGACCATGTGAGTGAAAATACCATGGTCACGCATGATCCTGGTAAAGGGAACATCGAAGGGTTCCAGGCCGCCCCACTCCCGTTCAAGAAAGTGGAGCCTTCCGGTAATAATGTCTCGCCTAGCGGGCATACAGGGGGAGGACCCGGTCCAGTGATTGTCGAATACCACGGAACGCTTGGCGAACCGGTCAATATTCGGGGTCTTAACCCAGTCGTTCCCGTAGCTGGAGAGGAAATGCCGATTTAAACTGTCAGAGAGTATGAATACTGCTTTCATAATGATTAACGTCCTTGTTCTTTCCTTTATCCCTTATATCATTTATCCCTTAAGTCCTCCCGACATAAGTCCGCTTATGAATCTCCTCTGGAGAAAGAAGAAGAGGAGAATCACCGGGATGTGTTGGTTTTCTCGATATCATAGCTTTCCCCTTTAATTAATGATACTCCTTGTAATCAACAAGCGGAATAAGAAGCGTATCCCAAACAGTCACAGACCTTGCTTCAATGGTATAGCTGGAAGCCTCTTCAGGGTTTTGTTCGCGGGGTCTACCATAATTCCAACCGATTCGAGGGCTGTAACTCCAAGAATAGGTTCAGTACCCGGAGGAGCAAAAATGATTCTCCCCGCGGTAGTCTCGCCCATAAATTCTATTCGTGCAAGTCCGAAGGGAAATTCTCTTACCGTACCATCGGCGAGTTCATAGGCCATTTTCCCTTCTTCTTTAATTCCGCATTTTTCCATCTCATCAGAGGGGGCCATAGAATCTGTTGCACCGGTATCCACTAGAAATAGAGCTTCAAAACCCTTGCTCGAGTCAAGGAGATTGGTTATTTTTGTGGTGACCTTTGTTAACCCAATAACATTTATCCTCTAAACCATATTATACCAACAAACTTAGCAATGAGCAATGTACATTTTATGACGTTTCATTACGTAACTTTTTTGCAAATTGTTACGTACAGCCGGCAAGGCTTCATAACGATGAAGAGAAAGGAGAACATTCTTAGGAATGGATAAGACGAATAGAATATTCTAAATGGAGTAAGTATTTTTATTATTTTAGTAAATATAATTGGGGAATGCAAGGAAAATAATCTTTATAGATTTTATT
>CAYXSD010000197.1:0-1307 GCA_964466335.1 uncultured Spirochaetales bacterium
CCGGGTGTAGCCCTGGAACTTTTTGATGAATAGAATCCGGGAAGACCATGAATAACGAAGAAAAGGAAAGACGCTTCAAATATCCCGATCCCACCCAGTTTTACCTGGACCGCAGGGTCCGCAGTATCTACTGGGGGGGCAGTCTGTGGACCGCGGCGGTCTGCGGTCGGCGGGGAGAGGAGGAGCTCCTCCTAAAGGGATTCAACGCTCCGCTCCATTTAAGCGGGGACAGAGGCAGGGACAGAGGAGCCGGCAGAGGCATCGGCAGCTCCGGGTCTGCTTCTATCACCCTTACCGGACACAGGGGGATTGTGTATCATCCGATGCCGGCGGCGCTGGGGGGTTCCCTATTCCTCTACTGGGCCGAATTGGAAGGAAAGGCGGCGGAGCCGGCATGGAGCATCCGTCGATGTTTGGTGGATACCGGGGCCGGAGTGTTTTCTCCCGCCGAGGAGGTTGTCCGCTGCGGCGGGGCGGTCTACTCCCTGGCTATTGCCGAATACGAGGGAGACCACTATCTTTCCTGGACTGAAATCCGACAGAGCAGCCTCCCCCTCTTTTTATACCGAGTGGAAGATTACAGGGCGAAAGCGAAGGCGGTCCGTGTTTTCTCCAGGGAGGAGGAGACAGCTTTTCGGGTAGATATCACTTCCACAACCGAGGGGATCGCCCTCGCATGGGACCGCTGGGAAAGCACCAAGGAAGGACGGCCCAAGAACGGCCAGTACGAAATCCGGCTTGCCCTGCTTTCAAACAAAGGAGACCCGGAGAATACCGCCGAGAGTAATCGCTCCTCCCGGTCCGACTTCGACCTTCAGCGGGAACATGCATTCAACCGCCCCGGGGAAGACTGGAACCAGGTGAAACTAGTTTCCGGGAAGGACCGTATCCTTGCGGTCTGGCTTGCCACATCGGAGGTGAAGGACGACCTTGGCATATATGACCGCCGCTCGCGCATACGAGGCTGTCAGATACTCTCCTTTAAAGAGGATCCGATCACCCTTACCGATGGGGAGAACCGGGAGGACCCGGAGAATATCGGCGACTTAAGGGAAGGACTCCTTCCGCGTACCGCCTCCAAGGGATATGTGGGACTCAGAAGAAACCCACAGCTTACCCAGGCGGGAGACAAAGCGGTCCTCCTTTGGGAGGTCCGAAGGGAAGAGGACAAGACCTCCATTTACGGCAAACTCATTGGAAGAGAATTAGACGAAGGCGGCTCCGCGGGGCCAAGCCGCTATATCCACAGCGGGGGTTATTCCTACTCCGTACCGAAGGACCTGCCTGAAACTTCTCCTCCGTCCCTC
>CAYXSD010000197.1:1407-3834 GCA_964466335.1 uncultured Spirochaetales bacterium
GAGGCGGAAGGGATGGAGATTCTATCAGGAGATTTCCCCTCTCTCCCCAGAAAAGATGCATCCACAGCAGTGCCCGCGCCAAACCCCGAGGATTGGATCCGGTGGTCTCCAACTGGCCCGGAAGATTTTCCCGGACCCGGGGGGGACCGCATAGACCAGGGGGATACTGAAACAGAGACCTTCTCCGGTCGGGAATTCCGAATATTCTGGGCGGACACCCACTGTCACAGCATTATGAGCCCCGACGCCGAGGGAGAATTGGATGAACTTATTCTCTACGCCAGGGACAGGGCCGGATTGGATATTGTCTCCATTGTGGACAACGATTTTTATCCACACAAGGCCCTCACCCGAGCGGAATGGGCGATCAAACAGGAGCTTGCCCTCTCTTTCTCCAAGGAAGGGCTTTTCCTTGTCCTCCCCGGATACGAGTACGCCTCCCATCTACCGGAAGCCCCCTCCGAGTTTAATCACCGATGCGTCCTCTACACCGGTAAAGGAGGTCCCTTCTGGGGAAGGATGCACAGGGATACCGAGACCTGGGAAGGGGCACTGAAGAAACTTCGTGCGAAACAGGCTATCATCTATCCCCATCACTGCGGGTACACCATCGCCGACAACGAAGTAGAGAAAAACGTCGAGATCGTAAGTTCCTGGAGGACCTGCATTGAAGAAACAGATTTTACCTGGGAGCAGCTCAATGAGGGAAGGAAACTCGGGTTTATCGGGTCCAGCGACGGTCACCGGCAGGTGCCTGGAATGGGGGGAGCGATTACCGGGGTCCTGGCGGAGGAGCTTACGCGAAGGGCAGTCCATGAGGCGTACCATCAGCGGAGACTCATCGCCACCCAGGGAAACCGCTGCAGAGTCGATTTCAGGGTGGGAGATGTGTATATCGGGAGCAGGGGGGAACTAATCCGGCCGCCTAGGGTGGAATGTTGGGTCCATGCCCCCGGGAGAATAAAGAGCATTAGAATTTTTAGGAACGGAGACTGCATCTTTGAGGCAGCCCCCAATGAGAAAAGCTTCTCCCTCTCCTTTCAGGATGATGAAATCCCCCAAGGGCAAAGCTGGTACTTTTGCAGGGCGGCCCTTGGGGGGCGGGATTGTCTTAACAGCGAAAAGGGAGAAAAAAGCGGCAAGGCTTCTCTTTTTCCCTTTACTAACAACAGTCCCTATCCCCACAATATGGCAAACGCGGAGGGGCCTTTGTCATGGACCTCTCCAGTATTTATCAACTATTCCCCGGATAGTAATAAGGAGCTTTAGCATGTCCATAACCATGAAACAAATAGCAGAAATTGCTGAAGTGAATATCTCCACCGTTTCCAGGGCTCTTAACAACGATCCTTCCATTTCCGATGAGGTACGGAAGAAAATACTCGAAATAGCCTACAAAAACAATTACAGAAAACGAAGGACCGCGAGAACCACCATTGCCTACATCATGGACAAACGTTTTTTCCTCATGTCCAGTAATTTCTACAATCACATTGTGGAGAGCATAGAGGGAGAGGTATCCAACGCGGGATTCAGTTTCCAATTGAACCTAGTGGATCCTGAAAATGTGAGCCTCGAAAACATCAACCTTAAGAACATCGCCGGCATGATAATAACCTCCTGGAAATTCGACCATTTCATAGAGGAGCTTATTAAACCTGGGATTCCCACTGTGCTGGTAGATTTCTACCAGCCGAACCGGAACATTCCTGCTATTCTCTCGGACAAGGTGGATGGAGTATTTACCGGAATCGAGTATCTCCACTCCTTAGGCCATAAGCGTATCGCCTACCTGGAGGGGGACGATACCCTTTGGGGAGCCCAGGACCGCCTCATCGGTTATAAACGGGCGGTAACAAATTTCGGATTAGACGATGACGAGGCACTTATCCAAAAGGGAAAAGTCAGCATAGATAGCGGGTATGAGGCCATGAAGAAAGTCCTCGAAAACGTTTCCCCTCCCCCTACGGCGGTAATGGGAGCAAACGACATTGTAGCCATTGGCGCTATGATCGCTATTAAGGAAGCCCATCTCTCCATTCCGAAGGATATAAGCGTGCTAGGCTACGACGATGTAGATATTGCCAACGAAGTAGTACCGAAACTTTCCACTATGAAGGTAGACAAGAAGAAGATGGGAAAACTCGCGGTCCAACAACTCATAAAGACAATGGCCGATGAGATACCCGAATCGGATAAGACGATTATAAAACCCAGTTTAGTGATCCGGGAATCCACCGCCCCGGCCCCGTGTACTTAAAACCGAACCATTACGTAACTTTTTTTTATTTTTCTACGTATAAGATAAACCCTGGAAGAGCAATACAAACAATGCCAACGTGTATACGGGAAAATAGCCGTAATTACCGGGAGACAGCGGGGGCACTGAAGGGGTAATAGCCCGCACTTCCCCAATCTTTCCTTCTC
>CAYXSD010000198.1:0-3809 GCA_964466335.1 uncultured Spirochaetales bacterium
TCCGTTGCGTACCGGCAGTATTGGATTGCGGCTTTTGCTTTGTCCTGGACGTCGGCAGATTCCATATCCTTTTCAGCTTTGATCTCAATCACATAAATGGTATCACCTGTCTCGACAACGAAATCCGGTTCGTATTGTTTTTGGTTCAATACTCCCCACCAGATATTAAATTGGCGAGGCGCAGGACGTAACCATTTAATAACTGGACTTTCAGCTTCTTCTTCAAGAATATAAGCAAAATCTTTTTCGCTCTTTGAATCGAACTTTAACTTTGCATGGCAGCTTTTTTTAAATCCAGTAAATATCAGACTTTTTATTCGGGAAGCAGGCTGAACGGATTCGGTATAGTGGTAAAGCTTGTCATCCGACAATTTGGTAATATTATGGGGCTTGATCTCAGAAAAGCTTGTGGCTATCTCAGTTTTAAATCCTTTGGCTTCAAGGAAAAAGTTCGGCTTCATTTGAGCGTAGATAAATTCCGAAATTTCTCTTTTATGATACCACACGATATTTTCCAGGTCTTTCTTACTCACTCCCTTTTCAAGACTTCCAAGTGCCTGAGTCGTCAATTTATATAAAAGCTCCGCGTTATCGTCATAATCTACTTCATTATAATTAATGAGTTCATTTACAATAACATCACGGAGATCATCTACCTTTCTGGTACTCCTCCCTTTCAAAAGGACAGTGATTCCTTCATCTCGGGTCAGGACTTTCTGCAATAATTCTTCGGATACCGGCTGGTACCGTAGGTTTCTTGTATCAAGATCAAAATCTCTAAACCCGGCGCGATAATCTTCTTCGGGTACAATGGTTATTCTGGGAATTTTAATTTCCCGTGAAACCGTAAATTCAACGACCTTTTCGTACGCCTCCATGATTTTATCTTCAATTTCATACTTGAATAGTTGATGCTGTGGCTTCGATTCCATTTCACGTTTAACCCGATCAATAATGACTTGCCGTACTTCGGGTTTTTTAAGGTCCTCTGTCCGATGAATTGAATTCTGGGAATGGATCTGCCTGGATAAACTTCGTACCAGATCGATGCCTACAACCGTTTCCTTCTCTTTTTCCTTCTCATCTAAATTTGATTGATGTATTTCTTGTCGTTTTTCCTCCAATTCATTTTCAAGAAGATTACCGGAAACAACGACATCCTGATGCCCAGGCAGCGCTAAATCTTCCATGGTGATAATTTGTGTCGTGTTAATCAGCGATTCCGGTTTGTTTGCCTCTTCAATAATCTCCTGAAATTTATCATGAGAAACGATATAGAGCTTGTCAATTGCTTCATCATGCATTCTTTTTCCGAACGGAAGACGCAAGCCCCTTCCGATTGTCTGTTCAGTAAGGGTATCCGAAGCCGACCTTCTTAAAGGAATAATAGTATACAGGTTGGTGACGTCCCATCCCTCTTTCAGCATATTTACATGAATGACGATTTCCACCGGATTATTAGGGTCCTCAACTGAAAGCAGCTTCTCTATGTTTTCATCCTTCTCCGAACCGCGCTGATTTGAATGTATTTCCAATACCTTGTCCGCGTAATAACCGTTAAAAAAATTCTGCTGCTTTATAAGGGCCATGAGTTCCCCGGCATGGGCAGTATCCTTAGCAACGACTAATACAAAAGGCTTAACCGGAGGAAGACCATTATTCCTGCAGAATATGTCAATTTCAGGCTTAAGATTTTCATGAATACGGATCCCATCCTCAATTTTAATCCTATCTAACTCTTCAGATGAATACTGAGTAGGATCAAAATCTTTCCTGGTCGCGACAGCGGGCTCTTTCACATAGCCGTCCCGCATGGCCGCACCTAGGGGATAGTCAAAGACCACGTTCTTAAACGGGACTTTTGCCGCTCCGTTCTGTGTCTGTGGTGTGGCCGTTAATTCAAGTCCTAAAATAGGCTGTAATTCATTCAGTACGGCCATTCCTCTGTCCGCCCGGTAATGATGGGACTCATCCATGATAAGGACCAAGTCTTCCAGATTCGTTAAGTATTCGAAATAGGATTCCCCGAGATATTCTGAAAGACGCTTCATTTTAGGAACAGCGCCGGCCCTGGTCTCGGCGTTTATTTTGGAAATATTAAAAATGTTTATGTTTATGGTTTCGAAGCCTGCTAAATCGCGAGCATATCTGGTCCGGTCTACGATCTTTGTATTGTAGTTATCTCCTGTTATGATCCGCGGCGGATTTTGCGCGAATTGTGCTATTCCCTTAAACACATACTTCTCCGAAGCAGGATTTGACAGGTCATCAATAAGTTTATTATAAATGGTCAGATTAGGGGCTAAGACAAAATAGTTCTCTATCCCTTTCTCGATTGCCAGATAGGCGATAAAGGCACCCATCAGGCGCGTCTTACCGACCCCTGTGGCAAGGGCAAAACAGATGGAAGGAAAATCTCTTTCAAAATCCGTGCATGTGGGATATTGGTCTTTTACTAATGATAGGGCTTTTGATAAATCAGGTCTTTTAGAAAGCTCCAAGTCATCAAGGATTGCGGTCAATATCTCTAGGCTCTTTGTTTGCGGAACACGTAAAGACAATCTCTGGTTTATCATCTGTGCTGTTTTATTCATTGCTGTCCTCCAGATCAAAAAGTTCCTGCTGCCCAGCCACATATCGGGGCCCTGTGTCAGCAATATCGGTTTCATCCGGCGGGATATCTTGTATGTCTCGCTCAAAGGGAATATTGATTATATTCAGTGAATAGTCTTCTTTCCCAAACTCACATTTGCCCATGAGCATTTGCGGTATCTTCTTGATGGTAATATTAGAGTACCTTCTGTCGTCTGCGTTAAAAGCCTTGCAGCAAATCAACAGGGATTCCCCGTCTTTCATCCGGCTTTCAATATAATCGAGGTGTTCCTGTGTAAAGAACTCGGTTGTGGTAAAGATATAGTCCTGCTCCGTACTCTGACCCTGTTTCCAATAGATTTCAGGATCCGGAGAATATGTAAAGCCTTCATGTTTTGCCATAGCCGCGGCAAGCATATCTGCATTGTATCTCTTGTTGATAATCCAATTCCCGAAACTGTCTTTGTTCAACAGGCTTGGTGCGAGTTCATAGAACTTATACCCTCCACCGCCCTTCCATTCAACAGCCTTAGAAATACCACCTTGATCTTCGCCGGAAACGACCTTATCCAACCGGGGCTTGCAGTGGGTGTAGCAGTGATTTCCGAGTTCAATCCCGATCCACCGGCGACCCATCTTATGTGCTACGGCAGCAGTAGTCCCGGAACCGAGGAAAGAGTCAAGGACGATATCACCGGGGTTTGAAGCTATTAATAATATTCGTTCGACTAAACGCTCAGGTTTTGGTGTTGTGAAAACATCTTCATCATCAAATTTCTTTACTTCTCTTTTAGCTTCTTGATTATCCCCAACTTCAGCTCTATACCAAATTGTTTTTGAAACCATACCTGATTGAACTTCAGCCAAGAATTTTTTTATTCTGGGGAGATTATCACCATTTTGCCCAAACCATATTCTATTATCATTAACGAGTTCCTCAAATCTTTCTTTACTGACACCCCAGCTTCTTGAGGATGCAGGTTTCACAGTTCTACCACTCGGTGTAGTAACCTTATAATCGCAAATAGCATTGTAAGTTCTTACTGTTAGATCTGACGATGTCCAAACCCCTCTGGGATCATTATCAGGATTCTTATACCTTTCATCCATCTCAACTGTTCGGGGCAATAAATTAGGACGCCATATTTCTTTATTCTCAGCATAGACTAAAATATGATCATGACTATCCGATAACCATTTGGCATCATTTTGAGGAG
>CAYXSD010000199.1:0-3780 GCA_964466335.1 uncultured Spirochaetales bacterium
CCTCTGCATAGGCGGGGGAATGGGCATTGCCTGCCTGGTGGAAAGTATAAACTGACCTTCAATTCCCTTGAATTGTATTTAATTCAAAGGATTGGAGGCAAATTCTCAAAGGTGAAGTTTTTTAAACTTCACCTTTGAGAATTGCTGAACTGATTTGCCTGTAAGGCCACTTTTTTGTATATTTCTGTTACATTCCTAGAGTCTCCTTTCTCGAGTTCTAGGGGTATCCGTACAAAACATCATAGAAAGAAGAGGTACATATCAATAAGTGGTATATGCCTCAGAACTAGATTATTCCGTTAGCGGAGATATACTTTTAAAGGAGATATACTATGTCGAAACACGAATTTCAAACAGAAGTTAGTCAACTTCTCCATCTCATTGTTCACTCCCTCTATTCCCACAAAGAAATTTTTTTACGGGAGCTGGTATCCAACAGTTCGGATGCCCTGGATAAACTGAAGTATCTTACTCTTACTCAGGAGGAGTATAAGAAACTCGATTTTTCACCCCGGATAGACATTACGTTCGATGAAGACGCCTCCTCTATAGAAGTTTCGGATAACGGAATCGGGATGAACGAGGAAGACCTGGTGGAGAACCTGGGGACCATTGCAAAATCGGGGACGAAAAACTTCTTAGAAAAGCTCACCGGAGACAAGCAGAAGGACGCCAACCTGATCGGACAGTTCGGGGTGGGCTTTTACTCATGTTTTATGGTGGCGGATAACGTTGAAGTCATTACCAAAAAGGCCGGAGAAGAGGAAGCTTTCAAATGGACCAGTGACGGAAAGGGCGGATATGACATTGAGAAAACCGATCGGGAGAGCTTCGGTACCACGGTGCTCCTTCATCTAGGCGAGGAGGGAAAGGAATTTGCCAGTCGATGGCGGATCGAGAACGTTATAAAAAAGTACTCCAACCACATCCCCTTTCCCATCTTCCTGACCTACACCGAGACCCCCTACGATGAGGATGAAAAGAAAAAGAAGGAACCTGAAACCAAAGTGGAGCAGATCAACGCCGCCTCTGCCCTCTGGAAGCGTACGAAATCGGAAATTACCGACGAGGAGTACAAGGAGTTTTACAAGACCATTGGCCACGATACGGAGGACCCGCTCTACTATATCCATACCCAGGCGGAGGGTACTCTGGAATACACCACCCTCTTCTACATTCCTAAGAAGGCCCCCTTCGACATGTACCAGGCGGACTATCAGCCCGGCGTGAAACTCTACATTAAACGTGTCTTTATTACCGACGACGACAAGGAGCTTCTTCCCACCTATCTACGGTTTTTGAGGGGGGTGATCGATTCCGAGGACCTTCCCCTGAACGTAAGCCGGGAAATCCTCCAGCAGAACCGGACCATGGCCACCATCAGAAGCCAATCGGTAAAGAAGTTCTTAAGCGAGCTTAATAGTCTCTCCACATCCAACCCGGAACTCTATACTCAGTTTATAGAGGAGTACAACCGGCCGCTGAAAGAAGGCCTCTACTCCGATTTCTCCAACCGGGAGGCCCTCCTGGAACTAATACGGTTTAAATCTACCGAAGAGGAAGGGTTTACCAGCCTCGCCGCCTACAAAGAGCGAATGAAGGAAGACCAGAAGGCGATCTACTACATTACCGGGGAGGACGAGGATACCCTTCGGAATTCTCCGCTTCTCGAGGCTTACCGGGAGAAGGGGATAGAGGTCCTCGTTATGGACGACGAGATTGATGAGATTGTGGTCCCCGCCATCGGAAAGTACGGCGATATAGAACTGAAGGCGGTAAACCGGAGCGATACAGGAGAGGACCTTAAAACCGAAAAGGACAAGAAGAAGGAGAAAGAGGTCAAACCCCTTCTTAAAAAGATAAAAGACGCCTTAGGAGACCGGGTAAAGGACGTAAAGGCCAGCAGCCGTCTAAGCGACAGTCCCTCCTGTATTGTGGCCGACGAAAACGACCCCACCATGCAGATGCAGCAGATGCTTAAGGCCATGGGACAGAAGGACATCCCGGATTTTAAGCCGATCCTGGAGATAAACCCCAATCACCAGATTGTGGAGGGACTCAATACCACGGAAGATGAGAAGGTCATCGAAGATGTAAGCTTTCTTCTCTTAGAGCAGGCCATGTTGGTGGAAGGGGTGGAGCTTAAGAAACCGGCGGATTTTGTCAAACGACTGAACCGCATCCTCTCCAAGGCCCTCTAGGGATTTTCCTCTAGGTGTCCTCCTCCTTAATGACGACTGCTTCTTGACTGCTTCCTCCGGGGATAATACTCCGGAGGAGGGGGAAGAACCCCGGAAAGGTAATCTCCGCCGCCTCCGCGCCCTCTATGACCGTTACTCCCTCCGCTGCAATTGCGGCAACGGAGAGGGCCATCACCATCCGGTGGTCCCCGCGGCTGTCCACCTCGGCCCCATGCAGAGGCGGGGAAGGGTCGTAGGCTTCTTCAATGGGAAAGAGGTCCTCCAATTCTTCGGCAACGAAGGACGCAACAGGAATACCTTTCGCGGGGTTCTCTCTCTCTCGAATTCTCTCCTCTGTTTCGCCCCTGAAGTTCGGGTTACCACCTCTTATTATCAACCCGTCATCGGTCTCTTCTATGCGGGCGCCCATTTTTGTTAATTCTTCCCGGGTAACGGTAATTCTGTCGGTCTCCTTCAGTCTGGCCTGGGAAACGTTGTACAGTTTCGAGGTGCCCCGGGCGAAACAGCAGGCCACCGCCATGGCCGGAAGGGCGTCGGGGGTATCGTTTAAGTCAAATTCCCTGGCGGTTAGGGGGAAATCGTCATTTTTTTCTTTTTCCGGTCCCCGGAAGATAAGCCCATCAGTTTGGGCCTCGGCGGTACAGCCCATGGAGATGAGCATGGAAACCACCGCCTTGTCTCCCTGACTGTCCATCATATCGAGCCCCTTTACATACAGTTCGCTTCCGGTAATCGCCGCTGCAACGAGAAAGAAAGTGGCGGAGGAGAAGTCCCCGGGAACGGTCCTTTTGAAAGAAGAGTAGCGCTGACCGCCGAAGACGCGGAAAAAGCTGAAATCCTCCTGTTCGTAGCGAATGCTCTGTTCGTCGAGCCAGCGGAGGGTCATCTCCACGTAGGGCCGTTCCATAAGGAGGGGAACGGTGATCTGTGAGTCTCCCCGCGCGAGGGGTGCTGCCAGAAGAAGGCTGGAGAGGTACTGGCTGGTGGGACACTCGATGGAGGTGCTGCCTCCCTTTAGGGGGCCCCGGATCTTCAGAGGGGGCGTGTCATTCTGTCCCAGGGTCTCTACTTTTGCCCCAAGGTCTCTTAGGCTCGCCATAAGCGGTCCGGCAGGCCGGGATGTAAGCTGATCATCACCGGTAAGGACATAATCATCCTCCCCTAAGGCCGCCACCGAGGCCAACAGGTAGAGGCTGGTCCCGGAGTTTCCAAGGTCTATGGTCCTCCCGGAAGGCAGGTTCCCTCCCCGCCCGCGGACCCGGAGGAGGTCCTCCCCGGTGGCAGGGTCTGTCTCCTCGGCTATTTCCGCCCCCAGAGTGCGGCAGGCGTTAATGCAGGAGACGGTGTCCCCGGAGCGCAGGGGCCGGCGAAGGAGGCTCTCCCCCGCGGCAAGGGTAGCGATAATCAGTCCCCGAATGGTATGGGACTTCGAGCCGGGTATGGGAACTTCACCGTGGAGTCTTCGCTTAGTGCGTGTGCCCAGGGAGGCCGGATCAATTCTTACTCGCATTGCTACTAATCACCTTTTTTCGTACCGGTATTTCCATTTTCTTCATACCTCCCCATTATACCATACACA
>CAYXSD010000200.1:0-1186 GCA_964466335.1 uncultured Spirochaetales bacterium
TGAGCATGAAGAGTCCTACCAGGACTAAGACCGGCGCGGTGGCCACAGTGGGAATAAAGGAAAGCAGGGGACTTAAGAAGATAAAGGGAATAAAGATAAGTCCTGTCACCACGGCGGTCATCCCTGTTTTTCCGCCTTCCTCAACACCGGCGGCGGATTCAATGTAGGTGGTACCGGAAGAAGTTCCGAAGAGACCGGAGATAGTGGTGGAAACGGCATCTACCAAGAGGGCCCGGCCGACATTCTTCGGTTCTCCTGTTTCTTTATCAATAAATCCTCCTACCTCGGCTACACCGATGAAGGTGGAAATGGAATCGAACATATCGGTAAAAATTAGGGTGAAAATGGGAAGGATCATGCCCAAAGAGAGGGCCCCGAGAATATCCAGCTTAAAGAACACCTCAAGGCTGGGAAGGGCAAAAACTCCCTCCGGCAGGCTTACGAAGGCTTCTCCTCCGGAGGCGGCGATAATGGAGCTCACCACGAGAGATATAATGGAAGTCCCTAGAATCCCGATAATCAGGGCACCCTTGACCTTCCGGATTACCAAAATAGCGGTGAAGAAGAGCCCCACTATAAAAAGAACAGTCTGGGGAGTAATGCCGCCGAAGCCCACAACGGTGGCTGGATTGGACACAATGAAGCCCACGCTGGTAAAACCGAGCAGAGCAAGAAATAGACCGATTCCCGCTGCTACGGCATAGCGGATAGAGGCGGGAATTGCCCGTACAATAATCTCCCTGACTTTAAAAATAGAGAGAAGGAGAAAGATAATTCCCGAAATAAAAACCGCTCCCAAAGCAGTAGGCCACTCCACTCCCATCCCCATGACCAGGGTGAAGGTGAAAAAGGCGTTAATTCCCATTCCCGGGGCCAGACCGAAGGGCAGGTTGGCGTACAGCCCCATTAGGATCGAGCTTATCGCGCAGACAAGCACCGTGGCGAATAGTACCCCGGCAAAGGGCATACCAGTTTGGGAAAGGATGCTCGGATTTACCACAATAATGTAGGCCATGGTTAAGAATGTGGCCACTCCGGCACGGATTTCCGTTTTCAGGTTTGTTCCTCTCTCATTAAAATGAAAGAGCCGTTCTAAAGATTTCATTGAGTCCTCCATAACAGTACTTTGGAATAGATACTGTATACCACGAAAGGATTTAGAAGGCAAGGTTAAAGATATAATAAA
>CAYXSD010000200.1:1286-3590 GCA_964466335.1 uncultured Spirochaetales bacterium
TGGATATAAAAATGGGATATAAAAACTTGCTTGATATTCTCCGGTTTTTGTCTATACTCATAGGAGGAAGTGTTCGAATGGAGACACTCCGGCATTGGTACGAAACCGCGGAGGTGACGCCAAAGAGACGAACCGGACCGGTGCTTGGCGCGGGATGTGCCCCGATGTGCTGTCCGTAGTACGTGTGGGGGAAACGGAACATAGTTATGAAAGCGGCTCTAGAGAATATCTTCGGCAAGAAAGTAGCCGGTGTACGGGTAGTTCCACTGGTCATGAAAATCGTGACCATCTTCATTATTTTTCTTCTTGTTTCTAATTTTGCCGCCAACTTCATCAATCTCATGCTCAATCGGGGAGAGCTTATAAAGCTGATGAACCAGCTCCTGGTAAAGGATCTGAAGGAGCTGCACATCTTCTGCAACAATCAGCGGGAGATCTACGAGTTTAACGAAGACATGGAGAGCGCTCTGGGTAATATAAAACAGAGTGCGGCCAAAAACTTAACGCGGGATAAATCCATTGCATTCGGCGTGGAACCGGCTGACGGGGACATCCTCTTTTCCGAGTCGAAAACGGTCACCATGGAACAGTTTCGGGATGAAGAGGCCTTAGCGGAGCTTAAAGAGGCCAAGGAGAATGATACTGAGGGGACCTTCCTCTTCGATCATAAGGGAAATGAGTATTTCGGTGTGTACAAGTACAACTCCAGCTGGGATGTTATGCTTGTCCGGGCGGAGGAACTTAATGAGTTTTACAGCGAATCCTGGAACATCTTTAAGAATATTCTCATTATTATTGTGGTTATTACCGTTATATGCGCAATTGTGGGGGTGTTTCTCATCCGGTACATCCTCCGCTTTGTCAATATTATTACCACCGGACTCATGCAGATGCAGCAGGAGCAACGGATAGACCTCATTGATCTCTCAAAAGCTCCCAACGACGATGTTACCTACCTGGGAATGTCCTTTAACGCCTTGGCCAGTACCATAAACAATCTTATGACCATATTTCGTAAATTCGTTGCCAAGGACGTGGCGGTCAGGGCCTACAAAGAGAGGGAGGTTCGCTTAGAGGGCACTCCCAGGGACCTGGCAATCCTTTTCTCCGACATAAAGGGGTTTACCTATATGACGGAGACCCTGGGTACGGATATTATAAACCTGTTGAATATGCACTACGAAAAGGCTATTGCTCATATCCGGGATAATGACGGTATTATCGGCTCGATTATCGGTGATGCTCTCCTTGCCGTCTTCGGGACCCTGGATGAGGAGGAGCTGACTAAATCGGGCAAAGCGATCCAGGCGGCCTACCTCATCCATGATGTGGCCGCCAACCTACGGGAGGAGATGACCCTGCGGAGGGAAGAGATCATTCGTACTCGCGGAGGGCTCACCAGCGATGAGGAAAAAGTCTACAAAGCGGTAATGATCGAAGTAGGAGTGGGAATAGACGGAGGAGAGGTCTTCTACGGGAATATCGGCTCTTCCGAGAGAATGACTAATACGGTAATCGGAGATAACGTAAACTCAGCCTCCCGGCTGGAGGGGCTTACTCGAATTTACAAGGTGCCGGTCATCTGTTCCGAGTACATAAAGCAGGAAGTGGAAGCCAAGGGAATTGGCGACTATCACTTTATGGAGCTCGACCAGGTCCAGGTAAAGGGAAAGACCATCGGAAAACGGGTCTACTGGCCCATCCAACAGAAATTCATGGATACCGAATTCGAAAAGGACATCAACCTTTTTACCGACGGCTTAAAGGATTACTACAAGGGGAACTGGCCCGAGGCATTTTCCTCCTTTAAGAAGTGTAATCTCCCCGTGGCTGAGGTCTTTAGGGAGAGGACGAGGGACGCGAAATGCCCGAAAGGATGGAACGGCATATGGACAATGACGACAAAATAAAAGATTTAGTTACCCAGAGCAAGCGCCATTTCCTTCGTGCCCAGGACATTCGTTCCGCGGCGCGGCAGGATTACAAACTGGACGAGGAGTTCGCCAAGACAAAACGGAATCGCAACCCCTTTGTCGCTCTGGCTATTGTAATTTTTGTGGGAATTTTTTCCGCTGCTGCCGTTCTTGTGACCCTCTACATTCAGGAGGAGAGTAAAAAAGTCCCCGTAAACATAGAGGAATTCGCCGATGTAAACCTGAAAGAGGTCTTAGACCGGGCCAAGAAACTGGAAAATAATCTCCGGACCGCCGGACGGGAACTTCAGGACCTTATCGCGGAGCGGGACAGGAGAATGGAGGCTGTTAGAGAGGAGGCGGAGAGGGATATTTCTCTTCTCGACCAGAT
>CAYXSD010000201.1:0-3577 GCA_964466335.1 uncultured Spirochaetales bacterium
GGGAGAAGGTCCTCATTGGCATAACGGATTTTTATATAGCGATACTCGTCCCGGAATGGTTTTACCATCTTGGTAAGCTCTAATAGCTCATATCCCCCTGTTAGCAGGGTCCGGTACAGTTCATTATGTCGCTTAAAGTCGGATTGTAGGGTCCGAGGAAAGGACACCTCTTTTCGGTCTAACCGTTCAGCTAACAGGGACTTGCTGTGGACCCGAAGGGAATAAAAACTAACGCTGTCTATATCGAGGCGTTTCACCCATTCGGCATCCGCCAGGACCTCCTCCCTGGTCTGTCCGGGATAACTGTAGATAAGATCAATCCCCAGGGTACCGGGGAAGGCCTTACGAATATCCTCAAGCTTTTGTACGGCCCACTCCTCCTTTCCCGATCGATGCAAAAGCGCGCGTCCCCTATCGGAAAAGGTCTGTATGCCGATACTGAGGCGGTTCACTCCCGCTTCGCGCATTAGCGAAAGCTTCTCCGGACAAAGGTTATGCAAGGTGGTTTCCACGGTCCATTCGCAGGACTCGGTCGTAGTAATACGGGAGACCAGGGCAGAAAGCACCCGCTCTAACTCTGCCGTTGGAAGGACAGTGGGGGTGCCCCCGCCGAAGTAGATAGCGTCAAAATCACCGCCCCGGACGTAGGGAGTCTTTCCTACCTCATCCAGTTGAGATATCAACTTGTCGGTATAAGCGCGCAAGTCATTCAGGGTTGAGTGGTCCCTGTTCATACTGCAGAAGGAACAGATCCGGTCGCAGAAGGGAACATGGATGTATACCCCCCGTCTCGCGGGGACAGGCACTGTTTGAAGAAGCTGATTAAACTCGGGGACCACCGGATTATCGGTACTTCCCTTCGGGGTGGTATCCCTCTCCGAGTCTACTGTTCTCTCCAGCGCATGGGCGAGGGCACGGAGAGAATCATGGTGAGAGCGAAATCGTTTATTGGTGACCATTGAAACAACACTCCTTTTGTCGGGGGGATTGACCCCTCTTGTTTAATTTCGAGACCCGAGGAAGAACAAAGGGGACCCCTTCTTCATCTTCAGAGAGGTAAAGATCCATCCCAAAAATATCTCGGATGACTTCCGGGGAGTACACCTGTTTCGGTGTGCCTTGGTAATGTACAGTTCCCTTTTTCATGAGAAGCACCCGGTCGCAGTAGGCCGCGGCAAGATTCAAGTCGTGCATTACGGCTATTACCGTTTTGCCCCGGCCCGCTCTATCTCGGACCAGGTCCATAATTTCCACAGCATGGTGCATATCCAAATTGGCCGTGGCTTCATCCAAAAAGAGAATCTCCGTATCCTGCGCCAAAGCCCGGGCAAGAAGCACTTTTTGGAATTCCCCACCCGATAGATTCAGGCAGGGACGGTCCCGAAACCGGAGGATCCCGAGCCACTCCATGACACCCTCCACCATTTCATGGTCGAGATCGGAAAATCCGGACCATCGGCTCTTTAAGTGGGGCAATCTCCCCAACATTACCATTTCGAAAACGGTAAGGGACCCGCCGCCGCCGGAACGTTGGGGCACCAGGGAAGATAGTTTCGCGATTGCCCCCGAAGTAAGTTCGGCTTCGGAGAGCTCTCCGGAAGAACCGTTGTAGTAAGTAATTGATCCGTTTTTTGGTTTAAGGTAGAGAAGAAGATTTTTAAGCAGGGTAGTTTTCCCGGATCCGTTGGGACCCAGAACACCCAGGATCTCCCCGCCGTACACATCGAGACTCAATCCGATTAGGATTGGATCTCCCCCGTAGGAGAAATAAAGGTCTCTCCCTTTTACAACAGTGTTTTTTCCCACTGGAGTTCCTTCATTCCCTGTACTCTCATCCCCAATGCTTTTTCGGACATGTAAAGGCTCTCTTGGGACCTTTCCGTTCACAACAATCCTCCTCTCTTGCCCTTCGTGGCAAGATAGATAAAAAAAGGCGCGCCGAAGAATGCCGTTACGGCCCCAATGGGTATTTCCACCGGGGCCAGGAGATTCCGCGCCAGGGTATCGGCAAAGAGGAGAAAGACCCCTCCGGCCAAAGCTGAAACACCGAGGAGTTTCGTATTACTATGACCGATGAGTAGACGCATGGTATGAGGGACAATGAGCCCGATAAAACCGATAAGACCGCTGAAAGCCACCGAAAAAGCGACAATAAGGGCGGAGACCACCAAAAGCTGCTTCTTTAACTTAGACACATTGATACCCAGGGCGTGGGCCTCCTCATCTCCCAGCATCAGCGCATCCAGATCGTGTCGGTGAAGAAAAAAGAAGATCAAGGAAAACACCAAAGGAAACACAAGGATACCCACCCGAAGCCAGGAGGCGGACCCCAGAAAACCCATGGTCCACACAATAATCCTGTATGAGTCCTCTCCCACAGCATACATAGCAAAGGAGGTAAAGGCACCCAGGAAACTGGATATGGCAACCCCGATAATCAACAGTGTCGTAACCCGGGCTGCCCCCCTGCGCATAGAGAGGCGGAAGATGAGAAAGGTGACCGCCACGGAAACGAAAAAGGCAAAAACTCCGTAAAGATAATCCGGCAACTCCAAGAGGAACGCCAACACAGCCCCCGCGACAGCACTGGCGCTTATTCCAATTATGTAGGGGTCCGCCAGGGGATTGTGGAATACCGCCTGAACCACCGCTCCGGAGGAGGAGAGCATCATCCCTATGAGAACAGCCATGAATACGCGGGGAAGGCGAATCTGGAATACGATCATAGAGAGATAACCCGGAAGCTCTTCCGCCGTACCGGTGAGTACCCGCAAAAGCAGGGGAAGGGGAATTTTCACGCTTCCTACACCGATTCCCACCGCTGCGAGGACTACCAGGCAGATGAGCAGAATTGGGACGGTAAGCGCTTTCGGCCCTGCTTTTAGTATAGAGCGGAGGAGGGTCCCCAGGGATTGATCAGCCACAGCGCTATCCCCCCAAAGAAAGCATGTCGCGGCACACTGAAGCCGCTTCGACAATGTCATTTTCGTCGGGATGAGACGCTGCATCCCGGTGACGCTTCGCCCGTTCCGGCGTCATGGCATGAGGATGGTCCGGGGGCAGAGACGTAAACTTCTTCGTAAGTTTCGGGTCCAGCTTTCCCTGGCAGAAAAAACTCCCTATAAACTCGTTCCTCTCTAAGATAAGGTCTTTAACGCGGTTTTTGACTTTTTCCGCGTGGTCTGAATCCGGATATGCGCCAAGGGTCGCCAGAAAACCGATCCGCTTCTTCTCAATTCGTTTAAGGTATGCTAGGGAAGCCTCGTCGGGATAGCCTCGATTTACCCAAAAGGCGAGGATAATCGTATCGTGCTTTTCAGGATCCGGGGCTTCAGTTATCGATGCCAAATCCAAGGTGAAAAGGGACCTGTTTCCGGCTCCACGAGCCTCGGATGAAAGCCCATTACCCCCTTCCTGGTCCCCCGCGGAGTCCACTCCGGTCAGGATTGCGTATACCCCCCGAGCAAGTTTTTCCGTATTTCCTGTCCGGGAAGAGTATACAAGAATACTCCGAATACCAGGATTTCCTTCGTCGCTTAATCGCATTAATGTCTCTCCTAATGATATCTTTGCATTG
>CAYXSD010000202.1:0-3239 GCA_964466335.1 uncultured Spirochaetales bacterium
TTATCCCAATCCAAATCTGGGCGATGCCGAAGAGGAGGGCAAAAAGCCCTATAAGTACTGATAGCAGTACTATTCCGGCACCTGGGGAGAGGGCTAGGAGAATACCGAAGAGGAGAGAGAGGATGCCCAGCGCCAAAAGAAACCAGCTTCCGCCGTTGGTTTTAATAACCTGTATTCCACCGGCAATCTCCATTATACCCGTCAGTATGGCCCAGGCTGCTATTACAAAAATGATCGCCACCGCCATGGCCGAAGGCAGGAGAATAGCAAGTATTCCAACAATACCGCTGAGAATACCCTTTACAACAGGCAAGCCCCAGGGTAAATCCACTTTTTTCCTTTTATATGCGGACACGAAGGACGCCGCGGCATCGAAGAGAATGAAAAACCCGAAGAGCATAACAAGTGCTGAAACGGTTATATCCGGCAGGAAAAGCGCGAGAAGACCAATAATAACGGCAAGAACTCCGCGCAGGACTGACAGCCCCCAATTTTCTCTTTGCATTCCTATAAACATACACACCTCCACATAGAATGTACTCAAAAAATAGAGGTCCGGCCAATATGTGTTATAGAATCCTTAAAGGGGAAAAGAAATAGTGAAGATGGTACCCCTGTCTCCGGGACCCGGACCGTGGGACATCTTTCCTTTGAGTTGCTTTACCAGCATCTCTACCAAACTGAACCCAAACCCGCCGCTTTTATCCAGACAGAAGCCATCGGGAAGGCCCCGCCCGCTGTCTTTCACCGTAAGGAGGATCCCTCCATCATCCTCTTTATCCAGGATAACTGATATTTTCCCGGTCTCCCCATCATCGAAGGCATGACGGAGGGCATTGGTAACCAGCTCATTGATAATAATACCCAAAGGAAATATCTTTTTGGAATCTATAGGGACGTCCTCTATCGTACTCTCAATAGCAATGTACTTCTTACCGTTCTCCCCGAGATAACTGTCCGTCAAATCCGCTAAAAGGTCCTGTACGTACTCTTCCACATTGATGGTAAGATAATCGTCCGTTCGGTAGAGCCGTTCGTAGATCAGCTGCATACTGTAGACGCGGTTACGCATCTCCTCCAAGATGTTCGCTGTATCTTCTTCATTAACCGAATTCGCGCGCAGGGAGAGAAGTCCGGCTATGGTGTTCATATTGTTTTTTATCCGATGGTGGACCTCCTGTAAGAGGAGTTCCTTCTCCTTTAAGAGTTCGGAGATCTCCGCTTCATCTTCCCTAAGCCTCTGTTCCGCCTCTTTCCTCTTCGTAATGTCCTGAATAGTCCCAAGAACTCTGTTATGCTCCGGATCGTACTCGGCGACTGAATGGATGTGGACAATCCTTCCGTCATCCTCTCTTCGAATCTTAAACTCTATATCGTAGGGAAGTTTCTTTTCTATAAGATCCTTCAAAGCCTCATCCATCCTTGGACGATATTCGGCAAGCACCACAGATTGGGCCTTTTGAATTGTTAATTCACCCTGGGGGATTCCATAGATCCTATGTGCCTCTTTAGATGCCTTTACCAGCCCTGTGGAAAAATCGAACTCCCAGCTCCCTAACGATGCCACACGCTGGGCCGTTTCCAAACGGGTCTTACTCTCCCGAAGCTCCTCCTGAAGGCGATACTCCAAGGTGACATCTCGGAACACCAGGACCACTCCAATAAGAGACCTGTCTTTGCTTCGTATAGGCGCGGCGCTGTCGGCGATCTGCCGTTCCGTGCCGTCCCGGGCTATGAGGACCGTATGGTTTGCCAATCCTACCACCTCGCCGGTGGAAATCACCCTTTGAAAGGGTTGAAAAGCCGGCTCCCGGGTTTTCGCGTTGATTATGTTGAACACTTCGTCTAAGAACTTCCCCTCTGCCGCTGCCTGAGACCACCCGGTAAGTTCCTCTGCTTTAGGATTAAGCCTGGTTACCCGTCCTGTAGTGTCTGCTACAATAACCCCGTCCCCTATGGAATTAAGGGTCACATCCAGATTCTCCTCCCGTACCCGAAGATTGTTCTCCAGCTCCTTTCTCTCTGTTATGTCTGTACTGATCCCGCAGAGAGCGATCTCTTTACCCTTTTCATCGCGAATCACCTGGACACGAGCATCCAAAACTCTCTCCTCCCCGCTTGGGGTATAATTAACCACCTCGCCCCTCCAGCGGCCATTCTCCTTAGCTTCCTTAAGGATCTCCTCTTGAGTACCGCCCCGTGAGGAATCATCCCCGTAGGAAGAGATATTTTTGCCGAGCAACTTCTCTTTCGGAACACCGAACATCTTCGCTTCCGCTTCATTGATATAGGTAATGTTCCCCTCCAAGTCGGTAACGGTAATGCGGTCCTGGATCTGGTCCATTACCATGGAGAGAAATCTTAATCGCTCCTCCTTCTCTTTCCTCTCCCGCATGTCCCTGGCCACGGAGAGTATCACCCTTTCCCCTTTCAAATAAAAGAGTTGTGAGTTGACCTCCACAGGGATTTCCTCACCCTCTTTAGTTACGTGGTCGGTATCGAAACGGATTGTCCCTTCATTAGTAATGGTAGATAGTCTTTTTATTTCTAATTCCGCATTCTTTGGAGTGTCGATATCAGAAGGCGACATAGAGAGAAACTCTTCCCGGCTGTATCCCAACTGACTGCAGGCCACATCATTCACTTCAAGGAATCCTCCCGAACTGCCCTCCGGGGTGACCTTATGAAGGTAGACAGCGTCGTTCACGTTGTTAAAAATTGTCATGTATTTTTTCTGGTCCCGCATAACCTGCGCATGGGCCTCGTAGAGTTGGAATGCCATCTCAATGGACGAGAAGAGGACAAAATCTCCGGAATTCTTAATAACATACCCGTAGCGGGTAATTTTTCGGACCTTTTCGACGATTTCTTCTTCAGAGTGAGATGTAAGAAAAACGATGGGCAAAAACCGTATACCGAGAATTTCCTCCGCCGCCTCGGTGCCGTCCATCCCATCTCCCAAATCGATATCCATGAGCACCAAATCAGGAGTTTTCCTCGGAGCTTTTTGAATAAATTCAACCGCTTCTTCGCCGGAGTGGAGAATGGTCACCTCATATCCTCGACCATTCAATTTCTTGGCCTCAGAAAGGGCTAGTATTTTTTCATCCTCCACCAGTAGTAAATGTTTTTTTCCGTCCACCATCCTCCTCCCTCTATTTTTGAGAATATCTAGCGATTTTTAGACTGGTCGGGAGCAATGGTAGCCTAATGGAAGTTTTTTCTCAAGAAGAAATTGA
>CAYXSD010000203.1:0-3182 GCA_964466335.1 uncultured Spirochaetales bacterium
CCCGGGAATGGGAGACAAAACGGGCAAAGCTAAAACTTCGGATTTTAAAGAAGTTTGACTCCCGGCAGAGGATCGGAAAGATTGAAGAACGGGTGAGAAAGATCCTAAGAATTAATGAGGAAGAAAGCTAGAAATCTGTAACATTCTCCAGCACGAGAATAGCGAGCTCCTCATCCGCCAGGGCAAGAGGAGACGCGGTAAGAAGAAATCGGTTGAACTGCTGGATATCATCTTTTAGGACAATAAGGTGGTGTTTTTTTCGGTATATTGTTCCGCCATGTAAAACTTCGGTAATAGCATTGTTAATGACACAGTCCCCGCAGAAGGGAGTAATACCGCACATCTCCCCGGATTTCTCGTGGTGAATGCAGTGAAGGGCTTCGCCGAGTCGATTGTGGAGAATGCCCTCCATTGAACCCTCGGCCAGCTCCGCGGCCGCCTTGTTCACCTCGTAGATTTTGCGCTCCTTGTCCACAATAAAAATTGGAACAGGTACGGCTTCTAAGATATTCTCTATAACTGAAGACTCTTCCATCCTCTTTTCTCCCCTTATTTTTTCCCCTTACAATGATACCTGGTGGGGCCTCGGTTGTACAAGCTTTTTATGTTAGAGCCTCTGAAAAATGACAATTGTGAAAGAGCCTCTGTAATGGTAAAAGAGGCAGAGGAAGGAAAAAAAGCGTTCCGGATATGCTGACCTTGGCGCCAGGGTAAGGTGATTTTTAAAGGAGGGTATGGTACGATGGGGGCCGGAGAGTGTATGGAAGGCATACCCGTACAGCGCAATTTTACCCATCCTATTGTTGCCCTTATGAGTGATTTCGGCAATTCCGATGGCTATGCCGGTGTAATGAAAGGGGTGCTGCTCAGCTTGTGCCCGGAAGCACGACCCGTCGATATTTCCCACAAGGTACCCTCCTTCTCCATTTCCTCTGCCGCCTATGTCTTATTTTCCCTGTGGGATTGGTACCCGCCGGGTACGGTCTTTCTCTCCGTGGTGGACCCCGGAGTAGGTTCCCAGCGTCGGGAGTGCATTGCTACCGACGGAACGCGATTGGTGGTAACCCCGGACAACGGTACGCTTGGACTTCTGCATCGGATCAACCGGGAACTTCGCTGTTTCAGGGCATCTGAGGAGCTTCTCTCCGATTTGCATTCCCGGAAACCGACCTACAGCTCCACCTTTGACGGGCGGGACCTCTTCGCTCCTCTGGCCGGAATTGCCGCCCGGACCCTCAGAGATATAAGTGCTTCCGCGTCAGGAGACAACTTCATGTTTTCCATCCTTAGGGATATGGTGAGTCATGAGGTCCAGCCGGTCAGTCTGCCCCTCTTTGAATCCAGGGGAAACGAGGGGGTAATAATGCATACGGACACCTTCGGAAACTGCGTTACATCCATCCATGTTAACGATATTCGCCCCTCCGGCGGGAGCGCGGCTGCTGTTGTAAACTGCAGTTTCGATGGAGGGACGAGCGAAAAAACAGCAATTTCCATGGCGGGACATTACGGAGCAGTGCCTAGAGGATACCCCCTCTCCTACTGGGGAAGTTACGGCTTTCTGGAGCTGGCCGTCAGAGAGGGGAACTGTGCTGAAGAACTGGGTCTTTCCGTTGGCGACCCGGTTTCCTACGTGGGTATCCCCATGGGAGAGGAAAGCGGCTAAAATGATGGACATTGAACATTTTGATAAGTATTATAGAGAAAAGAAACCAAATCGGAGGAGAATAACATGTCAAAACTTGAAACATACATAGAAGAGGCAAGTAATCCCAGTATTCCCAAAACTATGCAGGCGGTAAGACTGCACGGAAAGGGATTCGAAGGTCTTAAGATAGAAGAAATCCCTGTACCGGAACCGGGGCCCGACCAGCTCCTTGCCCGGGTGGACGCGGCGGGGGTCTGTACATCCATCCTGAAGATCCTTTCCCAGGGATCGGAACACAAGTACCTTAACGGGTGGGACCCGTCGAAGTGGCCCCTCACCCTCGGGGACGAGGGCTCCATTACTTTGGTGAAAATTGGAAAGAACTTAAAGGATAAGTATAAACCGGGAGAGCGCTACGGCATACAGCCCGCCGTGGATGTGGGGCCTATTAACCACCGGGAGCGGTACAACGACAACGCCGAAGGAATGAACAAGGTGGGTGTGGGCTACACCGCCGGTGGGCAGTTAGCGGAATATTTCATCGTCGGGGAGGAGATCCTTACCGGGAATTGTATGATTCCCATTCCGGACCAGAGCATACCCTACTATTCTGTATCCATGACCGAACCCATATCCTGTGTGGTCTCCGCCCACACCCGGCATGTGCACATCTACAAGGATGCCCCGGACAAACCCCGGTACGCTAAGCTGGGAATCAAAGAGGGAGGCACCTGCGTGGTTGTAGGCGTGGGAAGTATGGGGAAGATCCACGTGGAACTGGCCATGCGGTACAAGCCTAAGAATCTTATTACTGTGGACCCGATTGAAAAAAACCGGGACTGGGTCAACCGTGTCCTGGGACCGAAGGCGAAGGAACGGGGCATCAACCTCCACGCCGTATCCTCAGACGAAGCGGAAGCCTTTATAAAGAAGGTTTCCGGCGGAGCCATGGCTGATGATATTATTATGGCCGTGGGGATCCGTAAGGTGCAGAACGAAGCGATGAAGTGGCTTGGGTTCGGCGGAGTGGCGAACCTCTTCGGCGGGCTTAAGAAGGGAGATTCCCTCCTGGAGCTGGACAATATACGTGTCCATTACGATGAAATTAAGGTAGCCGGCTCCTCCGGTGGAGACCCTCACGACTACATCGAAACATTGGACGCCATAAAGAAGGGCGATATCGATCCTGGAAACTACGTGGCCGGAGTGGGAAGCTTGGACAATGCTATTAAGGTCCTCCACATGATCGAGAAGAACGAGGTGCAGGGCAAGGTGATTCTCTATCCCCACATTAAACAGTTGGACTTGAAAATCGTCGATTCATGGAGCAGAGAAGAGGAGAAGAGCTTTCTGGAAGAACATCTGAAATAGAAGCACCAGAGGCAATTGTGAAATCACATTTTGCAATTGCCTTACCTATTTTAACGGAAGGAGAGGAAAGGCATGTCGGAAACAGGAAACCAGCCCAACGCGGTAGTTGCGGGGCATATCTGTCTGGATATAACCCCGAAATTTTCAGGCAGCGTAGAAGCCG